>JBDTVG010000106.1:0-16991 GCA_040007395.1 Chloroflexota bacterium
TTCGTCCTTTTATAGTACCCTTTTCTTGCTCATTTCTTTTGCGCTCCCCTACTAGGACTCCCGGTAATCTCTCTGAGTTGGGATTTTCGAGAGTGGCCTGTTTACCATCAGCAGTCAATTGGATAAACGTCGTTTGGCTGCCCGATTTACCCGCCAGGTCACAGGCGATAAGTTCTAGAACGTGTTATGCACTTATGAAATAGATGGAGGGTAGAAAGCGTCTAAACAATAGCGAGAAATAGCCAAGAAGTGAACGGTAAGAACATGGAACGCAAGAATTATCCAAGCGATGTAAGTGATGATGAATGGGCCTTTGTAGCGCCGTATTTGACGTTGATGAAAGAAGACGCACCGCAGCGAGATTACGCGTTGCGCGAGGTATTTAACGGACTGCGCTATATGGTGCGCAGCGGAGGGGGTTGGCGACTGATGCCACACGATTGCCGCCATTATTGGGCAACTCGTGCCGCTAGCCAAGGTACAGACCCTTTTGCCTTGCAGGAAGCGGGTGGCTGGAATAGCTTGGCAATGCCCCGCCGCTATATTGAAGCGGGCAAAATAGCCAATGATGGCGTGAGGCTATAGATTAACTGTATAGAGCAAACGCTATGCTTCGCGGTTCAGGGTATCTCTTCGCAGACCTCCGCTTCAAAGGAAAGCCACCACTTTTTCGAATTCAGTAGATGGGGCGTGTTTTCGCGCCACCACAGGGCCGCAGCAGGCTCGTTCTGGGCCAGTATTTCAACGGCGGTTGTCGCAGAAACTAGACAACTTGATCGCTTGGGATGTTTTCCAAAGAGCGCCGCCAGTATATAACCCAAGGGTGTTTTAGGTCCCGTTAAGACACCGACTCTGGGTGTCTTAATCTGCTGACTATATTTTCCAGGACGGAGGGGAAGAACTACTCCTACCCACGCTTTGCGAATTTCTTCAGGTGCCTCCCCAGCAGGTGGGGCAATAATTCGGATACTTGTCACAATGTCACCCTTTCAATAAAAGTGACTGCTCAGGTCTATGATGCTCTGAGCAGTCGCCCAACTTGCACGGATGGGACGGCAAGACAGCCTGAGGTATCAATGACGGCAAAACTTGGATGTGAGGTAGGATGCTTCCACGCCTAAGGGCGGTGGCTTCCTAGGGCGAACATGGTGAGACTTAAGCTGCCTTGCGGGCAACGACGTGAAATATATGCCAATACTTATCCTGCCCCAGCGAAGTTTTGCCCTCTTCCTCAATCTCGTCAAATGTTTCGATGTTGAACTGGCTCAACAACTTCTTGACTTCCTCTTGCGAGTGGAAGGTCATCGTCGGGTCATGTGCCCAACCGTCATGAAGGCCAAAGAATTGCCCGGCAAATCGCCCGCCAGCGCGTATTGACATGACGATCTTGCTCCAGAACAGGTCAAAGCCGTGCGGAGCACAATACGGAACGCTGAAACTTGCGTTAACCAGGTCGGCTTGGGGTAGCACGAGATCCTCAAAGGATGCGATCTGCGTTTCAAGCCTAGCAACTTGCTCAGGTTGCAGGCGAGCGCGTAAGCGCTGGATAGCTTCCGGCTGGCTATCAACAGCCAGAACACGCCAACCCCGTCGGAGTAGTTCCAGACTATCGATTCCCGAACCGCAGCCAAGATCGACGGCGAACAGGCCGCCAGACGAAACTGTTTCGCTGGCGAACAAGTCCAGCGCTTTCACTAGGGTATCGCATGGGGGATCGCCCTCAGTTGCCTGATAGAACTCCTCCCATCGCGAGATTCGTTCATCCATCCTCCGTTTAGCCATCACGACCTCCCTCGTTACCCAGCTTGAATTCTACAGGATAGTTTTTTACCCTCAGTTTGGCAAGTGTAGCAGACACGCCGACCAGGACTGAACCCGCTTAACGCATTTCTAATATTGGGAGTCACTGCTTACCCTGAAATTTGCATTTCCAAACATGCGGCTGAGTAGTTACCAATAAAACCGTTATCAACGCCAATACACGGACTCAGTGCGACGTAACAACTTGCCGCGCATTCGTGATCTCATCTTGTTCAACCCGCCGAATTTGATCAGGCGAGACTTCGGCTACCACTAGCGTTTTGCCTAGGATCGTCATAAACTCGACGATATAGGCTTTGCCACTTTGAACGACATCGACCACTGTGCCTGTATCGCCTGCTTTAAGGCCATAATCGGGCAGGTCAAGCGTTAACGCAACAATCGCAAATTCCTCAAGCATGGCTACTCTCCCGGATACGCATTCTGCGCCGCAACTTTGACCGACTCCGACACTGGCGGTGGACAACGCAAGCATTGTCCCTGCGAAACCCGCATTGCGGTAGGGACTGGGCTTGCCCTGTCCGGCATGGGGAACTCACTTGACCAGCCCTCGCTCGACACCGCGATACGCCGCCTGCGCCGCTGCGATCCGGTCATCTACGCCTCGTCGCCGCCTTCATCAGCATCCTTGCCCATGCGATACTTGATGTCGTAGTTGATGATGAAGTCTAGCTCCTCGTCGGTGAAGCCGTAATGCTGCGCCAGCACACGGTCAATCTCGTCAATGATAGGCTTGGATTTTGCTTGCTGATATTCGTCATATCGAATTGTTTGACCTTGATTGGTATGAATTACTTTTCGTACTGCGTTTGCCTTTATTTGGGTGTCTAGTTTGGCCCCCAAATCACTTAATATTTTGTCAGATAGTATATGTTTCGCAATTGGAAATGAGCTAATTGTATATTCACTTAGATGAAATCCATCAGACCAAGTAGCAAAATAGAAATAGAACAATGAAGAATTTAGAAGTGCGTAGGCTGCTTTTGAGTGACCACTTTCATCCCAATAAAGGTATCTACCATGTGCTAGAGGTTGTACTACCCCATTTTTTTCATAAAATGGCAACCCTATCGCGCATTTTACCCAATATCTGCTAGCTTCTTGATAAAACACAAAGTCTCGTGTTGGTTTCGCCGAACGGATACGCTTGATTGTGCGGGAATGCTCGTATAACTTCTGAAGTATTGCGCCGCCTATCTGTTGCGCTATTTTTCCAAAACTATTCAATTCGCTTTGGATACAATTGGTATATTCCAGTCGGTTGAATAAGCTTATTCGTTCGTTTGCCAACCAGTGATGATACTTTGTAACCCATATACTCTTGGCACTATTTTTCCAACAGATCCATATAGACAAACGTTGATCTACATCAAATAAACGCGAGGGAGATGTATCATAGGAAGAAACAGCGATACTTGCATTTTTGGAAAAAACTTGACGCAATGATAAAGCCCGTTCGGAGCAAACACTGGCAACAGGAACGATCATACTGAACCGTCCTGTACTACTCATAAGCCTTAACGAGCGCTCCATTACATTAGCATATAGGTTTCCACAACTCTCTGTCTCATACTCCCTAATCGTGTATTCTTTCCTAACCTTGCTGTACTCTACATACGGTGGATTGCCCACGATCACATCAAACCCACCGTCCTCCATCACACGGTTGAACTCCGCATACCAATGAAATGGTTTGTGGCTTTTGCGAAAAGCATCTGGGTTATCCAATCCGTACTGGGTCATCAGTGCTTTATCAAGTATAGTGGAAATCTCGGTTGAAACTTGACGAACACTTGCTTTAAGTGTTTTTAGCCTTGACGCACCAACATCAAAGCGAAGTTGCTCTTTACGAAAGTCCTTCAGTGTCCCCGCCATAACTTCGATTCTTGGCAAGGTAGACCGTGCAAACAGATCGTATTCAATTTCATTCTTGGTCGCAAATCCGACCAGCGTATTCCCGGCTCGAATGTTGAAGTCAATATCGGGTAACGGCTCAATACGTCGAACATCGTCTATCTGAGAGACTAGTTTCAGGAAAAGGCGCAGCTTACAGATTTCGATGGCCTCATCCATGATGTCCACGCCGTACAGGTTGTTGATAATGATGCTTTTGAAAACAAAGTAGTGGCGATTGGGGTGCTGGTCTACCCGCTCAAGCTCGGTTTTGAAGTCATTGAACTGGAAAGCTATTTTGGGATCAGCAAGGAACTCCTTCATCTTTTTCAGGCAACCATCGTACAGGGGTTCAAGGATATTCATAGCCGCGAACAGAAATGCGCCGCTGCCACAGGTCGGGTCAAGCACGGTGAGTTCGGTCAACGCTTGGTAAAACCGTCGCAGCATAATCGGCGCATCCAGCCGCCGCAGCCAGTCCTCGACAAAAGCGCGAATGTCGAGATTGTAGGTAATCAGATCGTTGACCGTGCTGATTTTTCCGGCGGCGAAGTCGGCAATGATCTGGTCGTAGCGTTTGCGGCGGGCCGTGTATTCGCGTTCGGTTTCGGTGGGCAGGTGGTCCTCGTTGCTGACCGCCTCATAGATGTACAGGTCGATGCTGCCGATTTCCTGCGCCACATTCAGATCGATTTTGTCCAGTAAGAAGGGCAGGATCGTGTTTTTGCAGATGTAGTCGGTGATGTCCTCTTTGGTGTAGTACGCCCCCATCTGCTTCTGGTTGATGTACTTCTCGAAAATATAGCCGAGTACATCCGGGTTGATCTCGCCATCGTTGTGCAGCGGACGATCATCCAGATGCCAATCCCAAGCATCGAAAAACTTGAAGAGTCGCTCAAATGCCTTATCTTCAAGCTGGATATTGCTGTTGGCCTCTTCGATCTGGTGCGGCAGGAAAAGCCCGCCGTTTAGATAAGGGACATTGCCTAGCAGCGCTCTCACTGCGTCGGTGCGTTCTTCACTCGCCAAGCCTTCAAAGAACAGGATCAGCAGGAAGTCGCGATAGAACCGATCTTGACCGCGTGTTTGCGACTCGGCTAATTTCGTTTGCAGATAGTTTTGATCGCCGTTGAGGAAGCCTTTTTTCTGCACAAAATACAGGAACATCAGCCGATTGAGCATCACCGAGGCATACCAATCGCGCCCCTGAATATCCTGTATCCCTTTGAGGAATTCGAGGAAGGCATCGTGTTCCTTCTGGAACTGCACAAAAAACTTCTTGGTAACTTTCTCGACATCAAAAGCCCGTGCCACGCGGCTTGTCACCATCGCAATCGAGACTTTGCCTTCTTCGTCTAGCTCTTCCAACTTGAAGGCAATCTCGCTCAGCTTTTCCATGAGCAGATCGCCCGCTTGACCCTGCCGATAGATGTGTTCGCGGACTTTGTCGGGTTGGCCTTTTTCGTGCTTTACCCACCGCCACCGGGAAATAGTCCGGCTCTTGTCGGTAAAAATGATAATGTGTTCAAAGGCTACTTTGGTCGCGTGAGCATCGATCTTCTTACGGTGGGCATCATCGGGGATAGTGCCATCCGAGGCTTGGCATTCCGCCACGATCATTCCACCTGACTCAGCGATGGGTCGAAAGGTGTACATTACCTTGTCAAGTTCAATGGGCGGGATAGTGATCCCCGTCGGGTTGACCCAGTTCAACTCCTCGGTGAACAGGTGCTTGAAGTCGAAGGCTTGCAGGTGTTGGCGGAGTTGTTGGCTATTGATCGACATGGGTGTTATTCCTCAGCCCCAGTAGGGCTTGCAAACAGGCCAAGTGAACACAGGATATGCGGCTCGTGCCGTTCGCCTTCTTCTTGAATCAGACTCAACCGTTCGTCTGTCCGCAGCGCAATGACTAGTTCAGCCAGATCGTCGTCCGAGATGCCCGAACGTATCTGGCGATTGAGCGTGTCTACTGCGGAAGAACGCAGCGGATAGCGGTAAATATCGTCGATGGTGCGTTCCAGATCCTTGGGAACCAGCAGCGGTTGGGTCTTGATCAGGTATTCGTAATGCTTTTTGAGCCGTTCATACGTGCGGTAGCGGGCGCTGGACGGCCTGCCAAGCTGCCCACCAACGGTCAGTTCTTCCTGCACCAGAATATCGACCCCCTTGAGCACCAGTTCATGATGATCGGGGTGTCGGGGTTGGGGTTCCGTATCAGGCTCACAGGCGGCAGCCCGCAAGATCGTAAGCTGCGACTGGGTAACATTGTTCCCCTGCTGGTCAACCCACGCCAGCGAGTCCGTCCCATCGGCGGTTTTCATGTAGACCAGCACGCCCTCGGGGTATTGCACCGATCCCTGATAGTGCCGGGTCGAGTAGATAACATCCGGCAAGTCTTCAATCGCTTTAGCGAGGGGCTGATTGTCTTTGGTCGCGTTCAACCAGATCTGGTAGGCATACGAGGCCAGATCAACTTCGCTATCGGCCTCCGCATCCAGAACACCCGATTTCTCGGTGTACAGGTCGCGTAACTGTTGGGCTAGTGCGTCGTCTTCGAAGAAGCGCTCATCGGAGCCGACCACTTCGCCATTTTCGGCTAAGCGCTGCCGTACTCTCGCCCGTAGCCGGATAATCTGCTCCACCCCATCGGCAGGCAGAAACGAGTAGCAGTAGATTTGTTCGGCCCGCTGACCGATCCGGTCTACACGGCCTGCCCGCTGCACCAAGCGGATGATCGCCCACGGCAAATCATAGTTGACCACGATAGCCGAGTCCTGAAGGTTTTGCCCTTCACTCAGTACGTCGGTGGAGATCAGCACATTGAGTTCGTCGTCTAGCGGCAACGTGCGCCTATTACTGACCGGGCTAAAGCGCCATGCCAATGCTGTCGGGTTATCCAATTGTCCAGTTGCTGCCCCAAGCCGCTGGATACCACGTTTGCTGAGTTCGCCGTCAAGATAGCGAACCGTGTCTGCAAACTGCGAGAATACCAGCACCTTTTGATCCGAGTGCCAGTTCAGCAGATCCATGAGGGCTTGCAGCTTACTGTCGCGCTCAGATGACCACTCGCCACAGTGTTCGAGCACCTGAATGAGATGCGCGTTATCGTCCGCCAAATCCTTCCTGAGCGCCGGACTGAAGAACGACGGCTTAAGCCATTTGTAGCGTTTTTTGTACTTGCCCGCGAACAGTGCATAGACTTGCTTGGCCCGTTGAGCATATTCCGCATGAGTGCTGCTAGTTTCCAGATCGAGCGCCTTCTCAACGTCGCGGCTGTCCTCAATTTCCAGATCGAGTTCGGGGAGCAGGGCTTGTTCGTCCTCGTCCTCGGTTTCAGGGTCAAGCGTCACCGCGTCCAGTGTCCCGATGGGCAGATCAAGGCCATTCTCGACAGCGTACAGGAAAATGCAGTTCCGCAGCACATGCCGATCAATGGACTGGAGAAAGGATGAGCCGCTGCTTTCGAGCCGTTTGAATAAGTTTGTCCGACAAAAGCCCATCAACCGCTGCCCCGCACGCCCAAGATTCTCGATGAGCTTCTTTTCCTCAGCGGTTGCCGTCTTCGCCTGTTTCGCGGCGACATATTGTCCCAAACCATAGCGAGGCAGGCTCAGACTGTTAATCAGGCCAACGACTTCCTCGGAGTACAGCAAGCGATATTGATCGCTCTCATTGACAGAGAACTGTACGGTCTTCGGCACACGCATCGGAAAATACGAGCGCTCACCGCTCTTGAGACGCAAAAAGCGCCGTCCAGTATCCTGATCGGTTTCGGTGTAGTTATCCAGAATAAAGCTGCGGGTGCGCCGGACGAGATACAGACGCATCAGTTCGCGCCAGTCCTCGATAAATTCGCTCTTTTCAAAGGCTTGTAGGGAACGCACGGTCACTTGATGTTTAGCGGCAAAGGCCGCTTCGCCGCCGATTTCCCGCAAATAACGTTCAGGCCGAATACCGAGATCGCGCTTTTCATCAATGAACAAGCCCAACTGAGCCGATAGATCGCTGAAACTCTTGTTATACGGGGTCGCCGACAGCAAAATACATTTGCTTTCGTTCGCTGTGATGTAGTCTTGAATAGCGCGATAGGTGCGCCCCTCCCGATTGCGGAGATTGTGGCTTTCATCGATCACGATTAGGCGATAACGGCGCAAGTTTGGCAGGTCGCGTGTGACCATGCTGAGGGACATGACCTTCGCCAGCAGCCGAAACTCGTCTGCATGGTCTTGCCACATGGGCACAAGATTCTTGGGGCAAATGATGAGCGTGTCCAATGAATAGTCGTCTTGGAAAATACGGGCCAATGTGATTGCCATCAGGGTCTTACCCAAGCCAACCACGTCACCCAGCATCACCCCACCGCGCTTATTGAGGTGATGGGCCGCGATCTTGACCGCTGCGGCCTGATAATCAAAGAGCCGTTCTGAAAATTCGCGAGGAAGACGAAATTCACTCAGTCCGGCACGGGCTTCCTGTGCGAGATGGTAGGCCATCTTGAGATAAACCGCATAGGGACTGAGCATGTCCTCCCGCGCCCAACTCTCTTCAATGACTTTGACGAGTTCCTCAGAAACGTCGATGCACCATTTGTCATCCCAACGGTCCTGAAACCAGATCGCCAATTTCTGACCTGTATCGGGATCGGTTTCCTCGATATTGAGTTCGCCTTGATGCTGCAATCCAGAAAAGGTGAGATTGCTGCTGCCCAAATAGGAAATGATGGGGCTGTGAAAATCCTCACGATAGAGCAGATACAGCTTGGCGTGCAGCGTCCGGCGCAAATAAAGCTTCACCACCAACTTTCCTTCACGGAGTTGGTGGGCCAAGTTGCGTAACCCTGATTCATCAGCATTGGTCGGCGCACCGAACATAAGCTGCTGGCGGAATGTTTCAGCCGCTTGCCGGGTGAGTCGCTTGACCTGTCCAGCATCTATTTCATCGCCATCCTTGGACAAACTATACAATTGGCGCAATTCGTCTTCGGGGCGACCCTGCATCCCAATCATCAAGCGGCAGCAATGATCTTCGCCACCGGGCCAGCGTTCAACATAAGGTTGTAAGTCTCGCCAACCGCGTAAATTGAAATAGCCCACACAGAAATCCGCCCGATACGCATTTTCAAGCGTGATCGTCAGCGCTTTAAGAAGGTGTTCACTTATATTGTCGAAGATACGCGGCACAGTCCACCTTTTCCCTTTACTAGTCAGGCTGTCTCTATTGAGTGTAACCGATTCTCTAAAACACATGAACCGACCTAAACTGATGCCGATTTCCAGAGAATGGGCTGCGTAACGGACCTTGCCTAGCCGTCTGGAAATCCTCGCAAAAGCGTCTTCTGATGCTCTGAACTGTGAACCCTGAATTTGCCCATTCTCGTTATCTGATAACGCGGTTTGTCGGTGCCTCACATTGATGATGTGTTACCTTCGAGAGATCAAAGCGAATCCAATGGGGCAGAACCCACCACCCGAAATTCCAAGACGAGGTTCATATCCTCTGGAACAAGCCTGATATTGGAATTGCATAGATATATCATCGCAAGTACACTGTAATAATGCTACCCTGTCGCGTCTATGTGAAATATGGTGCAAATATCGAATGACTAGAAATTACATTTTCGAGAATATGCATGATGCGGTCATTGCGATTGATCCAGAGCGCAAAGTTATCGATCTGAATTTTGCCATGCAATCGGTATTTGGAATTTCGCGGGATGTCGTAGGCCAACCCCTTAGCGTTGTACTGGGCGACCAGTTTAAATTATTTGAGCGCTTCCTCGATATGCCGGAAGCGCGTGAAGATATTGTCATTGAAAGTAACAAGAATCAGGGATTACGTTACTACGAACTACGCATGTTACCTCTCATGGTCGATGAACACTTTGCGGGGCGCTGGTTTATCTTGCATGACATTGAGCGGAGGCAGATCGATGAAGCCATCATGAATAATCTGCCGGACGCGCTCTACTTCAAAGATAAAGCTTCGCGCTTTACACGGTTGAATTGGGCGCAAGCCCAAAAGTTAGGCATCGCGGACCCAAATGAAGCGCTTGGTCGAACAGATTTCGACTTTAAGCCACCCGATCTGGCGCAAATTATTTTTGACGAAGAACAGCAGCTTGTGGAAACGGGGCAACCCGTCCTAAATCGAATTGAGTTCAACCCCGATGGGCAAGATCGTTGGTATTCGGTAAGTAAAGTTCCTATTAAAGATTCGGAAGGACGCATCATCGGTTTGGTGGGTCTATCGAGGGATATTACCGACATCAAGCGTGTCGAAAAAGAACGCGATCAGCTTTACTCACAGACCCAAACTGCGCTTGTGGAGGCGCAAGCGGCTGCACAGCGCCTCAGTGAGAGTGAGACACGCTATCGATTGATAGCCGAAAATGTCGCAGATGTGATCGCCAAATCTGATGCGGAGGGTATTCGAACCTTTGTTACCCCATCCTGCTACGTGCTGTCAGGCTACACTCCCGAAGAATTGGTAGGCAAGTTAGTCGTCGAAATCATACATCCTGATGATCGCCCCAAATCGCGGTCTATTATGCTGCAAGCACTAAACTCAACGCTCTCAAGTTTTTCCCTCACGCAACGCATACACCATAAAGTGGGTCACTATGTCTGGGTTGAAGTAACCAGCAAAATTATCCGAAACCCCGACAATGGAAAACCCATCGAAATCGTGTCCCTTATTCACGACATCACCGAACGGAAAGCGCAGGAACGCCAGCTTCATTTTCAGGCTAGCTTACAAGAAAACGTGAGTGATGCGGTTATCGTTACCGATACAGAGTTTCGTATCCAAAGCTGGAATCGCGCTTCAGAACGCATCTACGGCTGGCTCTCTGAGGAAGTCATTCACAGTGTTACTGCGGATATTTTGGGGACTGAGTTTGCGCCCCCCAAGGATCTTGAGCATAGGATATTAGAGTTGCAGGAAAAAGGTTGGTGGCAGGGAGAGGTCGTCCAGCACCACAAAGACGGCAGTATCCGCCACATTTTGGGATCAGTCACGCTGCTTAAAGACGAAAACGGAGTGCCGTTTAGTATTGTGTCCGTTAACCACGACATCACCGAGCGCAAGGAGACCGAGAAGGAACGCGATGCGCTTTATGCCCAAGCGCAAACTGCCCTTGCCGAGGCCGAGTCTTACGCCCAGCGTCTCATCGAGAGTGAAAGCATTTTGCGGGCCATCATTGACATTGCAGCCGATGCGATCATTAGTATTGACGCTGAGGGACACATTATCGCCTTTAACCCCGCTGCCGCGCATATCTTTGGTTACAGTGTCGAAGAAGTTATCGGTCAAAATATTAAACTGCTCATGCCCACGCAAACTGCTAGTGAGCACGACGGCTATCTTCAACGGCGCAAAAGTACCCACGAGACCAAAATTATCGGTGTGCAGCGAGAGGAATTTGCCCAGCGTAAGGATGGCTCAACCTTCCCGATCCATCTGGCAATCAATGAAGTCAATGTCAATGGTCACCTTATGTATACAGGTTTGATCCGTGATGTGACCGATACGAAGCGTATCGAAAAAGAACGCAACGAGCTTTATACGCAGACGCAAACCGCTCTTGCCGCTACCGAGTCTTACGCGCAACGGCTCAACCTGCTGACCGAGATGAGCCAAAAGGTTAATATGGCTTCGTCCGAGATTGAGATGTATGGCATTGCCGCCGAAGCGATTACGGGTATTCTCAATCACCGTCAAATCACGATTTTTCTGCTGCTGGGTGGTGAGGAATCTCAAGTGGTTTTTCATCGGAACTTCTACGGACCGCCTATGGTGGAGGTCGGTGTTATACGACCAATTTCTACGTCCTTGGCGAGTCAGGCAATTCTGGCGGGGAGATTAATGGTGGTTGAGAATGAGACACCCGCCAACTCCCCCAATATAAATACCTTAAACCTAGCCCAGCAGCAGGGGGTCCAGACTTTTGTGATGGTCCCGATGGTGGTCAGACAAAAGTCTATCGGAGGAATCGTGATTGGCCGTGCCGACTCCACAACATTTGATGTCCACGACGAGAATTTGCTAATGCACATCGGTTCGTTTTTGGGGATCGCTGTTGAAAATATGCACCGCAATCTCGAACTCCAAGAAGCCACCGCCAGCGCCGAGAAGGCCAATCGTACCAAAAGCGAATTTCTCGCCACCATGAGCCACGAACTCCGCACGCCTTTGAACGGGATTCTGGGCTACGTACAGATTTTACAAAAGAACAAAGAACTTGCGCCGAAACAACGCGAGGGCCTCGCCGTGATCCGGCGCAGTGGCGACCACCTGTTGACACTGATCAACGACATCCTTGATTTCTCAAAAATTGAAGCGGAGCGGCTAGAAATCAGTACAGCAGCATTTGATCTGGTCGCTATGCTCATCAACATCTGCGAAGTTATTCAGGTTAACGCTGAACAAAAGGGCTTGAAATTCGGCTACGAACAGCTTTCCGAGCTACCGTCGGGCGTATCCGGCGACGAAACACGGCTGCGGCAGATCCTTCTGAATCTTTTGGGCAATGCGGTCAAATATACGCAACGAGGCGGTGTGATTTTCAAAGTTGGCTATCACGAAGACAAGATTCGATTCCAAATCGAAGACACAGGCATCGGCATTGCCCCGGACGCAATTCAGCTTATCTTTCAACCCTTCAAACAACTTGACACACCCGGTGCCCATATCGAAGGCACTGGGCTGGGCCTCGCCATCAGCAGTCAACTGGTGGCCTTAATGGGTAGTGTGCTCGAAGTCAAGAGCCAGATAGCGGAAGGCAGTACGTTCTGGTTTGAGTTGAACTTACCCCCTGTTGAGAATTTCGTCGGTACTACTCAAGTAGAACAGGAAGTGAGTGGTTATCACGGTGAAACGCGGCGCATCATGGTGGTGGACGACAAGCCAGATAATCGGGCTGTCTTTACCAATATGCTGGTGCCGCTCGGATTCGAGATACGCGAAGCGGTCAACGGACAAGATTGTCTTAAAGAAACCGTCGATTTCAAGCCTCACGTCATCCTCATGGATTTGCGGATGCCTGTTATGGACGGTCTGGAGGCCATGCGGCGGCTGCGGCAGATGCAGCATGACCCCAAACCAGTGCTTATTGCGGTCTCTGCCAGTGCGTTTGAGCATGATCAGGAGGCCAGTTTTGAAGCGGGTGCAGATGCGTTCCTGCCCAAGCCGTTTCGGTTTGAGAAATTGATTGACCTGCTTGGGCAGCATTTAGCATTGGAGTGGATCGCTGAGGAACCAGCAGTCCAGCCAGAGCCAGCAGTACCTGAAAGCATCACGCCACCGCCGGAAGCTGATCTAAATATGTTGTTTGATCTGGCGATGCGGGGTGATGTGCGTGGTATTCAGCTCCAAGCCAATCGCCTGTCACAGAGCGGATACAAAGGTTTTGCTGCTGAACTGGAATCATTGGCTCAAAGCTTTCGCGTCAAAGAGCTTCGTCAGTTTATCAAGCAGCACCGGGAGGGAACAGATGGGTGAATACAAAGGTGTCGTCCTCATCGTGGATGACATCCCAACCAATGTCGGTGTCCTGATGGAATTTCTGGAAAGCTCAGGCTATAAGGTACTGGTGGCAACTGATGGAGAAAGCGCTATCGAGCAGGCGGAGTATGCCCACCCTGATATTATCTTGTTGGATGTCATGATGCCGGGTATTGATGGTTTTGAAACTTGCCAACGGTTGAAGGCAAACGAAACTACGCACGATATACCCGTTGTCTTCATGACGGCGCTCTCAGAAACCGTCGACAAAGTGCGAGGTTTTGAACTGGGGGCAGCGGATTACATCACCAAACCGTTGCAACAGGAAGAAGTGGTGGCGCGGGTAAACGCTCATCTGACACTGTATCGTCAGAAGCAGGAAATTGAACGCTTGCGTCAACAGGATCAGATTTATTACGAGAATTTGTCGCTGCTAAAAGATAAGATACTCAACACAGCGTCGCACGATCTTAAGAACCCCTTGACCGCAATTTTGTTTGCGATAGATCTGGCACGCCGCTATATATCTACGAACGATCCTCGTGTGATAGACAAACTGAATCAGATTGAGTTAGAAACCAACTATATGCGGAGCCTGATCACAAATCTGCTAGACTTGGCCCAGCTTGAAACAGGCATTGGGACACACATCGAGGCCGTTTCGTTGCGAGCATTGTTGGAGACAAACATCGATCTGGCGCTGATCCTAGCAGAGAAAAAGCACATAGCGCTTAGTCGCCATCTGCCCGCCCGCGATGTCACGTTTCACTGTGATTCCTTTCAGATGGGTCAAGTATTGCAAAACCTGATGTCGAATGCCGTCAAATATACGCCAGAAGGTGGCAGTATTGAAGTCGGCGGTGAGGCCAAGGAATCTCAAGTCATGATAGAAGTCAGGGACAGCGGCTTAGGTATTCCCGAAGCAGACATCCCACATTTGTTTGAAAAGTTCTATCGTGTCAATACACAAGAGCATCACGCAATACCCGGTACAGGGTTAGGGTTGGCTATCGTACAGGAGATTGTCCAGCAGCATGGGGGTGGCATACAGGTGAGAAGCCAACTTGGTGTGGGTAGCACCTTTAGTGTGATGCTCCCCCTGTGAGCGACTGAACAGGATATTCAGTCGCTGACTCTCCAGCTTGTCGCCTCTATAGCCTTGATCCACAAGAGCCTATTGTGGACATTTTGCTAGGTCGCTGGCAAGCATGATGCGCTGGGCAGTGACCAGCGTTAGCCCATGAATCGTGCGTTCCTTTGCCCCACGCTGTCGAATCGATTGTATTTCGACCCTCAACCGTACTGAGGTATCGCGCACGTCTGGCGATTCCATGACAATGCCTACCATATCGGCGTAACCGTGATTATTATAAGTGGCAAGGTCGTTTTCAGTAAAAGTGGGTTGGATACTGCTGTAGCGCCACATGCCGAGTCCTGCCGCGAGAATTGCTAGTGAAAGCTGCTGCAAGCCGAATTTGCCGCGCATCACAACAGCCAAAATCAAGCCGCCGATGACTAAGGCAGGCCACACAGCGTCGGTCTGCGGGTAACGCGAGACAAACGCAATACCACATATCCAGCCAAGGGTCATAACAACGAGGGTCATTGCGAGTTACTCCCAGCGTGCCAAATAGTTTGTGCTTAAGTATTAGGCAAAATAGAAAAAAGGGAAAGAATCGAAGACACCATCAAGTGTCTTACTGGTATAAATCGCCTCAGAGTTCATGGGGAAGTGGAATCAGTGAAATCGTCAGAGATCCAACCACCTTGCCCCTCAAACAAACCAAGAATGCGTTGCCCTTGTGCCAACGTTTGCTTGGCTTCCTCTTGACGATCTGATGCAAGAATGCTCAGGAGGTAGGCTTCACGTTCGGCCTCATTCAACAATGGCGGCACTTGATTGAGCAGTTTGTACTCCAGCACTTCCAGTAAAACCGATTGAATATCGATATGAGCAGAAGTCGCCTGTTCCAATAGCGTTTCTGGAATGGATAAGGTAATCTGTTTATCGGTCATGATTAGATCTCCACAGGCTTATTTACCTTATTATACCCATCGCATTATCCTCTGCTAAACAGACCCCACGATAATCATAATAATGAGGTCCAACGTCACCTTAATCAGTCAAGCTGTGCACTGGGGTTATAAAACTGTATTGCCCTTAGTTCTTTCACTTTGTGATAAGACCCTAGAAAGTTTGCCGCCGCACCTTGATGTATTCAGATTCTACTGAAATAGCTATCGTGCTGTGTTTTTGCGACAGAGCCATCAAGTGAGGCATAGTCAAGGCATTGGTTGAAACAACGCAAAATATAAGGGGAAATGGAGAAATGAAACTTGGACTTGGCCTCTACCGCTGGATGTTGACCAGTGATAACTTCCGGTTTGCACGGCAATCTGGAGCAACCCATATCGTTGCCCACCTTGTCGATTACTTTAAAAGTTCCGACAGCCTATCGACGGGCAGCGGGTTGGGGTTGTGGGGAGTCACACGCAATCACGACAAGTTATGGAGCTATGAAGAACTGCGCGATCTCAAAGCCGCCGTCAATGCTGAGGGGCTTGAACTCGCAGCAATTGAGAACTTCGATCCGGCGCACTGGTATGATGTGCTGTTGGATGGCCCACGCAAAAAAGAGCAGATTGAGGGTTTGAAAACGATCATCCGCCACGTTGGCAAAGCGGGGATTCCATGCATAGGCTACAACTTTTCGATAGCTGGGGTATGGGGACGAGTAGAAGGCTTAACGGCTCGTGGCGATGCCAATGCAGTCGGCTATAGCGCAGAGCAGGTCTCTGAACAACCGCCCATCGAAAACGGTACAGTCTGGAATATGGTATACGATCCTGATGCGCCTGCGGGTAATATCGGTACTGTCACCCCTGAGCAATTATGGCAGCGTGTGGAATATTTTCTGACGGAACTGCTGCCCGTTGCCGAAGAAGCAGGAGTCAAACTTGCGGCACACCCCGACGACCCACCACTTCCTACCCTCCGACATACCGCACGACTAGTCTACCAACCTCGCTATTATCAGAAACTGCTCGATCTGGTGCCGAGTCCGAGTAGCACTTTGGAGTTTTGTATCGGAAGCCTTGCCGAAATGACCGAAGGTGACATTTATGATGTTGTCGATGACTATAGTAAACAGCGCAAAATTGCTTATATTCACCTCCGCAATGTGGTTGGGAAAGTCCCTAATTATCGAGAAGTTTTCATTGACGAGGGTGATACCGACATGTATCGCGTGCTAAGTATCCTACATCACAATGGCTATGATGGAGTCATTGTCCCTGACCACACACCGCAAATGACGTGTCCCGCACCTTGGCACGCAGGGATGTCCCATACGCTGGGCTGGATGCGCGGTGCGCTGACGGGCATCGAGCGAGGCTAGCACAATGGATGAGCAGCTACAAAAATTCTTTGTCGAAAGGGCTTACAACGCCCATGTCTCAATCCGAACGATTTTCGAGGCATCCGTCAGAATGGGCAATTTTTCGCCTACAGGCTGGGTAATAGTGCTCAAATAGCTTCTGCATAGGGCAAACTTCCCATTGTTGATCTGATGTTTGCCCTAAGTTTGTGCCTCATTGGAAGTTTAAGAGATAATGCGTAGACATCCAGTATCGCCTCGAACGCTAGCATTAAGGCAAACCACTGGTTATCGTCGTATTTAACATTTTCTTCATAATCATATACTTAAAAAATATCCATTATAACTAGTCACCCGACACCTACCAACCACAAGGATGAAAGTTAGGCAGAGCGCCAA
>JBDTVG010000107.1:0-130888 GCA_040007395.1 Chloroflexota bacterium
AACGGGTGAAGACTGGGATGAAGCCACTGCTGCCACAAAATACCCCAAGCTTGCAGCGAAGTTTTTCAATTAGCAAATTTGACCGAATTATTATATGGCGCAAATTTCAATCATCGAGAAATTACCAGTTTAACACCCTGCACATTTTCCTCATTGCCAATCACACTATTTTTATGTACTATTTATCACAAACAGGTGTGACCTATGCTACTTGACGATCTGGTACGTTTCCGCGAATTGGATATGCACGATATGCGCCGCCACTTGGACAGCCTACCTGATCAGGTCGAAGCGGGCTGGGGACAGGGACAAATCCTGCCCGTACCGGAGTCGTTTCATACAGCGGAACGCATCGTGATCGCGGCAATGGGTAGTTCGGCATTAGCAGGCGATCTGTTAGCGGCGCTGACTGCGGATAGCTGCACTGTGCCGATTATCGTGAATCGCGGCTACGAACTCCCAGCCTATGTGAATGGGCCGAAGACGTTGGTGATCGCGATCAGTTGTTCGGGCAGCACCGAGGAAACCTTGAGCGCCCTTGAATTGGCGACTGCACGCGGGGCGCAATTGCTTGTCCTGACCGCAGATGGCGATTTCGCTCAGCACGCCGAAACACATGGCACAACCGTCTGGCACTTCGATCACGAAGGACAGTCTCGTGCCGCGTTAGGCTGGATCTTCGGCTTGCTGTTGGCACTCGTGAATCGGCTAGGCTTAGTGCCTGACCTCAGCGTGGATGTAGTGGATGCCATCGAAGCGGTGCGGGGTCGTATTACTTTGCTAGGCATCGACGGCAGAATTGCCAGAAATCCAGCAAAGCGGTTAGCTGGACAGTTGATCGGGCGCATTCCAGTGATCTACGGCAGCGGGATCATGGCTCCCGTAGCGCGACGTTGGAAAGGGCAGCTTAACGAGAACGCCAAAACGTGGGCGCAGTGGGATGCACTGCCGGAGATCAATCACAACGCTTCGGCGGGTATTATCTTCCCACGACCCTTGATGACCAAAGTGTCGGTTGTGATTCTCGCCTCGCCGCAGTACGATCACCCGCGTGTCATCATGCGTCAGACGCTCACCAAAGATCAATATCTACAGCAGGGGATCGCGGTAGACACGATCAAAATGCGCGGCACGACTCGCCTAAGCCAAATGCTCGGCGGTGTTCAGTACGGCGACTATGTGAGTTATTATGTTGCCATGTGTTATGAAGTTGATCCCACGCCTACTCAATCGGTTGCCGAACTGAAAGAACGGTTGGCGGCGGCAGGCGACCTTATACACGACTCCCACGATTAACGCATGGGAACTCTTCTCTGCGTTTTATGTATGTTTTGTCTATAGTCCAATCAGGAGGATTGCCGAATGTCAGAGGCCAATAAGCCAGATCATGTCCGTCTCTTTATTCCCGGCCCCATTGAAGTCCGCAAGGAAATTCTCGATGAGCAGGCCAAATGGATGATCGGACACCGCTCATCGGATTTTGAAGCGCTCTTTGCCCGGCTGCAACCCAAGCTGCGTCAGGCATTCTATACCAAGTCGCGAGTATACGTCTCTACGTCGTCCGGTACAGGTCTGTGGGAAGCTGCTTCGCGCAACCTGATCCGCGATGATAAGAAGGTGCTGCACCTTGTCAATGGTGCGTTCAGCGAACGGTGGGCCTATGTGAGCAAATCCAACGGCAAGCAGGTCGATACCATTGAAGTGGACTGGGGTAAATCGGTCAAGGTCGATCAGCTTGAGGAACAACTCAAGAAGCAAACCTACGATGCCGTCGCGATTGTGCTGAACGAAACCAGCACTGGAGTCAAAACCCCACTAGAAGCAATGGTTCCAATCATCAAGCAGTATCCTGATACACTAATCATGGTCGATGCGGTCAGCATTTTCGGCGGCTATAAGATCGACTTTGACGGGCTGGATCTGGATATGGTCTTGACCTCGACGCAGAAAGCAATGGCGTTGCCGCCGGGTCTGGCCTTCGGTGCGGTTTCTGACCGGGCATTGGCACGAGCCGAGCAAGTACCATTCCGGGGCTATTACTTCGACCTGATCGAGCTAGAAAAATTCATGGTGAAGAACAATACGCCCAGCACACCCAATATCTCATTGATGTTCGCCGCCGATAAGCAGATGGATTACATTTTGGCGGAAGGTCTAGAAGCACGTTTCGCTCGCCATGAGAAGATGGCAGAGATGACTCGCGCTTGGGCCAAAGGCTGCGGCTTCGAGATGTTCTCGGAGGAAGGCTACCATTCACCGACGGTCAGCACGATCTCCAATACCCGCAATATCGACATCAGCGGTTTGAACAAGTATCTCAAGACTCTCGGCATGACCCTTTCGGACGGCTACGGCAAGCAAAAAGGCAAGTCGATGCGTATTGCACACATGGGCGACCTCATGCCTTCCGACATCCAAGAGCTTCTGGACGGCATTAATGCATTCATCGCCAAAGGGGCATAAGCATGGCCTATCATATTCTGGTTCCCGATAATCTCGATAAGGCTGGACTGAACCTGCTCAGTGCGGCTCCCGATGTCACAGTACAGTCGGCAGCGAAAATGAGCCGCGATGAAGTGCTAGCGGCGATTCCCAATGTGGACGCACTGATCATCCGCAGCGCCACGAAGGTTGACCGCACTATGCTCGAAGCCGCGCCCAAACTCAAATTGGTAGGACGGGCCGGCGTGGGTGTAGACAACGTTGATCTGGATGCCGCTACAGATCGCGGAATCGTGGTGATGAACGCCCCCGACGGCAACACCGTCGCTACCGCGGAATTGGCCTTTGGCTTGATGCTGTCATTGGTGCGTCACATTCCACTGGCCTACAACTCGCTCCATGAAGGCCAATGGGATCGCAAGAGCTTTATGGGCAGCGAACTACGCGGTAAGACACTCGGCATCATTGGCTTTGGGCGCGTTGGGCGGGCGATTGCCAAACGGGCGCTGGCCTTCGAAATGACCGTGATCGCCTATGATCCGTTTGTGTCCCCCGAAGCGCCGATGGCAATGGGTGTTACGCCTGTCACCCTTGACGAACTGTATGCCAAGTCGGACTTTATCACGTTGCACGCCCTCGTCACCGACGAAAACATGCACATGATCAACGCCGAGAGTATCGCCAAGATGAAGCCCACAGTACGCATTATCAATGCGGCACGCGGCGCGTTAATCGACGAGGCAGCGCTGGCACAAGCGGTCAAGGATGGCAAAATCGCTGGGGCTGGCATCGACGTGTACGGCGAGGAACCGCCCGAAGCAGGCAACCCATTGATCGGCCTAAAGGGGATTCTGCATACACCGCACCTCGGTGCAAGCACCCTCGAAGCGCAAGATGAAGTCGCCATTCAGATCGCGAATCAAACGCTTGACGCGCTGTTCAAGGGTGAATATCGGAGTGTGGTCAACCCTGACGTGCTCAAAAAGCTCGATCTGAAAGCCTAATCGACTCCTGTTTTCCTGACTCTAATCCCTCTCCTAATGGAGAGGGATTTTCCCACTTACCCCTCTCCCCTGAATTATTGACTATATACAAAAATCCATAATCATGGGATAATGGAGGTATTGATAGAGTGTTAAACTCGGCTTGGTCTGACTGCAATTGTGCTCCTGCTATCCATTACGTTCAGCCATTTCTGCATTTTCACCACTTCTACTTACCTTCTCTATCATTAATCCTTTTTTAGGTTCAGGAGTATCCCATGGCCAAGAAACTGTATGTTGGTAATCTGTCGTATAACACGACCGAAGAGCAAATCCGCACGTTGTTTTCCCAAGCAGGCCCGATCGACAGCATTTCCCTAATCACAGATCGCGAAACGGGTCGTGCTAAAGGCTTTGGCTTCGTCGAAATGAGCACCGAAGAGGGCAGCCAAGAAGCCATCAAGCGCTTCAATGGCTATACTCTGGATGATCGCGCTTTGACAGTGAATGAAGCCCGTCCACGTGAAGAGCGTTCGGGTGGCGGCGGCGGCGGTTATGGTGGCGGCGGTGGCTACGGCGGTGGTCGTGATAACAACTCCGGCGGTGGCAATCGTCGTGGAGATAGCAACAGCGGCTACAGCGGCAATCGCAAGCGCTTTTAAACCAGCCGAATAAGTTGTCATTGATAAAGCAGTACGAGAGGCGTAATCTTGTACTGCTTTTCTTTTTAGTGGCAAGGATATACTAAAAGGTTGTTTCAACAATAAATGAGGTGAAGTATGGTAGCAAAAAGTAAAGTTCAATATTATTGTGTGGCAGTCCGCCGCAACTATGAGACGATGTGGCGTGTCATTGGAAAATATGACACACAGGAAGCGGCGCAAGCTGCCCTCGACGAAAAACGGGCGTATGCAGGCAGCTTTAATTACGACAACGCTGAACTACGTATTCTCTCGCGTGCCGAGGCCAAGCAGGAATTCGGCGCGGCGTGGGAATATCATCCCATCGGAGAGAAACCTCCAGTCGAGCGTACTCCCCGCAAAACCTCCAAAGCACAATAGGCACGCTATCGTGTTGCCATGCCCGCCCGGCAACCTGACGGCGGGCAAGTGGTGGTCTGAATATTCAAACGTTCTGCAAGCCCTACCCTCGCAAAATGTGCCTACTCAGCGCTAGCTCAACCGCTTTCCGCTGCAAAGTCGTCTTAGCTTCTCCCTCAAACCTTTTATTAATTAAGAAATAATTCGTAATACGAAAAGAAACATTGACTCTCTACTATTTCTTTAATCGTTTGCCATGCTTCTGATGGCTCTACCGAATTCCTACGTTGCAATCTATGCTTGGTGGTTTGGGAATTCGCCGTTTCCTAGCTTTTCGAGAATGACTGAATCTTAATGTTAATAGTTGACGATTAAGCTAGCAACCCGATCAACAAATTTGCAACATGGGAAAATACAATCGTTACATCGTAATCTTCAAAAGGAGTGACCATGTTAAAAAGGGCACTGTACATTCTTATCGCGTTTTTCGTTGCCGTTGCCGTTCTCTCTCCTGCGCGTAGTGCGTTGGCTGGTTCCGCAAATATTATTTTAGATGGAGGGTTTGAAAAAGGTTCGCCTTGGCCCGACTGGGGTGGGTCATCGCTATTTGGTGGAAAACCGCTTTGCGGCCCCGGTTTGTGCGCCCATGATGGCTCGGATATGGTTGGCCCCCATAATGGCAGTAACAATTATGCTTGGTTCGGTGGTGTCGTTAACTCTATTGAAGATGCCACCGTCAGCCAATCAGTCGTTATTCCGAATGGTGGCACGGTTCACTTGGACTTCGTCCTGTGGTGGGGCAATGGTGGAGCTACCACTACCACCTTTACCGTTGAGGTCGATGGCACGACTAAATTTACACTGGATGGAACAGGCCGCGCACCCTATGCTGCTGGCTATGCTGCTGTCCCGACGGTTGACCTAAGTACTTATGCCGACGGTGCAGCGCATACTATTGTGTTCCATGAAACCAACGCTGCTGGCCCAGTTGAAAACATCAGCATGGATGATGTAAAGCTGACGACGACCATTGATGTTGCGCCTGTCTTTACCAGCGCGCCACCTAGTGGTGGTCGCTTGACGATTGCTTACCATCACACCTTTACCGCCAACGGCACAACTCCGATCACCTTTACAGTGACTACCGGCGTACTGCCCGATGGCTTGACCCTCGATAATGCAACTGGCGTTGTGACTGGAACCCCAACAGTAATGGGAACTTTCACCGGTACTGTTACGGCTGCTAATGGAGTCGTGCCAGACGCAACTCAAAACTTCAGCATCGATATTCTCGCGGCTCCGGTCCCCGCGGCGATTACCAGTGCGGCTCCGGCGGCTGGACAGATCGGTGTGCCTTATACACACACGTACGTCGTTACTGGTACCGCCCCGATCACTTTCAATGTGAATACGGGCGCACTGCCTGACGGCTTGACGCTCAGTCCAACGACGGGCGTAATCTCCGGAACGCCAACTGCGTTAGGGACTTTCACGGGACAGGTACACGCCACTAACGGTTACCTGCCTGATACTGCCTACCAGCCGTTCAACATTACCATTACCAAAGTGCCGCCAACCATCACTAGCGCTGCACCAGCAGGCGGTTCGGTCAACGTCGTCTATACCCATACCTATGTTGTAACGGGTACGGGACCCTTCACGTTCTCGGTCAGTGCGGGCGCGCTCCCCGACGGCTTGACGCTCGATACATCGACAGGCGTGATCTCTGGTACACCAACAGCGGCTGCAACCTTTAACGGCACCGTCACCGTTACCAATGGTCAAGCCCCAGATGCGACACAGAACTTCAGTATCATTATCGGCGCTGCTCCGGTTGCCCCGACCATCACGAGTGCGGCTCCGGCGGGTGGTACCGTTGGCGTAATCTACACACACAACTACACCGCCACAGGCACGGCTCCGATCACCTTTGCCGTAGCATCGGGTACGTTGCCCACTGGCCTGACACTCAATGCTACGACGGGTGTACTCTCTGGTACGCCAACCGCTGCTGGTACGTTCACAGGCAGTGTCAGCGCTAGCAATGGTACTTTGCCCAACGCAACACAGAACTTCAGCATCATTATTGCGCCTGCCCCGGTTGCCCCGACCATCACCAGTTCCGCTCCGGCAGGTGGTACGGTTGGTGTTGCCTACACGCACACCTATACCGCCACAGGTACGGCTCCAATCACCTTTGCCGTAGCATCGGGCGCGCTGCCCGGTGGCCTAACACTCAACACCACAACAGGTGTACTCTCTGGTACGCCGACGACTGCTGGTACATTCACAGGCAGCGTTCGCGCCAGCAACGGTACTTTGCCCAATGCAACCCAGAACTTCAGTATCATCATTGCACCCGCCGTCACACATCTGCGCGACTATATCGGTGTGTTCCGTCCTTCAACTGCAACCTTCTACATGCGTAACTCAAACACAACGGGCAGTGCGAACATTACCACCGCACTGGGTGCTTCAACGGATCTGCCAGTGGTAGGCGACTGGAACGGTGATGGCATCGACACGGTTGGCGTGTTCCGACCCAGCACTGCACAGTTCTTCCTGCGGGACTCCAACACCCCCGGCGCACCAATTGTCTACACCTTCACACTTGGCGCACCCGGCGACCTACCGATGGCGGGTGACTGGAATAACAATGGCAAAGATGGTGTCGGCGTATTCCGTCCGTCCAACGGCCTGATCTACCTCAAGAACAATCTGACCACCGGCTTTGCCGACTTCCAGATGGTCTTGGGTCTCCCCGGTGACATGCCAGTCGCTGGTGACTGGAATAACGATGGCAAAGACAGCCCCGGTGTCTACCGTCCGTCCAGCGCAACCTTCTTCCTGACGAATGCGGTAGCCAACGGCAGCGCGACTGCCAACTACACTGCAACGCTCGGTGTCGCAGGCGATGCACCGATTGCTGGCGACTGGAATAATAATGGCAGCGTGGGTATCGGTGTGTTCCGACCATCCAACGGCTTGATCTACCTCAAGAACGTGCCGACCACTGGCTTTGCGGACATTAGTATTGTGTTCGGTATTCCGAATGACAAACCCGTCGCGGGTCACTGGTTCGCTGGGCCGCCCATTCCTCCGCCTACTGAGCCACCAGCTCCGAAGCTCGCCCCAACGTTTGTCCCGTAAGCAAACGATCAGTCAGTGGCCTTCAGCAATAGAAGGCCACTGAACCAACCCAAGCGCACGAGTGAGTCAGCAATGTGACCACACTCGTGCGTTATTTTTTCGCTGTTGTGTACTTTTCAGAACCTATGTGATGCTCAATATGATCCCCAGCGATTTTGAGAATGTCGTCATGGTACATCAGTAGCGTTTTTCCGTGTCCAGTAGACTGAGTAAACAAACGCCGTTGCCTTGTGTGTATCCTTGCTCAAAGAGCATTGTCGCGTACTCAACCCCGACATAGCGGATATGCCAAGGCTCATCGACATAACCAGTACGAGCCTCGCCATCACGGGGGTAAGAGATCACAAACCCAAAGCGATGGGCGTTCTCTGCCAGAAATTTCCAGAGCGCAATATTTCTGACATCCTGACGATCAAAAGGGAAACAGCCTTTACAATTGAGATCCATCGCTGTCCCCAATTGGTGTTCCGAATGACCGGGCAACGCCGAATATTGACCAGCATTCCACAGGGCTTGCCCAAAGTTGCCAGTGCGCTGCCATTCATTGATCATCCACATGCTAAAGGTGTACGACTGCTCAGTGTAAGATCGGTAAGAAGAAGTCACGACAGGCGATAAACCGTGCAAGGTAGCTTCATCGAATAGTGCGCTCAGATTATTTTTGACAATAGGCAACACGCTGCCACCCCCCGCCAACCCCGTTGGAACCACTGTCGGCTGATAGCTGGCAGGTAAACTATGTGTCTTATCCAGCGGATAGTACATACAGTCTTGGCAGATGGCTACTTCGTCAGGCTCTACCCCGGTTTTGAGCGGACAAACCAGTGAAACCTTTTTCACATCGGTGCGCTTCAAGATCCCTGCCACAAACTGCCGCCCAGAATTCGCAAACACAGCATAGCCTACCGCTAGCAACAAAAGCACAATCAACGCTAAAAGTATTCGTCTGACCGTGCGGAGAAATCCAGCAAACCACATCGAAAGGCGATTTTGCATCGCTTAAATCCTTAACCCTTCTCGAAGCATACCAATCCCTAATCGGGTTGCAGGCTTTATCTCCAAGTGCTTTTATGCAGGGGTCAGGCCTGCCTGACCCGGTATTTGTAAATCCTTAACCCTCAAAACGTTAGGCGTTCAAACCGCAGATAAGGTATCATTGATGCGAAGGATACTTATCTAACATCCTTCAATAAAGTGTACATCCCTTACGAAAGGAGCCGTGCATTATTCTATCGCTAATAGTTGGGTGATAGTTTCATTGCACACTTTTATGACGATTCAACTCTGGGAAAAGTTTTACGGTCCCAACGCTGGTTATGTTCTGGAACTGTATGATCGCTACCGGAAAGATCCCAATTCCGTAGATGCACAGACTCGCGCTTTTTTTGAACAATGGACTCCCCCCTCGGAAACACTGCCATCGGGAAACGGACATACGCCGACGGCATCTGCTGCCACCACCTCTTTTGCGATGATCGAAAAAGTGGTCGCCGCCACCAACTACGCACAGGCGATCCGCGACTATGGACATGTAGCGGCACACCTCGATCCACTCGGCACAGAACCCCCCGGCGATCCTGCGTTGCTGCCAAAAACGCATGGAGTGTCCGAAACAGATCTGAGCCAACTGCCCGCCAACATCATTGGTGGACCGCTGGCAAAGTCCGGCGCGAATGCGCTCGAAACAACCCGATTGCTGCGACAGGTCTATGCCTCATCCATCGGCTACGACTACGACCATATCCGTATCCCCGAAGAACGCGCATGGCTGCGTGAGGCGGCAGAAGCGGGTACATTCCGCCCGCCCTCTGATCCAATCGATCCGGTAGCGCTGCTCAAACGGTTAACGCAAGTTGAAGTATTCGAGCAATTTTTGCACCGGATCTTCCCCGGCAAGCACCGCTTCTCGATTGAAGGTGTAGACATCATGATCCCGATCATGGATGATATTGTCGGGGCGGCAGCCGAGTCCGGCATTCACACAATCTTGATTGGGATGGCCCATCGTGGGCGGCTGAATGTGCTGGCGCATATTCTGAATAAACCCTATATCCAGATTTTGGCTGAATTCAAAGATCCGGGGAAGGTTCACAAGTTCCGCGACGATCTGGGCTGGACAGGCGACGTGAAGTATCACATGGGCGCACGCCGCGCCATGATGGATGGTACTTCTACCGATCTGGTGATCTCGATTGCGCCCAACCCAAGCCACCTTGAATTTGTCAACCCAGTCGTCGAGGGCATGACCCGCGCTGTCGGCACTCGCACCGATCACCCCGGCGCGGCACAATTTGATCCGACACGGGCGCTGCCGCTGGTCATTCACGGCGATGCAGCTTTTCCGGGGCAGGGCATCGTGGCGGAGACTCTCAATCTCTCGCGCTTGCCCGGTTACTGGACAGGCGGCACCGTTCACATTATTGCCAATAACCAGCTTGGCTACACGACACTGGCTCAGGATGGACGCAGTACCCTATACGCCAGCGATCTCGCCAAAGGCTTCAAGATCCCGGTGGTTCACGTTAACGCCGATGACCCCGAAGCGTGTATTGAAGTGGCACGGCTAGCCTTTGCCTATCGCGCCAAATTCCAAAAAGATTTTCTGATCGATCTGATCGGCTATCGGCGTTACGGTCACAACGAAGGCGACGAACCAACCTTCACCCAACCGATGATGTATCAGAAAGTCCATAGTACGCCAACCGTCCGTAAGCGGTGGGCCGATACGCTGATTGAGCGGGGGATAATTACAGCAGATCAAGCTGACGGCATGGTCCGCGAACGTATGGACGATTTGCAGCATATCTTCGAGTCGCTGAACCCAGAGAAAGATCTGAATCAACGCGAACCTGTACCGCCGCCGCCGGGAACGGCCCGTCGCGCCAAGAGTGCCGTAACCATGAAGCGGCTGCGCGAACTCAACGAAGGATTGTTGACCATTCCAGCGGGCTTCAACTTCCATCCCAAACTGGAGAAAGCCCGACAGCGCCGCCACGAAATGCTGAACAACCCCGACGAACCCAGCATCGATTGGGCGACTGCCGAAGAATTAGCCTTTGCGACCATCCTTTCTGATGGGATCGCGATCCGCATGACCGGACAAGACGTAGAGCGTGGAACCTTCAACCAACGCCATGCCGTTTTCCATGATACCGAAACGGGCGAGACATTCACACCGCTGCAAGCTTTGCCACAGGCTAAGGCCGCCTTCGAGATCCATAACAGCCCACTGTCAGAGAATGCAGCCCTTGGCTTTGAGTATGGCTACAACGTGCAAGAACCGGGGCGCTTGGTATTATGGGAAGCGCAGTACGGCGACTTCGACAACGGCGCACAAGTCATCATCGATGAATTTATCACGTCGGCGCGTGCCAAGTGGGGACAGACTCCATCGCTGGTCTTGCTGCTGCCGCATGGCTTCGAAGGTGCAGGCCCTGACCATTCCAGCGCACGATTGGAACGCTTCCTTGAACTTGCTGGCGAAATCAATATGAGGGTTGCCAACTGCACCACTGCCGCCCAATTTTTCCACCTCTTGCGACGGCAAGCGGCCTTGCTGGAAAGTGATCCATTACCGCTGATCGTGATGACTCCTAAGAGTTTGCTGCGTAATCGCCTGATCAACTCGCCATTACGCGATTTCGCCGAGGGTAGTTGGCGGCCTGTGATCGACGATGCCCGTGTCGAAAACCCCGACAAAGTCCGCCGCCTGATCCTGTGCAGTGGTAAAATCTACATCGATCTAATCGCCAACAGCCTGCGCGAAGAAGCCTCGACTGTCGCGATTGTTCGCATTGAGCAGATCTATCCGTTCCCTGCCGCCGACCTTAAA
Organism: Chloroflexota bacterium; assembly: GCA_040007395.1. Classification (GTDB taxonomy): domain Bacteria; phylum Chloroflexota; class Anaerolineae; order Aggregatilineales; family UBA2796; genus DATGFK01. The sequence goes on from JBDTVG010000107.1 coordinate 11,448, forward strand.
CCGATACTGGATCGCTATCCAAAAGCGGAGATGGTGGTGTGGGTACAGGAAGAACCAGAAAATATGGGCGCGTGGGATTTTGTCCGTCCCTTGCTCAACGAACTCATCCATGAGCGTTACCCGCTGCACTATGTGGGCCGGACGCGCAGTTCAAGCCCCGCCGAGGGATCGTCGGCATGGCACACACTGAACCAAGAAACATTGATCAAGCAGGCATATCACCGCGAAGTAGGCGACGTTAAAGAAGGCTTCATTCGGGAGAAGTAATCATGCCCATTCAAATTGTCGTGCCGGAACTTGGCGAATCCATCGTCGAAGCAACGGTTGGTAAATGGTTAAAGAAACAGGGCGATCCGGTGCGCGTCGGTGAACCTATCGTCGAACTCGAAACCGACAAAGTGAACCTCGAAGTCGGTGCCGAGAAAGATGGCATCTTGAGCCGGATCGAGCGCCAAAAGGGCGATGATGTCAAGATCGGCGACGTGTTAGGGATTATTGACGATGGTGTCGAAAAGGCCGCGCCGCCTGACAAATCTAACGGCAAGACCGCGACTCCCACCGAAATGCCTGAGCCGAAAAAGGCGGAAGCCGCCGCAACCCCCTCCGCCATCCCTTCGACGGAAAAAGTGACCCCCGTAGCGCGGCGCATGGCTGAGGATCTCGGTGTCGATCTGGCGCAAGTTCCCGCCAGCGGACTTGGCAGCCGTGTCACTAAAGACGATGTGCAGCGCTACGTGGAACATCACGAACCCGCCCACACCGAGGCGATCTCAGTGCCTGCTCCAACTCCCAAAGCCGTTAGCGCAATACCTACCCCGACCCTTGAAATCCGAGCGTCTGGACGTGAGGAGCGCGTGAAGCTCTCGCGCCGCCGCCGTACCATTGCTCAACGGTTGGTCGAAGCGCAGCAAACCGCCGCTATGCTCACCACATTCAACGAACTCGATATGACCGCCGTCATGGCAATTCGCGATCAGCGCAAGGTCACTTTCAAAGAGCGTCACGGCGTAAATCTGGGGTTCACCTCATTTTTCGTCAAAGCCGTGATCGGTGCGCTCAAAGATTTTCCGCGCCTTAATGCTGAACTCGACGGTGACGAAATCATCATCAAGAAGTATTACGATATCGGGATCGCCGTTGGCTCTGCCGAAGGCTTGGTTGTGCCTGTATTGCGTGACGCGGATCGTATGTCGTTTTCTGAGATCGAAACCAATGTCAAGCGTTTTGCCCAGCAGTCCGACGCGGGAACGCTCTCGTTGGAGGATCTGCGCGGCGGTACGTTTACCATTACCAATGGCGGTGTGTTCGGCTCCATGCTCAGTACGCCGATCCTGAATATGCCGCAAGTCGGCATTCTGGGCTTGCACAAGATCGAGCAGCGGCCTGTTGTGATCAACAACCAGATCGTGATCCGTTCGATGATGTATGCCGCCCTGACCTACGATCACCGCATTGTCGATGGGCGTGAATCGGTGCAATTTCTGGTTCGTATCAAGGAACTAATCGAAGACCCGACATCGCTGCTGATAGAAGGCTGATATGGCACCAGATCAAGTGGATCAGCTTGAGATCCGTCCCATCAATCGGCCTGTCGATGCCGAGATTCAGGTTCCCGGCTCCAAGAGCATCACCAATCGCGCATTGCTGCTAGCGGCCTTAGCCGATGGCACATCGACGCTGGAAAATGCGCTATTCAGCGAAGATAGCCATTGGTGCGCTGAATGCTTGCGCCGTCTGGGAATCGCCATAGAAGAAGATGAACCAGCCGAACGGTTTACCATTCATGGGCTGAATGGCGTATTGCCCGCTACTTCCGCCGATCTGTTCGTTGGCAACTCCGGCACAACAGCGCGATTCATCACAGCAGCGGCAACATTGGGTCACGGCGAGTACAACTTCGATGGCGTAGCCCGAATGCGTCAGCGCCCTATCGGAAACTTGCTTAAGGCACTGCGACCGCTAGGCGCGAACTTTACCAGTGACAACGACTGCTTCCCGCTGACCGTCCATGCCAATGGGTTGCGCGGCGGCGCGACGGAACTAGACGCAACTGAGAGTAGTCAACTGCTTTCGGCACTTCTACAAGTGGCGGCCTACGCCGAAAATGATGTCACCATCAACGTCACTGGAACGGTAGTTTCTGTGCCATATATCGACATTACTTTAAAGATGATGGCACAGTTTGGCATCGCGCCTGATAACCACTATTATCGGAACTATTCAATTAAGGCGAGTCAGCGTTACCGCGCTCAACGCTATATTGTTGAACCCGATGCTTCCAATGCCACCTACTTCTTTGCGGCGGCGGCCCTCACCAAAGGCCGCGTGCGTGTGCCGCATCTATCGCCAGACTCCCTGCAAGGTGACGCTCATTTTGTGGATGTCCTTGAGCAAATGGGCTGCACAGTCACCCGCGCCGACGATTATCTCGAAGTACAGGGGCCAGATCGCCTCAAGGGGATCGAGATCGATCTGAACGCCATGTCCGACACCGCTCAAACACTTGCCGCGATTGCACCGTTCGCCAGTTCCCCGGTCACGATCCGCAATGTCGAGCATATGCGCCACAAGGAAACGGATCGCATTAACGCGATTGTCACCGAACTACGTAAGCTAGGGGTGCGCGTTGACGAATTCCCCGACGGCGTGACGATCTATCCTGCCTATCCGTCGGCGGTTCAAGCGGCAGCAATCGATACTTACAACGATCACCGGATGGCCATGGCCTTTTCCGTGATCGGGCTAGTCGTGCCGGGTATTCGCATCAACGATCCGGGCTGCACGCGCAAGACGTTCCCTGACTTTTTCGCTCGCTTTGAAAAACTCTATGACCTAAGCCTATGAACCGTCTATTCCAAACGTTGCGCGGCCTACTCGAAAAGCCGCAAACTACCCAAGACTCCGCGCCAGAATCATCGAATAGCTTTGACAACCGGATCGAAGTGCTCAGTAAATACGCCGAGCGTGCATCCGGCTACGAAGACGAACTACTGATGAATCTGGAGCGGGTTCAGGAAACCCTCGCGCAGTTGCAAGAGCGCATGGAAGAATCGCTTGACGAGGGCAAGGATAGCGATGCGCTCGAATATCTACGTTTGGCAGCACGTCTCCGCCCACAGCGCGATCTCTTGGATCAGGAAATTCGTGCTTTTCAGGCTGTCGCCACAGATCTTATGACGCGCATCGATACACTAATGTCAAATCTCGACGAAGCCCGCCGCTATGCTCAGGATGTCGATCTCAGTCCGGCGGCAACCTACGCTCTCGACGCGGCGCTGAATCGGCTCACGCGCTACTTTGTGCTGCTGGAACGGGTCGCCATTGCCCGTCATCGTGCCTTGCCCCAACGTCTCGCTGAACAAATGATGGTGGTCATCGACGATAGACAGCTTGACCTTGAGTTTGCACGGTTTATCCTGAGTCGCCGTCATGCACTGGGGCCGGGTCGCCGCACTTCGTAGTGCCATAGGACGGGGTAGTAGAGTGAGGATGGAGTTGAACCACCGTTTTACCCTCAAATACTGACTTACGCCTTCTTATTGGGTAGTTCCTAGGCCTCTAGAAGATCACTCTACCATTATTCATTATAACTTATGTACTGAGTTTATGGACAAGGATTGAGGACACTCTCCTACGTGCAACCAAATGGTTGCATATAGCATATTGGAAACTTTGTTCTATGTCAACTTTGGACACTTTTTCATTCTTTAAGTTTACCGCATTGTCCAGTAATTTAGACACTCCCTGCTTCTTTACCCTTGTATTTTGCCCTCGAAGCGTGTACACTGCTCAGCGCTTGAGCGTCCGGTCAATACCGTGACGACTTTCCGCCCCCGTGCGACACATGTCAATAACGCGGGCAATTCCAGGGAAAGGAGGCAGATATTTTCCCATGCGTAATTACGAACTAACTTTTATTGTCCCCTCGGACGCAAACGAGGAGGAACTCAACGGAGTCGTGTCTCAGGTTCAGGGCTGGATCGAAGGCAGTCAGGGCAAGGTCACCAAAGTTGACCACTGGGGTCGCCGTCGTTTGGCCTATAACATCGCAGAATACCGCGAAGGTCATTACGTCCTGTTCAACATTGAGCTTGATCCTCAGGCGACCACCGCGCTTGAACGCAATCTCAAACTCTCAGACAAAGTGATGCGCCACCTGCTTATTCGTGCAGACGAATAAACGGTTCAGGAGCTAGAAGACTTGGCTGTTCCGCAAACCCTGACATTGCTCACCAACGGACAGCATCGGGTCAAGGAGTACTGCTATGAGCCGGGGCTTAAATAAAGTAATGATTATTGGAAACTTGGGCCGTGACCCAGAGATGCGGTACACCCCAAGTGGACGACCTGTGACGAGTTTTAGTGTGGTCACTAGCCGCAGTTGGACAAGTGCCGAGGGCGAACGTCGCGAAGAACACGAGTGGTTCAACGTGGTAGCGTGGGGCAATCTTGCCGAAATTTGCAAATCGCATCTCAAGAAAGACCAACAGGTCTACATCGAGGGGCGGCTGCAAACACGCGGTTGGGAAGATGAAGATGGCAAACGTCATTTTCGCACCGAACTAGTTGCCAATGAAATGATCGTGCTGGGCGACAGGCGCAGCATTGAATACAGCAATGATGATGAGAATCTGGATGAGAGCGACTACGCCTTCTAATCAGGAAGCCTGCGTAGCCGCCACAAGGAGTAAACCCCATGTATGATCGTGATATGGACGATCTAGGTGATGATGATCGTGGTCGGGGCCGGGGCGGACGCTTCGGCGGCGGCGCTGGTGGTCCCGGTGGTGGGCGCTTCGGCCCCCGCCGCAACAAAATTTGCAACTTCTGCTCAGACAAGGTTAAAGTGATACCCTACAAGGATGTAGACCTTTTACGGCGCTACCTAACAGACCGAGGGAAAATCCGCCCGCGTCGCCAGACTGGGACGTGCGCCAAGCACCAGCGTGGACTGGCTTTGGCGGTCAAGCGCGCTCGCCATCTGGCACTGCTTCCCTTCACAGCGGATCACCTGCGCGGCGGCAGCGGCGAATAAAAAACGTCAGGCGGTCAACGACTAGCACGCTAAACCCGAATTTATGGGTATCGCTTTCTGGTCGTTGACCGCTGTTTTGCTTTTAAGAGGAGAACTTTCGCGAATGGCGAAAATCAAAGAAAAGACAACAGGGCTTCCGGTTCCAGCAAGACGCGACCCTAACGCCCGTAAATTTCGCACCCGCACGCAGCATGAAGCAGACATCAATCGCGTGGTGATTATTATCTCAGCGATAATTTTCGCTGTGATTGTGCTGATTTTGGCGGGTGCCTTTCTGTGGGATGGCGTGATTGTCCCCAATCAGGCGGTTGCCAGTGTGGGCGGTCAAAATATCTCAACTCGCGATTTCCAGCGCCGGGTGGTCTTTGAGCGCTGGCGCACGGGTACGCTACTAGCCAGTGCGCTCAATCAGTATGGCTCGCAGTACGCCGATCAATTGTTTGGCAGCCAGCAGAGTCCCTATGGGCAGCTTTACGCCCAATTGTCCTCGCCAACGCTGATGGGTCGTCGCGTGCTGGACGATATGGTCAACGATTTGATCGTGCGGCAGTACGCCGCCGCTAATAATATTAAGGTCGATCAAGCGGACATCGACAAGCAGATCGGGCAATTCTTTGGGTACGAGGCGACTCCCATGACCAGTACGCCAACCATTACCCCCTCGATCTCGCCTACACCGCTGGTTTCCGCAACCCCCACGACAACGCCGACGCTTACGCCTGTGCCATCTCAGACCGTCACTCCTACGCCGACATCCTTCCCGACGGGCATACCCACCTCGACACCGGGCGCGACTGAACGCAAAGTGCAGTTTGATAAGAATGTAACAACTTATTACCAGCGTGTTGCCGATGCCACGAACTTTACACAAGATGAAATGCGTCAGGTTTTCAGTGACAACGCACTGCGCGACAAGGTAAAAGAGGCTGTGGCGGGCAAGCTGCAAGACAAGCAAGAACAGGCCAAGATCCGTCAGATCGTGGTTCAGACCGAAGATCAGGCCAAGGACACAATGACCGCGCTACAACAGGGCGCAGCGTTCTCGAATCTGGCGCGTGCTATCTCCACTGATCAAGCCAGCGCTGCACAGGGTGGCGAAGTCAACTGGACTGCCAAAGGCGATAGTCAATTTGGCACCGATTTCGACAATGCCGTCTGGAACGACAAGACAACCATTGGCAGTGTTATCGGGCCGATCAAAACGGAAGCCGGGTTCCACATCATCCAGCTTGAAGGTCGCGAACAGCGAACCCTCACCGACACGGAACAAACTCAGGTACAGGATAAGAAATTTCAGGACTGGTTGACGGCGCAAAACACCGAAAAGAATTCAACCAAGTATGACATCTGGACTGAGCGCGTGCCGTCGAACCCGACGCTAGATCAGTTGGGTCTACCCGCAATCGCACCGCAGGGTGGAAACGGAATTCCGGGCTTTCCGGGTCAGTAGACTAGATTCATGGCGTGTCTATGGAGGGATCGGGTCTGCCCGATCCCTCCACTCAAGCTGTATCTTGTAGAAGCAAGGTCTACCTCGCCCGCTGATATTATTAAAAACCTAGCCTTGAACGCGGATAGACGCTTTTTATGAGAAATAATCAGCCAACGTCAATCGCAATCCACTGAATTTGTCCCTCAGTAAACCTGAAATTGAGGTAGAAAACCTCTAAAATGGCTTGTTTAGCGGATATTCGTACTTGACTACTGTGCCAGTAGGTGCATACTATTGTGTACTAGGCTCGTTACTCTGTCTTTCTAAGGAGCTATCTCATGCAGAAGTCTGAACTGATTGCCCAAGTCGCCAAGGATTCGAACGTTTCACAGACACAGGCTGCCACGGTCATCAACAATATGCTCAAAGCAATTGTAGATGAACTCAAGAAGGGTGAAAAAGTCACTCTAACGGGGTTCGGCACGTTTGAGGTTCGTGCAACGGCTGCGCGGACGGGGACAAACCCACGTACCAAGGAGAAGATTCAGATTGCGGCAGGCAAAAGAGCTACGTTCAGTGCAGGTACTTTGCTTCGCGATGCAGTGAGCATCAAAGCTAAGGCTAAGGCTAAGAAGAAGTAGACCTGCCAGAGTGGTCCGCACTAGCAATTAACGGCGGTTTTTCGAAACCGCCGTTATATTTTATCGGGGTTGGTTTGCCTCAAAGATTGTTAAAAAGGTAACGATGGCGCTCCATTTCCTTTCCCGTTTTCGACGCAACCGTGCTGCAAGCAATCTGAGCACCACAGAGCGAAACATCCGTTATCTTTATATTGAAATTACTTTCGCCTCGATCCTCGGTGCAATTATCACCTTTAACTCAGCTTTTGCCGTCCACCTCGGCGCAACCCCCACCCAGAACGCCCTACTTTTTTCAGCCCCGGCTTTACTCTCCGCTTTAGGGAGTATTCCGGCAGCCCGTTTTATGGCACACCGCCGCAAGCGTAGACTGTGGTTGTTCGGCAGTTTGTTTCTGCTGCGGGCGGGTTATCTTGTGGTTGCCCTCATGCCACTCCTGTTTCCGTTTAACACGGCTTGGTTCCTCGTTCTGTGGATTATTGCGCTAAACCTGCCGACGATCTTTTTCACGAACGGCTGGACAGTCCTGTTAGGCGAGATTATCCCCGAAGATCGCCGTGCGTTTGTCATCTCGCGCCGCCAGATTCTCTGGTCAGTCGGGGTGGTCATTGTGTCGTGGTTAGCGGGTCAATGGCTGGATAAAGTCAAATTTCCAACCAATTATGAAATCATGTATGCCTTTGGTTTTGTAACGGTGCTCGGCAGTCAATATAATCTCAACCGTCTGACGTTTTCCGAAGCCCAACGGCAAAGCATTTCAAAAAGCACCTCGAAAGATGTCACAAGCGATCTGATCGTCCCTGACGAACCTGTCAAGATGCGTGCGCCTATTGCCCGGTTGGTCTTCAATACGCTGGTCTACCAGCTTGGGCTTTCGCTGCCTGCGGCCTTGTTCAATGTCTACTATATCGAATCTTTGCATACCAGCGACGGTTGGATTGGGCTGAACAGTGCTGCTGCCAGTGCGGGGGTAGTGGCTGGCTATTTCCTATGGGAGCGATTCCTGCGAAAGCGTAGTTATGGTTGGGTGCAGCGTCGTGCCAGCCTGTTCACTTGGATCTTCCCCTGCACCCTAGCAATTTTCACTGACTTGAATGTCATCATGTTAGCGAACTTTAGCGTCAATGTGCTGCACTCCGGTGTCGATCTATCGAACTTCAACGTGCTGCTCGATATTGCGGAACCGCATGAACGCGGCGCGTATATTAGTTGGTATAATGCCGCGCTCAATGCCAGTACATTTGTCGCGCCACTGTTGGGCGCGTGGCTAGCGGGTTATCTAGGAATTCCAGTCACTCTATTGATCTCTGGCGTGCTGCGCTTGGTGGGCGCATCGTGTTTCAATGTGCTTCGTATCGACGATCCAGCAATAACCACCATGAGGACATAGCTTGCGGCGACTCTCTCTCTCCAACTCTCTCCGAATTTCTCTGGTATTGCTCATAGCAATCCTATTTGGCTATCTGGTGATCGCGATCTTGTTTGCGGTCAAAACTCCGGCGTGGCAGGTTCCTGACGAACCCGCCCACTACAATTATGTGCGTCAAGTCGCCGCTAATGGGTGCTGTCCAGTGTTGCAATCCGGCGACTGGGATAATGATTATCTCAACCGGATCAAAGCGGCTAAGTTCAGCCCGCAGTCCATCGGGGATCGGCTCAACACGATCCGCTATGAAGATCACCAGCCGCCACTGTATTATCTGTTAGCCGCCCCCGTCTATGCTGCCAGCAGCGGTAATCTTATCACGCTGCGGCTGCTCTCGGTGCTGCTTGGCGCAGGAGTCGTGATTTTGGCGTGGGCAGTTGTACAAACTGTTTTTCCGGCGCAAGCGTGGCTAGCATTGGCGACAGCAGCCTTTGTAGCCTTTTTGCCGCAGCACGTCGCGATGATGGCAGGGGTCGAAAACGACAGCCTAACCGAACTTATCGTGGGCATCATTTTGCTGGCCTGTGCCGTGTATGTCGGCAACAGCCAGCGCAAAGTTCACCCACTGCTTCTCGGCTTATTGTTAGGCGTAGCTTTCTGGACAAAGCTCACCGTTATGCTGCCCATGCTGCCCGTCGTCGGGATCGCGATTCTGCTTCGCGCACGACGCGATCAGTGGTCATTGTTACGGCTAGGTCGCGAGATAGCATGGGTTGGCGTTCCAGCGATTCTGATTGGCCTGCCCTTCTGGATACGCAATCTCAATACCTACGGGGGCCTCGATTTTCTGGCGCAAGCGGCTCATGATCGCATCGTCGTAGGCCAAATTCGCACCGATGAATATATTGCCGCCCATAGCCTAAGCGGCTGGATTAGCGACGCGCTGGTGACAACATTTCATAGCTTCTGGGGTCAGTTTGGCTGGATGTCTACGCCGCTGCCAACCACATTCTATACCGCTTTGCTGGTATTCAGTCTATTCGTGATCGTTGGCGCAGTGCTAGCCTTCCGCCGCTGGCGACAATCGCTTACTCCGCCCCAATGGGACATGCTGATCTTGTTCGGCGTAACCATTCTCGCCGCCATTGTGATGATCGTTGGCTACAACTTGAAGTTCGTCCAATTTCAGGGTCGCTATATCTACCCGGCGCTAATCCCGATTGCGTTCTTTGTGTCAGTAGGGTTAACAGGCTGGACAACGCTGTTTACAGGCCGCACCGCCACTATCACCCGCTGGGCGATTGTCGGCGCAGTGTGCCTGTTCGCAATATTAGATGTCTACGTATTATTCAGAATCATTATCCCTTCCCTTGCCTGATTGAGTTTATGTGTCAGCAAGCGATAAACAAAGGCCATAGATACCAACACCACCTATATATTTGCAATTGATGGTGAGAAGATGAACTGTTAGGAGAGACTGTCTTTGCCTGTGCAAACCTTTGTCAATAACGTTAGTTTGGAACTCGTTATAGGTGATATTACCGACCTAGCGGTAGATGCGATTGTCAATGCGGCTAACAGCTATCTTGTTTTGGGCGCAGGGGTAGCTGGCGCGATTGACGAGAAAGGCGGCCCATCCATTCAGGCCGAATGCGAGGCGATAGGCCACTGTGATGTTGGCAGTGCCGTTATCACTAGTGGCGGGCAACTGCTGGCAAAATATGTGATCCATGCGGTTGGGCCATACCAAGGTGAAGGTGATGAGGACGCTAAATTGGCTGGAGCAACACTTGCCAGTTTGCAACTTGCACAGCAATATGGGCTGAAATCAATTGCTTTTCCTGCTATCTCAACTGGAATATTTAGATACCCACTAGATGACTGTGCTCGCATCATGCTAAGAATGGCTATCGACTTTGCTGTGGAAAAGCCTACGCCTATCAAGCGGATAGTATTTTGCTTGTTCGATAAGCAAGCCTACCGTATTTTTAGCGAGACGCTTGCTAAACAGATAGGCAATCTAGGGGTTTCTCCAACATCTGAATGATTTCACCTAGCATTTTAGTTGTTCATAGATGCTAAATTTGAGCAATCCAAGCGAAAGAATATCCCTTCCCTTGCCTGATTGCGGTAAACTAGACCCGTTATCTACTCTAAAAATTACAAGGATTTGATCATGACGAATGGAACGCAGGCGAAGGATCGCATGAACGCGAACAGCCGCACGCTTGTCGGTGGGCCGAACCGCACCGTTGCACGCTCGTATTTTAAAGCTATTGGCTTGACCGACGAAGATCTCTCCAAGCCGCTAATTGGTATTGCCAATACATGGACTGAGATCGGCCCGTGTAACTGGCATTTGCGCCGCCTTGCCGCCAAAGTACGCGAAGGTATTAAGGCCGCTGGGGGTACGCCCCTCGAATTCAACACGATTAGCATTTCCGACGGCATCACCATGGGCACGGAAGGCATGAAAGCCTCGCTCATCAGCCGTGAGATGATCGCTGACAGCATCGAATTAGTGGGCAGAGCGAACTACTTCGACGGCATTATCGCGCTGTCTGGCTGCGACAAAACGATCCCCGGCACGATTATGGGGCTAATCCGCTTGAATATTCCGTCGATGATGTTGTATGGCGGCTCGATTGACGCAGGACACTTCCGGGGCAAAGATGTGACCGTGCAGGATATGTTCGAGGCTGTCGGCGCATTTGCGGCGGGCAAGATCACCGAACAAGATATGTACGAACTGGAAAATGTGGTGTGTCCCGGCCCCGGTGCGTGCGGCGGTCAGTTCACCGCCAACACGATGGCAACCGCTGTCGAGATCATGGGTATGTCGCCCATGGGCATGGCAGGTATCCCGGCAATGGACTCCCGCAAAGACGAAGTGTCCAGAGATGCTGGACAGATGATGCTGGATTTGCTGGCTCGCGACCTGCGCCCCAAGCAGATCATCACCCGCGAGTCGCTGGAAAACGCGATCCGTGCCGTCGCCGCCACCGGTGGATCAACCAATGGGGTGCTGCATATATTAGCTTTTGCCCGTGAAGCGAACATTCCCTTCACCATTGACGACATCGAAGCCATCAGTAAAGCTACGCCCCTCATTGCCGATATGAAACCGGGTGGGCGCTTCGCCGCAGTCGATATGCAGCGGGCAGGCGGGATTGTGCTGGTAGCGCAGCGGCTGGTCGAAGGCAAACTGGCGCACGGCGAATGCCTCACCGTCACCGGACACACTCTGGCTGAAGAAGCCGCCAAAGCGCAAGAGACTCCCGGTCAGCAAGTCATTCACACGCTGGATAAGCCCGTTAAGGCCACAGGCGGCTTGGTTATCCTCAAGGGGAATCTTGCACCGGACGGATCAGTCGTCAAGCTGTTTGGCTACGAACGCGAATATCATCGCGGCCCTGCCCGCATCTTCAACCGCGAAGAGGATGCGTTCAGCGCCGTCCAGAACAAAGAGATCAAACCCGGCGACGTAGTGGTGATCCGCTATGAAGGGCCAGTTGGCGGGCCGGGGATGCGCGAAATGCTTGGTGTGACCGCTGCCATTCAGGGACAGGGCATCGGCGGCGAAGTCATGCTCATCACCGATGGGCGCTTCTCTGGCGCAACACGCGGCCTGATGATCGGGCATGTCACGCCCGAAGCGGCGGCTGGTGGCCCAATCGGCTTGATCCAAGAAGGTGACATTATCGTGGTAGACATCTCCAAGCGCGAACTGAGTGTCGAGCTTTCCGATGAAGAACTCGCCAAGCGTCGCGCCGAGTGGCAACCGCACGCAGCGAACTATACATCGGGGGTGATGGCAAAGTACGCCAAACTCGTACAACCCGCCTCCGAAGGGGCTATCACGCGCTAACCTAGCATTTGAATTTGCCCTCACCTAAATCCCTCTGAGCGATGGACTTTCCAAAACGCCTCTTTTCTCCCCTCTCCTTTGGGAGAGGGGCTGGGGGTGAGAACGTATAATCTGGATAAAGCAAAAATGATGACGCTTGTTGAATGGGCCAAATCACTCGATATACCCGTAGAAGATATTCCACCAGCCTTAGAAGGACACTCTGAGGAAGAAGATCCTGAATCTCCGCCGCGCTTCTCAGCGCGAGACATTGCCATTCGAGCCGTAATATTGCAGGGCGTGGTTGCAGTCGGTAGTAAGTTCGATCCAGAACTCATTATCGAATGGTTTCATGAGCAAGGAATTTGGCAAGCCGTTAGTCCCAAAGAAGCACAGTTTCTTCTTGCTCCGACACGCTCAGACAAGGAATGTAGTGATTTCCGCTGGCGGCAAGAGGCAGAATGGACACTGTTGTGGATGCTTGGAAAGGTTGAGACATTAGGGTTGCCCGATCATAAATGCGATCCTCAACGAATGGTTAATGACATTATTCCAGAATTTGGCTCAGACATTGATGATTTTCTTGAATCGGCTGAGCGGCGAGACGAAAGTGTGTTATATGCCGAGGTTATACGTACTTACGACCTGTGGAACATTGTGGTGCGTAATCGCCGACAAAATCAGTTTGTGCCTGTCGAGTTGAATTTCGATGTACTTGCCGAGCGTATGTATGCCTTTGACTGGCTGGATGGCTGGGAATTATGGGATCATGTCCGTTGTGATATATAACGGTAGGCAGTCTCAGCAGTATTATTAGTTAATAAACAAGTGTTTGCTCCCCTCGCCCTGCGGGAGAGGGGCTGGGGGTGAGGGCATGTTTTTGAAAAAACCCACCTCGCAATGGTGAGGTAAATCCTTGCCAAGTCAGGAGTTCACCCCTGTGAAAGTCTCTCCAGTGAGCCAGTGGTTCAAGACGAACGGCTGGCGCGGTTTGCTCATCAACGTGATTGTGCCAGTGGTCGTCTATACCCTCGTTGCGCTCTTTATCACATGGCCTCTTGTGACTCAGTTGAGTACACACGTCGCAGGGCCGGAATACGGCGACAGCTTCGAGTATACGCGCTTGGGCTGGTGGGCCAGATATGCCGTGCAGCATGGCCTCAACCCGTTCTATCAGAGTTTGCTGGGCTATCCCGAAGGTTTTTTCAGCGCGACTCAGTGGGCGCAACCGCTGACTTATTGGCCTATCGCGCTGTTGGGTTATGTCTTCAACCCCGTTGCGTCATTTAATCTGTGGCTTCTGAGCGAAGTGATCCTCAATGGGCTAGCGGCCTATGTACTGTGTCGCGATCTGCTGCGCGATTCGCCGCGAGGTTGGATCGCGTCACTGTTTGGCGGATTAGTCTTCATGGCCTCGCCTGTCATGCAAGGCCACATGATCGCTGGACATATAAATCCACTGGCGAACTACGCCTTCCCGATCCTGATCCTGTGTACGCTGCGAATCATCGAAGATCGCGGCGGGCTGCGAACAGCACTGGTCGGCGCAGTATCGATTCTAATTCTGGCGCTAGGCAACTTTACCTTTCCTGCCTTTCTGCTATTGCCATTAGTGCTATTTGGCGGCGGCTATCTGCTGTTGTTCCAGCGAGATCGCTTGCTGCGCCGCAAGACATTACGCAATCTAGCGGTGCTGTTTGGCGGCGGTGTATTGCTCATGGTGCCGTTCTATATCCCGCTGCTGTCGGACATCGCCGCGACTAACCGCCCCTCATATTTGCTGGAAGGCGGCTGGACAACCTACAGCACCGATGCACTCGGCTTTGTCGCCTTGTCGCCGTTTACCTCATGGTTCGGCCCAATTGCTCCGGTCTACAGCCGCATGGTGCTTGGCACAAACGCCTTTGAAGGCCCTGCTTATCTGGGGATCATCGCGGTAGTGCTGGCGATTATCGCGCTGTGGCGGCGGCGGAAGTGGGCAGGCTTTTGGCTAGCGATTGCCCTTGGCTGTATGCTGTTTGCGCTTGGCCCCGCGCTCAAGGTCAACAATGAACTCGTGACCTACACGTTGGGCAACAACCTAACCGATGGCAGTGTCCGCAGCAATATCGTTCTGCCATGGGCGTTATTCCAAAACTTGCCGTTGATCAGTGCCACCCGCACGCCGGGACGCTTCAACTTTACAACGATGCTGGCGTTTGGCGTATTGGCGGCGCTTGGCCTTGATGTGTTATTGCAACGTATCGGGCGGCGCGAACTGCGATCTCTGTTGGTCGGCGCGCTCACTATCGGAATGCTAGCGGAGTACCAACTATTTTTCCCGTTCCTGACCACCTCAGCGGCACTGCCTGATTATTTTAAGCAGCTTGCCAGTCGCGATGATGTGCATGTGGTCTTTAATGTGCCGTGGGATCTGGGTCAACGCGAAGCACTCAACGAGCAGATGGTTCACCAAAAACCTGTGATCGCGGGCTATGTCTCACGCCGCACGCCAGTCGATCCAGCAAAGCTGACGCTGCTATCGAATCTAGCAATCGGGCAAGCCTATATCGACGACAAAATACAGCCGGATCGCGATACCCTGCGTTCAATTTTGCGCGAAAACGGGATCGATGTGCTCATCTATCATTGGCTGCGGTTGAACAAAGATATACTGCTGCCGTGGGCGATCCAGAATTTTCACCAGCCCGTCTATCAAGATGCAAACATGGCGATCTTCGAGATCCCCGCGCCAGAAACGCCAGTCAACAATATTGCCTTCACGTTCTCGAATGCTGGTTGGTGGCGGCGTACCCCTGCCGAAACAATCTGGTTGACAGGCGATTCCAGTATCTATCTATATACTCCCGACGAACGCGATACCCACTGGACTCTGGCGCTTGCACCGCTGCTGCATACGCGCAGTTTGCAATTGACGGTTGACGGCGTATTGGCGCGGGCGTGGCAAGTTGATTCGCCTACCAAGCAGATCGATTTTTGGCTAAAGCTTAGTCCCGGCTTTCATCGACTGCGCTTTACTCTGCCGGAGGGCTGCACGCCCGTACCCGTCATGCCCACTTGTCTGTTATACGATGGCTCGGCACATAATGAGCAAAGCTGCACGCTCAGACCCGACGAGCAAGATCTCTGTGTCGGCATGGCGCTAAACACGCTGCAAGTGCAGCCATCCGCTGCAATGGCTTTGCAACCGCATTCAGTTCGTCTCTTTGGGTCAGGAACAGAGATCTTCTTGCAAGCGTTCCGAATGCCTACTGAAGCCAAATCAGGCGTACCACTGCCCGTGGAAACAGATTGGCAAGCCGCACAGCCACCCGCTGGCGACTATCACTTGTTTATCCAGATGCTTGACCAAAACGGTAAACTCGCCGCCCAGTATGACAACGTTCCCGGCGGCGGGACTTTCTCGACAACACGCTGGACTGCCTCGCAAACATGGATCGAGGCCGCGTCGCTTGCGCTGCCCGCCGATCTTACTCCCGGAACCTATAGTGTGTTTGTAGGCTGGTATCGTTACCCAGAAGTTGCACGGCTCACGGTAGACGCGCAAACGCCCCATGCTCAGGATGGGCTAGTTTACTTGAGCGATATAATAGTTAAATGAGGCGAAGGCAGGCTTTAGCTTTCAGGAAATGGTTGAAACTCAAATAACGAGAAATACTACGCATGATTTTCGTTGAAAATATTAATGCGCTCCCTGCATTACATCTCGCTGCGTTCATGGGCGATAAACGCGGCATTCAAGCGGCTATTGAATCTGGTACTGCGGTCGATATACGAGCGAACACGGCCCAAGATTATGGTTGGTTCTTGCATAATGTGACACCACTTATGGTCGCCGCAGGTAGCCCTAACAAAACAGTATCGGCGATGCGTCTCTTGTTAAGTCTGGGAGCAGACCCCTTAGCAAAGTCGTCTGGCGAAGTGTCAGCACTTTGGTATGCCGTGTCTTCTGGTGATAGTTCGCGTGTTCAGCTTTTGTTGGAGGCCACCAACTACTCTATCGAATTTACCAACAACGGAATAGGCGTTATTAATGAGGCCGCAGAGGCGGGCGATCTTGCTTCAGTCAACTTGTTACTCAATGCGGGGGCATCGCCCCATCCTTTTGGCAAAGCCGATGGATACACTAACGCGGCGTTTTACGAAATTCCGCTCTTTTCTGCTGCTCGAGGTGGCAATGCGGCGTGCGTAGAGGCTCTCATAAGGGCAGGTGTGCCTGCCATAGTCAGTGATAACGATAAGCAAACGGCGCTGGCCTATGCCACTACAGCGGATGTAGTGGCAATGCTCGTTAAATCCGGTTGTCCACTAAATGTTTTTGATCGATATGGATATTCGGAACTTGATGCGGCTTTAGAAGCCCACCGTGAAGATGTTGTACGTGCATTGGTAGCTGCTGGTACATCGCTCGAAATGCGAAATCAAGGGGGTTTGCCCGTACTCATTAGACATTGTGGGTCACTCGAAATTAAGGCGACGATGGTGCAGCTCCTCATCGAACTCGGCGCGGATATTTTTGCACGTGTGTATCAGGATAGTACAGCATTACACTTGGCGACACACCTCATCACAGGGGATCGACATGGAGTTTTGGGAGATGTCGTCAAGGTGCTTGTTATTGCTGGCATTACCTGTTGATGTTCGGGACGGCGAGGGTAATACGCCGCTTCATATTGCCGTCGGTAATGAGGGTGGAGATGAAAGTGCTGTCGAAGCGCTCCTTGACCTCGGCGCAGATGTGAATGCACTCACGCCTCTGGGTAGAACACCACTGATAATCGCAATTGATGAGGGGCATAACACTCGGATTGTTGTACCCTTACTACTCGCACGAGGGGCCAACGTAAGGCAGGTAACAACGGCTGGGATATCTGTTCATGAATACGCAATTCAAAGCGTTCAAATCTGGGAGAAAATCGTAGCAGACCATAAACAAGAAACAGGCGAGAATGCACGGCCCTATCGTGAGCAAGCCCTTGCAGAGGCGCGGAACATACTAGAAATCATCGAGGCAGAACTAGAAAAATGAGTTTGATGCTAATGTACTGGAAAATCGAAAGTATATATGCCGGGCGGGAAGCAATACGTATCCTTATGCCATCCCGGCAATATTCTGTTTGATAATCAGATTTTGGCTTTTACTCTATTTAATAGAATATTCAATGCGCCAGCAGTGGGCGATACTGCACGTTCGCAGACGAATAGGGATAACTCTCGCTGCGGGCTACCAGATGTGACCGCACCGGCGCAAGGTGCATCCAGTTCAAACGCTGGTAGACTTCTTCACTGCAATCGACCTTCTCACGGTAGAAATCTGTGTCGAAGACGGCAGTTTCCAACGGCTGAACGCTGCTCAACTGCGAATATACGTTCGTTTCGAGGTACTTGAGAAAATCTCGAACTGCTTTGCCTTTCAACACGACCAGAATTTGTAATTCTGTCGGAAGAACGACAAAGCCGAGCAAGTCATACCAGCCGTTAGCATGGCCTTTTAGCAAGCTGACTACTACCGATTCACCGCAGGTTCCCTCTAGATAAGGATATCCGTTGGCAGTATCAATACGCAAAAATACAGCTTGATCAATTTGCATGTCTAACACTTTCTGGTGTTCTGCTCATTAACGAAATGAAATGTTTGTTTATTGTAACAAAACTATATAGGTTTTGTAAAGCTCGTCTATGTGCCATTCGCACAAATGGTTTGAAACCCTGTAGATAAAAAACCGATTAGGCTCATCCCTAAACTGGGCTTTGAACATCTTAATTATCGGTTATTGGGACTTGGCGCGGACGCTAGGAAAAACGCCGTTCGACCTTTTTGAATATCTAGTGGATAGGCCGATATTTGAAAAATCCGGCAAATTTTGAGAGTTCCTGCACGCAGAGTGCATTGTCGAATGATTGTGATGTGCAAAGTTCGTCATGAATGAGACATGCACCGCCCCAAATCAAAATGGCTACCTACTTTGCACATGACTTTAATCACAGCTATTTTGACACAAGTCCAAATTATGATTACCAACCCTAAAAGCGCCAATGTTCCCGCGTCGATACGAATAATAGAAAAAGCTTCCAATAACGCCAAAACAATAAACACTAAAGAAACTGAGAACTTCGTAAGTAAGAGGAACGCTTTTTAAGTTTTTTGCTCATCGCCCATTCCTGAATTATGCATAGCCCCACATGATAACGTGGTCAGTCTTTGAGATACCATATTTGGCCCAATCGGACTATAAGCCGCAAACTTTTCGCCCTGTGTCAATTTGGCACAAGGCTTTTTATTGTCTGTGGGAGCGCAGACTATTGTGATGGATATGGCGCGGCGAAAGATAGGCGGTTTATGCCGCGCCTGTATAAATATCGGCGTGTGAACTGAGATACTTCGAGGCATTGTCGGGGAACAGCGTCACAATCGTAGCGGCTTCGCCACGTTCGGCAATTTCCTCAGCGACCTTGAGCGAACCGACCATTGCCGTTGCCGCGCTAATGCCAACCAGCAAGCCTTCTTCGGCGGCAAGGCGGCGATTCATCGCGTAAGTTTCCTCAGTGCCAATCGGCAGATCGCGATCCGCAAAATGGGCATCGTAGATACCGGGCTTGATGGCGGTTGCCATGTGCTTTAGCCCTTCCAGCCCGTTAAAGGGCGAGTCGGGTTGCAGCGAAATCACCTGTATTGCCGGGTTGTAGTCCTTGAGGCGGCGGCCTGTGCCCATCAGGGTGCCACTGGTGCCGAGGGTGGCGACAAAATGGGTGACTGTGCCGCCAGTTTGCTCCCAGACCTCAACGCCCGTTGACTTGTAATGGGCTTGCCAGTTCGCCGGATTGTTGTATTGGTCGGCGTAGAAGTAGGCTTCTGGTTCGCGGGCGACCAGTTCACGCACACCGCGAATCGCGCCGTCGGAGCCTTCGAGCGGATCGGTAAAAACTAGATCCACGCCGTAAGCGCGTAAAATGGCGATGCGCTCTTGACTGACATTGGCGGGCAAAAACAGCTTGATCTTGATGCCACGCGCTGCGCCGATCATGGCATAGGCGATTCCGGTGTTGCCGCTGGTGCTGTCCACCAGAGTCATGCCGGGAGCCAGTTTGCCTTGCTGCTGCGCGGTCTTGATAATGTTCAGCGCGGCGCGATCTTTCACGCTGCCACCGGGGTTAGTCCACTCGACTTTCGCATAGAGGCGCACATCGGCGGGCAGGTGCGCGGTGATGCGCTGGAAGCTGATCAGCGGTGTATTGCCGACGAGTTCTTCTAGTTTATGGACAGTATTGCTAGTTGTCAGTTCAGGCAAAGTGGCCTGCATAGTTTCGAATGTCATGATTAATCCTTACAGGTATAGGTGAGCTACAAACAAAACGACCAACAGGCACAATAAAAGCACTCTCTGTCCCCAAGCAACATTGAATAACGGGTTGCAGAGCCGTTATTCCAGGGACGTTTAGTGCTTCGTTCAGCCGTTGGTCGGAAAAAATTCTAGTGGATCAGGTCTGAAAGAAGGTGACTAACGTCCCTGCTTCAGACACAAGCAAGCCTGCTGCATTGCTCAAATTCCTGTTAAATCAATCATCGATCAATCTTCATTGATAAATCGTTCACCAGTGTACCGCTTTAATGCGCGAATTGTCAACGGGCGGGCAAAAAGTCACTTATCTGCCCAACAGACGGCGATTTTCGACTTTCATACAGCGATTCATCACGACTTGGAGACCCGCTTCTTCGGCACGTTCGGCGGCGGCATCGTTTGAGATACCAAGCTGCATCCAGACGGCTTTTGCGCCTGTGGCGATTGCATCTTCGACCACTGGCGGCACATCTTCTGGTCGGCGGAAAATGTCTACCACGTCAATCGGTACGGGGATCTCGGCAAGGCTGGCATACACTTTTTGCCCGTTGTCGGATTGCAACATCGGATTGACCGGGTAAATCTCATAGCCTGCTGCCTTGAGTGCCCGTGCCACATCGTTGCTGGGACGATCCGGTTTGTCGGAGTAGCCAACAACCGCGACGGTCTTTGCGGTTTCGAGCAAGTGCTTAATGTCTACATCTTGCATTAGCGTCATGGGTTAGGAGCCTCTATAGAAAAGGGGATTTCGATTTTGTGCTGCGCCTGTGTTGGATCTTCGCCATAATACAGGTCAACTTCGATGACATAGTGTCCGACTGGGGACTGTACACCGCGAATGTGAACGGTAAACTCCATGTGGCGGATCATAGTTTCGATCACCGTCATTTCTGAGACGAGGCGACCCTCACTGGATCTTACGCGGATTTCCAGACTGGGGCGTTCCTGAAATGGCGTGACATCGACGATCACTTTGACACGCCAGCCATCGGAGTAGGGCTGTGCGTCAACGCGCTCGACTTTGATGTTATCGCGTGGCTGTGGAATGTCGCCGGGGTTGAAGAAGTCTATATTTGACATGTGGAAATTATAACAAGCGGCTTCGCAAACGACCAAATGTCTGTTATATGGTCAAGTAAAGCGTTACAATTAAATTGATATTGTTATGCAATAACTTAGGTTGATACTGGTAGCGCAAATACGTGTGCGATTGAGGAGTAGAAAAGTGGCTGAATTAAGTTGGGAAAAACCCAGAAGTATTATAAAACCCGCCGCGCCAAAGCGGCTGCGATTTGCCATTGCTGGATTGGTGCTGTTGGGTGCAGTTGCTTTCTTGATCTTTTCGGGGACGGCGAACGGCGGTAAATACTTTCTGACGATCAACGAGGTATTGGCGCGGCCTGACCTGACGGGCAAAACCGTAAAAATGACCGGAGCCGTGATCGGCAGTTCGATCCACTTCGATGCAGACACCCGAACGATCCACTTTACGCTGGCGCAACTGACCGATAACACGACGGATCTGGAGAAAGAAGGCGGGTTGGCAAAGGCGCTGCATCTGGCAGTAATCGATCCCAAGGCCCGCCATGTGGATGTTGTGGTGCGCGATCAGCCCATGCCTGACCTGCTCAAGGATGAAGCACAGGCGATTGTGACGGGCAAATTGAATGCTAGTGGAGTCTTTGAGGCTGACGAGCTACTGCTCAAATGCCCCTCGAAGTATTCGAGCGATGTGCCCCAGCAAGTTAGCGCGAACTAAAACTAAATAACAGCATGTTAATTCACCTTATTAGCAGATGACGATCCAGCCCGAAGCGAGTCTATCCCGCCGTGTGCCGTTCTGGGCTGTTATCGGTGCCGCACTTGTGATTCTGACGGTAGCGTTGGGCTGGGCCATTCTGGATACACAGCATGACCAGCCCTATATCGCCCCAGACTTCACGCTAACTGCCTACGACGGTCAGCACTACCACTTGAACGATCTGCGAGGGAAAGTGGTAGTCATCAATTTTTGGGCGAACTGGTGTGCGCCGTGTCGGGCAGAAGCGCCAGCCCTGCAATCGATCTGGACGAAGTTATCCGCCAAAGACGTGATGTTTATTGGGGTCGATCAATCGCCCACACAGGATGCCGCCCTTGCTTTTCTGCACGAGTTTGGCGTGACTTACCCCAATGGCCCCGATACTGGAATCTCGAACGCCTACCGCATTCAAGGACTGCCGACGACGATTGTGATAAACCGCGAGGGCGTGGTAACTGATACTATTCTGGCGGCTGTCGAGCCACATAGTCTAGAGTCGCGAATTGAGGTAGCGCTTAATACAGGTCATTAGCTGGACTTTGCACACAGGGGATCAAAGATGAGGCAGAATAAGCCGTCTTGACCTAACTACTAGGAAAGATGCTTAATCTGCCGAGATAGATGATAACGATAATGAGCGAATTTGCGCCAGCAATATACGGTATCAGTACGTGGTACAAGGCGGAAGTGCTGGTCGGCATTAGCGCGGCAACGGCGAGGTTGGTGCGCTCAAGGTTGCTGAGGAAATTGCCGAACGTGGCGAAGCCGCTACGATTGTTACCCTGTTCCCCGACAACGCCTCGAAATACCTCAGTTCGCACGCCGATATTTATACAGGCGTGGCATAAACCGCCTGTCTATAGCCCTTTGTGGGGATGGACAATACCTGGGTTGAACCCCCTCCACAACACGATTTGGATGTAGGGACAGGGCTTGCCCTGTCCGCTAAGGTGAATGACTCGCAGGCTAGGCGAGTTTTGATGCGTTGCCCCAAAATACAAACCTTACTTTGTAGACAAGCCTAGAAATTTTGTGCTATAGTATTCAAATCTTTAATAGAATGCTCCTGCGTTGTTACAAGCAACCAGGAGCGTGACGCACCTAAATTGGAGGCGCATAATGTCGGATTCTACCTCATTTCCAGTCGTTCCGTCCTCAGAGTTTGATAATCTCCCACTGCCAGAACGTATTGCCCAACTTTATGGTTTCACATTAGCCTATCACGATCTCGATGATGGCAAGCGTTACTATGCTGTGCAGGACTGGATTGTGGGCGTAGCCCAAACGGAAGAGTCGAGCAAATTTTGGCATAACATGAAGCGCCGTTTAAAGAAGGCCAACCTAGATATAACTGAACAGTGCCAGAAACTACGCTATAAAGCAAAAAATCAGAAAATATATAAGCTGGATTACGCGACTGCTGAAACTTTAGATTCAATCCTAACGGTGATGTCGCTCAAAACGGGCATTGTTTCCGATATTGTGATGGGTAAACCCTATCAACAGGGGCGCGTGTTGGAAGGGTTTGTTTACCTAATTACCGCCCATGAAATACCGGGTAAATATAAGATAGGTATAACTCAAAATATCAATAAACGGATCTACGACATGAGTACTGTTGTTCCTGTCACTTTTCGAGTCCTTCATCTGATTGAATGTTCAAATATGAGGCATGCTGAAAACACATTACATAACATGTTTTCTGAAAAACGTTTGGTCGGTGAATGGTTTGCCCTAACCTATGAGGATATTGAATACATCCAATCGATCAAAGTGATGTGAATCTGGATTACGGAAATTTGGCGCGAAACGTGATACCCCACGCAATTATGATGCCGCCGCCGATCAACTGTTGACGGCGATGGTTGAAATGTCGGCGGGTGCATTGCATCAGTGGCGCGATAGCACGGGTTTTGACCAGCTTTCCGAAGATGTAGACGATACACGCCCCATTGCCGACTCGGCACGAACCAGCGTTTATACCGCCTTCTCGAAAAAGCGACGCAAACTGCCGGGAGAGAGCAAACCGCTGTTATCCGACACAGACGCGAAGTAAACCCTGTCTCTCACCTTACTAATCCCCACCCCTACAGAAATCCAATTTGTAGGGGCGACCCTATGTGGTTGCCCACAAGGTTCAACCTAGCTGAGAACTGCCGTAAATCAAACGGGTATTTGCTCCCCTCGCCCTGCGGGAGAGGGGCTGGGGGTGAGGGCAAACCCAGTGTAAAAATAAATCGTGCGTAACGTGAGTAATAAATTTATCGCTAGCCCTTTCACAATGCAATCGACAGGAAAGGGCTAGCAAATATATATTTTGCGTAAAGTGAAATCCTTGCTCAAAATGCTAGAGAAATCTCTTGTTAAGTACGCCGATATTTATATAGGCAGCGTATAATCGCTTATCTTTCCCCGTCCTGCATCGACCAGAATAGCCTGTACTCCCAGATAATAGAAAGCCCTGTGGGAATTGATACAGGGCGAAAAGTTTGCTGCTTATAGGCCGATGGAACCAAATATGGTATCTCAAAGACCGACTACGTTATCATCTGGCGCTATCCATAATTCAGGAATAGGCTATGAGCAAAAAACTTAAAAAGGCATTTCTCTTACTTACGAAATTCGCAGTTTCTTTGGCGCTTATTGTTTTGGCCTTATTGGAAGCTTTTTCTATTATTCGTATTGACGCAGGAACATTGGCGCTTTTAGGATTTGTAATAGTACTTTGGACGTTGCCGCAATTGCGTGAGAGCATTAAATCCATTGAGATGCCAAATCTGATAAAGCTTGAGTTAAACCCTATACTAAAAGACATTGAGCAGCGGGCTATTGCAGCGGGTTTAATGTCTGGCAGCAAAGTTGAAATCGGTGGGGGAGCGGAATCAAGCTTCGGTGTAGGACTCGCTATACGTGATTCTAAACTTGGTTTAGCATGGATTAGAATAGAACTTGAAAAACGTCTGTTAGATCTTGGAGAACGCGCCAATGTTACATACAGAACAGTCTACGAGCTAACAGATTTATTGGTTAGCCAACAATACCTCTCAGAAGATGAGAGGTATGTTCTTGATAAACTCCTCTTTATTTTAGATGAATCAATTCGTGGTTCGCGGGTTATCAGTAAAGAAGATACGATGCAACTTCTCAATGTAGGAGAGGAAATTATCGTCGCCCTAGACAGAAAACTTAAATATTTCAATCTAGGCGGTGTAGGTTAGTATAGCGTCATAACGTCAACTCCCACGTTTCGCCCACCAAATCTTGCCCATAGCTATGGTGTGGTTTTTCCTCTAAAAGCACAAACCCCATTTGCGCGTACAGCCGCCGAGCGTCAACCAATACGTTGTTTGTCCACAGCGAGACCTTCTGGTAGCCGCTGTGGCGGGAAAAGCTAATACACTCCGCAATCAGCCGCCGACCCAACCCCAAGCCACGCGCTTTGGGTTCCACCAGCAGCAAACGCAGTTTAGAGGTTAATTCATCGGCCTCCACCAGAAACACACTTCCCACAATTTCGCCGTTCATTTCCGCGATCCAGCAGCGTTCTCGTGCCGGGTTATATCGGATGATAAATTGCTCCGTGATCCCCGCTACCAGTGCTTCAAAGTGTTCGTCCCAACCGTACTCTTGCTTGTACAGCACCCCATGTCGATAAGTGACCCACCCCATATCCCCTGATTGGTGCTGCCGCAAAAAATACGGCTCGGCATATTTGAAACCTTTGGTCAGCACTTTTTCAATCGTCCGCATCGCGCCCAGCAGCCGATCTTGGTCATAGTTGCTCAGTTCGTTGAGCATCTCGCTCGCCTCATCATGCGAACGTTTATCAAGCACATCAAAGGCTTTTTTGCCTTCAGCACTCAGGCACAAAAGGCGCTGTCTACCATCACTTTCTGACCGCACTTTTTCGACAAGAGTCTGTTGTTCAAGCTTCGCCAAAATGCGACTAAGATAGCCGGGATCAAGCCCCAATTCGCGGCATAACTCAGTTGCAGTTACATTGTCACGCTGCGCCAGTTCAAATAAAATTCTTGATTCGGTTAGCGAATAAGGACTATGTAAAAGCCCCTCCCGCAAAACCCCGATCTCGCGGGTGAAAAAACGATTAAACTGTCGGACGTTAGCGATTTTGTCTTCAAGGGTATCGAGTGCCATAGCTATATCTCTTTAACTCCCTTTTAGTTGACATTATCAAGTAGTTATTTGCTTTTGTCAACTAATTGCTTGACTCCGTCAACTAAAAAGAGCGAAAAAGCGCCACCCTTTACCCGCCGACAATCGGCACGTTGGAAACATCCCCAGCCGTGCATGAATAATTCAACCTTACGGGATCATGTCTTGGAGTTGACTATCCTTCGACTTTTGACACTCTCCATTTTTTGCTTATCCTATACCGTGTTGACTATAATAGTTAAGATTAGCTAAGCATTGCACTTCTTGTGACTTATCCCCTGCCCATTCCAATGGCTACTGTGCTTCTCTGCAATTGTTGAATACTGGTGTAAGGTGTTCAGGTTAGTAATCAGTTCGCTCTAGTCACCGCTACCTGCATTAATGCTGCACTATCCACTACGTCAAGCATTCTGATCAACGAAGTTGCCCTAAGCAAGGAGAGATCGATGCTCAACCATATTCTCATTCCAATTGATGGAACCCCAAGTGCAGAATATGCACTGCCTCATGCCGGAGCCATTGCGACGGCACTGCACGCCCATGTTACCTTACTGCGTATTATGGAAGGGTCCTCTAGCACACGTACTACACAAGCCGAATTTGTTGATCCTTGGAACTGGCAGATCAGCAAAACGGAGGCCGAGATTCAGCTTGACAAAGCCGTTCAGCATTTGCAGGCGCTTGGCATTCCGGCGGAAAAAGCGATCTTAGACAGTCCGAGTGTGTCTCGTATCGTTGAGTTTGCCCATGAACACAATGTCAACCTGATTATTATGGCGAAACCCGGCGACAATTTTCGCGATCTCATTCATGAACTGTTACTGCGTACCCACCTGCCGACTCTGCGAATTCGGGCGGGTGACGAAACGATGGAAAACTGGAAATTGGCCCACTATGGTAAATTGCTGATCCCATTAGATGGGTCACAACGGGCCGAACACGTCCTGCCGCTGGGAACGATGCTAGCACAGGGCTTCAACGCCGAGCTACACCTTGTCCATGTGGTTCGCAAACCGGAAATGCCACGCCGTGCGCCACTTTCTCAGGAAGATATTGAGCTTACCGATCGGTTGATTGACAGAAACCGTGTTGAGGCTGCCCGCTATCTGGAACAACTTGAAACGCGGCTCTCGACTGGTATTACGGTAAAAAGCCATTTGTTGGTCGATGATAGCGTTGCCACGGCCTTGCATAAACTCATTGAGCGCGAAGGCATTGATCTGACCATTCTCAGCGCACATGGCTATTCGGGCGAACCGCTGTGGCCTTATGGCAGCATCGCCAACAACCTGATTGCCTACAGCCCCAAACCGATTCTCGTCGTCCAAGATTTGCCATCAACATTGCCTGTACCCCGTGATACCGAAACGGCCCAACGGGAAAGTCGGGAGCGCCAGTGATAATGTCTGATTCCGTGATGATTCACCCCGAAACTACTGCGCTCAACGAGTTTGAAGACCGCGCTCAGCAGTTCGCAAAGCAGCAAAGTGTCGGTGGCTCCGAGAAACTCTCGCTTTTGCCCATCTTGGAAGCCCCCCGCCAGACCGAAACCGCCCTGCGAAAAGCCTACCAACATTTCTCCAAGCTCGCAGAGGAAGATCTGGCGATTTCCTATGGGGGGGAATGGCTGCTTGACAACTTTTACGTTGTGCAGCAAGCGCTACGTGAGATCAGTGAAGATATGCCACCCGCCTTTTATCGCCAGCTTCCGAGACTGAGCAGTAGCCCTTTGCAGGGCTATCCGCGCATTTATGCCGTGGCCCATGAGCTGATCCAGAATACAAACCGCAACCTCGATCTTGAACAGATCAAGGCGTTTATCGCCGCCTATCAGTACATTACCCCGTTAACGATGGGCGAACTGTGGGCGCTACCCACGATGCTGAGAATCGGCAGTTTGGAAAACTTATCGCAAGCTGTGATTCAGCTTATCGGGCTAGATGTTGATCATGTGGTCGGGCCGGCACTGATCGATCTGGGGGTGGTAGTCGACGAATCGCGTATTGCCAACTGCATTTTGAATTTGCGGCTGTTGGCGAACCAAGACTGGAAAGATTTTTTTGAAGCCGTCAGTCGAGTCGAGCAGATTCTACGGCGCGATCCCGTGTATGCCGAGATGAATTTTGAGACTCGCAACTATTATCGCGAGACAATCGAGCAACTTTCTCCAAAGATTGGTCAGGCAGAAGAACTCATTGCACAGGCGGCGGTTGATCTGGCTAGCCGGGTCGCGCTCCAACTGCCACACCCGGATCGCACGGCGCATGTTGGCTACTATCTCCTCGACAAAGGCCGCGCTGAACTTGACGCGCTCATCAACTATCACCCTTCCGCCAAGATACGCTTGCGCCGCTGGGCAACTGCGAATAATGCTGCGCTCTATATCGGAAGTATCATACTCTTTACCCTCATTGTCGTAGCGGCGATTGCCACTTATACGTTATCCATTGGTGGAAATTGGCTCCAGATCTTCGGGATTAGTGTGGTCAGTTCGTTGCCCGCCTCGGCTGTGACGGTTGGGTTAATCAACTGGGCAATCAGCTATTTCACGACACCGCATCGGCTGTCCAAGATGGATTTTCTAGCGGGTATTCCCGACCTGTATAAAACCGCAGTCGTGATTCCAGCACTCTTGACTAGCCCCGAAGAAATTCAAAGCCTAACGGCACAATTGGAACTGCATTTTCTCTCTAATCAGGATGCTAACCTGCGCTTTGTGCTGCTTGGGGACTTTGCCGATGCGCAGCAGCAGCACATGCCCGACGATGAGGCCCTGATCACCGTTGCCACAGCACGTATTGAAGCCTTAAACGCTCAGTACAGCCAAGCGGGTGGTTTCTTTTATTTGTTTCTGCGAGAGCGGCGTTGGAATGCTGGCGAACAAGTGTGGATGGCATGGGAACGTAAACGCGGCAAACTAATCGAACTTAACCGCTTGGTCATGGGTAACAAAGACTCATCCTTTATGCTCAAAGTCGGAGATTTAGACCAGTTTTCGGGAATGCGCTATGTGATTACACTCGATGCCGATACCGTGTTGCCCCGCGATAGCGCCGCCAAACTCGTGGCAACGATGGCACACCCCTTGAATCGTGCCCAATTCGATGCTCATGATCGCGTGATCGCCGGGTATACGATCTTACAACCCCGTGTGCAAATCTTGCCATCGGCTAATCGATCCCAGTTTGCGCGGATCTTTGCGGGCAATACCGGACTCGATCTGTACACATTAGCCGCCTCCGATGTGTATCAAGACTTGTTTGGCGAAGGGATTTACGTCGGTAAAGGGATCTACGATGTGGCGGCCTTTGAGCGCAGTCTGGCGAACCGGATACCCGAAAATGCGCTGCTGAGTCACGATCTTTTTGAAGGCCTGTGGAGCCGCGCCGCACTGGTCACAGATATTGTGCTACTGGAAAAGTTCCCGTCGCACTATCTGGCACACACCGAACGGATGCGCCGTTGGATACGCGGCGATTGGCAACTGCTGCCTTGGCTACTGCCTCGTGTTCCCGGTACGGATGGCTTGATCGCCAACCAATTTTCGATGCTTGACCGCTGGAAGATTCTGGATAATTTGCGGCGCAGTCTAGTAACTCCCACGCTGTTACTATTCTTTATCATGGCATGGGTTACGCCGCCGGGATCACCGCTCGTATGGACTATCCTCGGCCTAGTCTTGACCGTTATACCCTTCGTGATGGGTTCTCTTACGCAAATCGTCCAAACCTTACAGAATGGAACTCCCTTTAGAGGTGGCTATCAGATCCGGCTGGATGTGGTGCGTTGGCTACTGGCGCTCGTCTTCGTGCCTTACGAAGCGGGATTGTCGATAGATGCCATTGTGACCACCTTGATTCGGCTGCGTACCCGTCGGTATATGCTGCAATGGACAACGGCTGCGGCAAGTGCCCGTCTTCTGGGAAACCTGCTCTCTCTGGATGCCATTTGGCAAAAAATGATCGCGTCACTAGCGCTCACGTTGGGGATTGCCCTGCTCGTTACTGTGACGCATCCAAGTGCATTTTTCGTAGCGGTGCCGCTGCTTGTGGCGTGGTTTGCCGCACCACGAGCAGCACACTGGCTGAGTCAGCCGATCAAAGTTGAATCAGAAACGCTGACCGGGGATCAGGAAGCCCAACTCAGGGAACTTGCTCGCCAAACGTGGCTCTACTTTGAAAAATTTGTTGGCCCTGCCGACCATTGGTTGCCGCCTGATCATTTTCAGCAGTCACCGCGTGGTATTGTCGCGCACCAAACCTCACCAACGAATATTGGCCTACTTTTGCTATCGACCTTAGCGGCCTATGATTTTGGCTATATTGGTCTGCTCGATCTGATCCTCCGGCTGCGCTCAACTTTTGAAACCCTTCAGGGGTTAGAGCGGTATCGCGGTCACTTTTTGAACTGGTACGATACGCAATCGTTGAAACCGCTGTTGCCTCGCTATGTCTCAACGGTAGATAGCGGTAATCTTATCGGCAGCTTGTTCACGCTCCGCCAAGCGTTGCAAGACATTCTTCGTACTCCGATCATGCGGGGGCGGCGCTGGCAGGGTATTCTGGATACGCTCAATATTCTGAACACTAAATTGATGAGTCTGACCGATCCGGGGATTGATGTGCTGCACGATGATCTGGCCCGGATTATCGACAAGATTACGGCGGTTCAATCGTTTTCATTGGCTTGGACTTCTAACCTGATCCAGCTTGCCGAAACGCAATGGCCTCAGTTCAGCCAACGTTTGTTAGTGTTCTGCGAAACCGCTGGAGCGCATCTTGATCCAATGGTGCTGGAAGAAGTACGGATTTATTCAGATCGTGCCTTCCAAACCATTGTGAATCTGAAACGCGATATCGATATTCTTTTGCCGTGGCTTTTTTTGTTCGAGAATTCGCCAACACTATTTTCGCGTTCAGACCTTGACCCAGCCATTGGGGAACTATGGCTGGGCTTAAAAACGCTCGTTGCCACAATTCCCAGCTTAGGCGAGATCAGTAACGTTTACAGGGCAGGTCAAACACAAGCCGCGCTGCTTCGGAGTAGCTTGGTACAGAGTCATCAGCCGCGCAATAACGAACTGAATGAAGCTGTTGAGTGGTGCGGGGTGTTGATCACTACCTTTGTTCAAGCGCGAATGGATTCAGAGGCGTTACAGATCGGCTTTCAAGATCTGAACGAACAGGCCGAACTGTATATCAAGACGACGGATTTTCGCTTCTTGTTCAATCTACAACGCCGCGTTTTTCACATTGGTTATAACGTGATCACCGAGCGACTCGACAACAGTTTTTACGACCTGTTGGCCTCGGAAGCCCGACTCGCCAGCTTGATCGCCATTGCGAAAGACGACATTCCACAGAGTCATTGGTTACATCTGAGCCGTCCCTTGACCGAGGTGGACGGCAAACAGGCACTGCTGTCGTGGAGTGGCACGATGTTTGAGTACCTCATGCCGCGCTTGCTGATGCGAACGTACCCGAATACGCTGCTCGATCAAAGTTATCAATCGGTGGTCGATTACCAGATCGCCTACGGACAGCAAAATAAGGTTCCGTGGGGGATCTCGGAATCTGGATTTTATGCCTTTGATGGCAATGCAAACTATCAATATCGCGCCTTCGGTGTCCCACGTCTAGCGTTTAAGCGCGGCATGGCAGACGATCTTGTGATTGCGCCATACGCATCGCTTATTGCGCTGCCTATTCGTCCGTTGGCGGTGTTAAAGAATCTTGCACAACTGCGCGAACAACAGGCCATCGGAGTCTATGGCCTCTTTGAAGCTATCGATTACACACCCAACCGTATGGGCTTAGGACGCACCCACGCCGTTATTCAGGAATATATGGCGCATCATCAGGGGATGATTCTGCTTGCATTGGATAACTACTTCCACGATGACGTGATGGTCAAACGCTTCCACGCCGATCCGCGCATCCAAAGTATCGAACTGCTGTTGCAAGAACTGATCCCGCCGAACCCTGAACTGCAAAATCCCACACCGGAAAATGGCAGCGCGTTGCAACTTGCCCAAGCGGTGACTTCGGTTGCCCCTTGGACCGCAGCAACCGAGAGTCCGCTGCCACAGGTTCACTACTTATCCAACGGGAACTATGGCGTACTGTTGACCAGTTCGGGAGGCGGGTACAGTCAGTGGAAATCGACTGATTTGACCCGCTGGCACGCTGACACAACACTCGACGAGTGGGGAACGTGGATTTATATCAAGGATGAGGAGGATGGCGCGGTATGGTCAGCCGGCTACCAGCCAACCGCAGTTTCGCCCAACGAACAGCAAGTTCTGTTTCACCCCTATAAAGCCGAATTTCAACGGCGTGATCACGATATTTCGCTGAATCTTGAAGTTAGTGTCGCCCCCAGTGATGATGTCGAGATGCGGCGTATCCGGCTGACCAACCATAGCAACCGTAAACGCCGTTTGACGGTCACGAGTTATGGTGAGGTTATCCTAACGGCGCAAGCCAACGATCTGCGCCATCCGGCCTTCAATAAACTCTTTATTGAGAGCGAAGTTATCCCCGAACTTGAAACGCTGCTATTTCACCGCCGCCCTCGATCAGCAACGGAAACGCCTATCTTTCTGGCGCATTTGCTGATCGGCAAAGACGGCCCATTGCCCATTGAGTATGAAACAGACCGAGCGCAATTTATCGGACGCTATCAAACCCCACGCACTCCGCTGGCACTCATGGAGAAACATCTGTCGGGAACCATTGGCGCAACGCTTGACCCGATTTTTGCGCTTGGCTGTACGGTAGAATTGGAACCTTATGGCTCGGTACAGTTTGCCTATTTGACCATCGCGGCGGAAACACGGCCCAAGATTCTGGAGATTGCAGGTCGTTATCGCAATTGGTCGGTGCTTGACCATGCTTTTGAGCAAGCGCGTTACCAGAGTGAACTCGAACTTCGCCAACTCGCCCTCGATACCCCTGACCTTGAACTCATCCAGCAGATGCTTGGTGCATTGTTCTATCCATATCTGGGGGTTCGCGCTCCGGCGGCGACTTTGGCGGCAAATACAAAAGCGCAACCGGGCTTGTGGGCATTCGGGATTTCGGGCGATTACCCGATTGTGTTGGTACATATCAGCAATGACAACCATTTAGGCTTGGTACGCGACCTCTTGCGGGCGCACATTTACTGGCGCAACCGTCAGATCAAAGTGACCCTCGTCATTCTCAATGAGCACGATAGTGCCTATACGCAGGAACTTTACAGTCAGGTGTATCGTTTGGTGTCCCGCAACGGTGGCGAAACGTGGCTCAACCGACACGACGGCATTTTTATCTTGCCAGCAGATCGGATGAATGACGCAGATCGGATTTTGCTCGACAGCGCCACCCGTGTCAATTTGGATGGCGAAAAAGGATCGCTGCGCGACCAACTGGCAGCGCTACGCCAAATGCCGATCTACTTACCCGCCTTTATCCCGGTTGCAGTGGCTTCCAATCCCGCTGAGACAACAGACCCACTGCTACGCCCCACCGATTTGTTATTCGATAATGGAAGTGGGGGATTCAGTCCTGACGGACGCGAATATGTGATCTATCTGGAAGCGGGTCGAACCTTACCCGCCCCTTGGATTAATGTCATCGCGACTCCACAGTTCGGGTTTATTGCTTCTGAGGCGGGGCTAGGCTGTACATGGGCGGGCAACAGCGGCGAGAATCGGATCACCGCATGGCACAATGATCCGGTCAGTGATCGCCCGTCAGAAGCGCTCTACCTGCGTGATGAGGAAACGGCACGAATCTGGTCGCCTACGCTCCTGCCGACCCGCGATGAAATGCCCTATCTCATTCGGCATGGCGCTGGCTACTCGATCTTTGAGCATCGCAGTGACGGCCTTGCCCAAACCC
Organism: Chloroflexota bacterium; assembly: GCA_040007395.1. GTDB lineage: Bacteria > Chloroflexota > Anaerolineae > Aggregatilineales > UBA2796 > DATGFK01. The sequence goes on from JBDTVG010000107.1 coordinate 44,963, forward strand.
TGCGGGTGTTTGCCGTGCCCGATGCGCCGCTCAAAGTGATCCAGCTGCGGCTGGAAAATACGTGGCATCGTCCACGACGCATTACCCTAACGTACTATGCCGACTGGATTTTGGGGACGACCAAAGACGTTACTCAGCAGTATATTATCCCGGAATTTGACGCGAACAGTCATACGCTGCTGGCTCGCAACCCTTACAGCCCTGAGTTCGGTACGGCGGTGGCTTTTGTGACTGCTAGCAAAGATCTACATGGGTTAACCACGGATCGAGCGGAATTTCTTGGACGGCTCGGTAGTTCGCGGAATCCTGTGGCGCTGTCGCGTATCGGGCTAGGAGGAACCGTCAGTGCAGGTCTGGATACCTGCGCGGTACTTCAATTGCATATCGATCTACCTATTGGCGGCAGCGAAGAAGTCTTTTTTATTCTGGGGCAAGCCGAAAGCCGTGATCGGGCGATCCAACTGGCGACTGACTTTCAACAGCCTGCAAAGGTTGACTCAGCGTGGCAAGCCGTTCACGATTTCTGGGAAAAGACGCTCAACACCGTCACGATCCGCACTCCCAATGCAGCCTTAAATCTGCTGCCACGCTGGTTGCTCTATCAGACATTATCTTGCCGGATCTGGGGCCGCGCAGCCCTGTATCAATCCAGTGGCGCATTCGGATTCCGCGATCAGCTTCAAGATATTCTGGCGGTGATCCATGCCCAACCGGGGGTAGCACGGGAGCATATTCTGGAAGCGGCACGCCATCAATTTGATGCAGGCGATGTTTTACATTGGTGGCATCCCCCATCAGGGCGTGGCGTGCGCACTCGATTCTCGGATGACCTGCTATGGCTGCCGTTTGTCGTGTCGGAATATGTCAGTGTTACGGGCGATCAGGCCATCCTTGATGAGCATATGCCTTTTCTCAAAGGGGAGCCATTGAAACCCGGTGAAGATGAACGCTACGGACTCTATGAAGCCACCTCTGAAAAGTACAGCCTGTACGAACATTGTCGTCGTGCGCTGGAAAAGGGATCAACGCACGGTACACACGGACTACCGTTGATGGGCAGCGGCGACTGGAACGATGGCATGAACCGCGTCGGGATTGAGGGACGCGGGGAGAGTGTTTGGGTAGGCTGGTTCCTGTACGCCACATTGGGTCGATTTATCCCACTGAGCGAAGCACGCGGCGAGACAAAGCAAGCAGTAGCCTACCGTCGGCAAGCCGATGAATTGCAAAGCGCTCTGGAGAATCAGGCATGGGATGGGGAATGGTATCTCAGAGCGTTCTATGATGATGGGCTGCCGTTGGGCGCTGCACAGAATCAAGAATGTCGCATCGACTCTATCGCGCAGTCGTGGGCTGTGCTTTCTGGCGCGGGGGAAAACCGACGCATTTATCAGGCAATGGAGTCGGTTGCCGCGCAGTTGATCGATACCGAGGCACAAGCCCTTTTGCTGTTTACGCCGCCCTTTGATAAAACGCCGCGTGATCCCGGCTATATCAAAGGCTATCCACCGGGCATCCGCGAAAATGGCGGGCAATATACCCATGCGGCCTTGTGGACGATCTGGGCTTTTGCGGCGTTAGGGCAAGGGGACCGCGCAGAAGCCTTGATCGATATGTTAAACCCGATTCTGCATAGCGATACCGCCGAAAAAATGCAGCGTTACCGAGTTGAACCGTATGTTATTGCAGCGGATGTGTATAGTATGCCGCCCTATCAAGGTCGAGGGGGCTGGACATGGTACACTGGTTCGTCAGGCTGGATGTATCGGCTCATTGTTGAAGCGCTTTTAGGGCTGAAGCGCACTGGATCAACCTTGCATATCAATCCCTGTATTCCAAAAGCATGGGCAGAATTTGATCTTACATTGCAAGAGAGGGGAATTCTTTATGACATCCATGTCGAGAACCCTGAGCATGTCAATCGCGGAGTATGCGAAGTAATTGTTGATGGGCAAATACAGCCGTCGCTGGCTATTCTATTAACGAACGGTAGCGAGCACCACACAATCACGATTCGGTTGGGTATAGCCTTTGAAAGTGAGGAGAAATTCGTAGGAGTCCAATAATTATCTTCAGGTGACTTTCTTAGCTGGACTTGTGTCAAAATAGCTGTGATTAAAGTCAAATAGCGCGAAATATTGGTATTCAAGCTAACTGAGAACGCCTTGCATTCGTATTCACGACGTTGTAATGTATAATCCGTTCTATAACGCCTGTCTATGAGTAAAAGTAACGATGCAATGCCTATTCAAAAATCTAAAGACCGCAAACAAGCGGTAACGATGACGGAAATTGCTCGGTTGGCGGGAGTTTCACAGAGTACCGTTTCGCGAGTTCTCAACGGTAGTACGCATGTTATACCTGAAAAAAAGGCCGCCGTTCTTCAGATCATCGAACGATTCAACTATCGACCCAACATCGCCGCGCAGGGGTTAGTTAGTGGTAAAACGCTCCAAATCGGAGTCCTAACTCGGCATTTAGGCAGCCCCTATTTCAGTGAGATACTGCGTGGGATTGCAGTCGCCATGGACGGCTCGAATTATCATCCAGTTATTGGCTTAGGCAGCGAAAGCCCCCGCGAAGACCGTAGCGCTCTCGAATTGTTGTTGTCGCGTGGTGTCGATGGAATCATTTTGCAGGCTCCACAACACGTACAAGGCATAGACGGCGATTATTTATGCGACTTAGCCGAAGCGATCCCGCTGATTGTGATCGGCGCATGTATTCCGGGGATCGAAAACCAATGTCTGAGAGTCAAGAACTTCGAGGGTGGTTATTTAGCGACTTCCTATTTGATCGAAAACGGGCATATCGCGATTGCACATATTACCGGTAAAATGCCGATTGAAGACGCGGTGCAACGGCGTGCTGGCTATTGCCAAGCGCTCATCGATCATGGGCTTGAAGTTGTCCCAGAACTTATTATCGAAGGCAATTTTTCAGAGTCTATAGGCGCAGAGGCGGTGGAGACGCTCCTAGCCCACAGCGCTCGCTACCCGTTTTCGGCCATTTTTGTCGCCAATGATCAGGCCGCTGTTGGGGTAAGGCTAGCCCTTTTTTACAAGGGGATTGCGGTTCCTGAACAGGTGTCGCTTGTTGGGTTTGATGATCTCCCCGGCACGCAATATATGATTCCACCACTGACGACAATTCGGCAGCCCGTGTTTCAGATGGGGATGATGGCATCACAGGCAGTGTTAGCCCTAGCGGCAGGCGAAGAAATCCATTTGGATGAAATTCCGCTTGAGCTTATCACGCGACAATCAGTTGCATTTCGGAAAAACATTCACCTTTAGTACTAGCGCAAACGCTTTAAGGCTGCTCTTGTCCGTGATTTCGTGTTTGAGCTTCCTTCCTCACGTTGGATGCGTTTGCTGTACCTATCTTGATTGGTTTTCTGGAAAAAAGGGGAATTACAAATTTGAGTATATTAAGAAAGAAATTGATTATTTGCACTGAAATTTTTAGAGCGCTTAAGCAAATTGGGACTCCTGAAGCCTTAGAACCCATAGCCATAACCAAGCAACAGAATCATTAGTATTTCAATGGTTCTCTAGCAAGGGAATTGTCTCTCGGATTGGGAAGGTCAGGTTTGGCCTACCCTATTCGAGAGACTGTTGTTTAGCCTTAGCGATCTAGCCTAAGCCCCTATTTGCTTAACTTGGCATCCAGTTCGATCTCGACCGCAGCCAGCGCTCTGGAAACTATGCAAGTACGTTTGGTTTCTTCGGCGTTTGTCAGGAATGTGCCTTCATCGATGTCTTCGACGGTGCCGACAGTTTCCAAGCGAATCTTGGTGATAGTACGCGGCGCGGTCTCGGACAAATAAACGATAGCGCGTGTATTGATATGATGGACTTTGTGCTCTTTGGTACTCAACAGGTTGGCAAGCGCCATGGTAAAGCAGGCGGCGTGCGCCGACGCGATCAACTCTTCGGGATTCGTGCCAGCCCCATCGCCAAAGCGCGTAGTAAATGTATAGGGAGTCTCTTTGAGAACACCGCTCTGTGTGCTGATTGTGCCTTCACCTTCACGCAAGTTGCCATGCCATACGGCCTCAGCCGAACGCTCAATATCCGCCATAATGTGTATTTTCCTTATGAATTATGTCACTCTACAACACTAAAGAATCTAGCGCTTTACGGTGGCGTTAGCCAATGTTTGATCTCGATAGGTTGCAGGAACAACAGATTATCTTTGTTCTCGCCGGGAGCAGCCAAGCGCACTTGAGGGGTTTGCCACTGGTAGACCCCCATATACAGCGACAGATGGCGGTCATAGGTCGGGTAGGGCATCTCGATCTCGCGTTCCTCGATATAGTAGCGGCCTGTCACCCAGCGGCTTGTCTCACGCGGATCGCCGTTGACCTGCGGCGGGCCGTCGAACTGCGCGATAGTCCCATTAGCCCCTGTGACATACGTCCCGACGCTGTAGTCAAGCTGCTGCGCTTGGTCAATTGACCACCACAAGCGCATATGGAACGATTCGCCCGTGCGTCGTGCCAACGTTGGCCCTTCTTGCTCAATAAGTTCTGCGCCATGAAAGCGCATCCCATTTTCAAACAGCACACCTTCGACATCAGGCGGCGCTTCGTACAGTTGCACGGTAAAGGTCTGCTTACCAAGAATCATTTCTGGCACACGCTTGGCCTGAACGGACTCCTTTAACGTCGCATCCTGCTTCGCCGCATCGAACACATACCACACCCGACGATACCCTGCTGGGTTGGTCACGAACGTTAGCCCTTTTGGAAAGTAGACCTGCACATAGTAATCCCATTCGTCGGGGCCGACTTCGCTGCTATTCGGATCGACCACTACAACATCACCCCAACGAGCGTTGTGCGCCAGATCGTTAAAAGTCGATGTGACTGGGGGACGAATCAGATAGCGCTCATCGATTGGCACAGGGCCAAACATCACCGCGACCAAGACCAGCGATACACCGAGATTCGCGGCACGCGGCAGATACGAGAATCCCCACCCGATCCAGATCGCCACGCCAACCGTAATCCATGGCAAGTGGCGGGTGTGAAACGCATCAACCAACGGCGCAACAAACAGGAACAGGGCAGGCGAGAGCATCCAAAACAGCAGACCCACTGCCCGTCCCTGCATTCGCCAACGCTGGACGATGAGCACGCCAGCGATAACCAGAAACGCAGCCCACAGACTCAGGTTATAGCCTGCGAAGTCGTGCCAGATGTCTAGCAGCAGTTGAATGAGAGTCGCGAGGAAGTCCTTGTTTTCATAATAAGGCGCAGTGACAGAAGCCCGTGACGTAGCAATTGCCAACTTTTGCAGCAGCACAGGGACGATCAGCACGGCGGTAATGATTGTTGGCAGTATCCAGTATTTCACCCGGCGTGGATACAGGATCGCCATGAACAGGCCAATCGTGACGATCCCGAAAATCGCGCTGATGTGCATATACAGCATACAGGCCAACGACAGGCCAAGCCATATCGCCCGCGTGCGGGTTGGATGCTTGAAGTAGCGCACCGCTAGCCATAGTGACAAAACGGAGAGCATCAATACAAAAATATGGCTGCGGACGAACAGACTTAGATAAATATCGTAGCCAAGTGCCCCGAAAACGAGCATCGCGATTAAGCCCGCCTGATGGCTGTACAGGTGCCGCACCAATCGGTACAGGATTGCTGTGGTGATCGTAAACACCAAGACAGTGAGCATCATCAGGCTAACCGGATGAATACCCACGAAAATCCGCCAAGCACCGATAATCAAGTAGAACAGAGGAGTCCAGTCGTAGGGAGTCCACTGCACAATCTGCCCCACTGTGCCGAATGTTTGCCAGACTGACCACACTTCATCGGGATGGAGTTGGTGACTGTCCAGTCGAACAATTCGGCTGGCAGCAATGAGCAAAAGAACGATGGTCAAGGCGAACAGGCGTGATCGCAGCGGAATACTCGTTATTTCATCGCGAGTGACAGGATAATAGGGAGCATTGCGCTGCATGAAAATTGACCTGACAAACCGCGTTAATCGTGTCTGAGTAGATGGCTTTTTTGCAGTTGAGTGCTGTGCGTTCAGGGTGTTTTGATCTCCAGCGTGGTAAGCGGATTGCGCCCAACCAGACCTTCACTCACGATCAGACCGGCATCTAGCGATACCGGCCCCGCCCATGCGTCCTTGATTATGGTGAGCGTATGATAAGTACTCCACGCGCCAACTTTGAATATACTTGGTTCAAACGTGTCGCGGCTGTGTGCTAGCAGATAGTCGCCTGAACTCAGCCGTACATCAACCGTCACAGGTTTGCTGGCGGCACGGCTCAACTGCCAATCTAGCCGCACACGCAGCAGTTGCCCCGGTTGCAAGCTGGTCTGATCGATTGCCAGTCCGGTCAGTTGGATGTCTGGGCCATAGCGAAAGTTGGTGGGCAGATCGACAAATTGCCCGATAATCGCCTTGCGTACATAAATATTGGGTTCGCTGCCGGGTTGATAGTTTAGCCGCGCCCATGCACCAGCTCTAAGATCAGTAGGTCGGATACGGCCTGTAGGCGTAGTGAGCAAAACATCCGGTGCATAGCGGATGAGGCTGGATTGTACATCGCCGCGTTCGATCATGGTTTTCAGATCGGGCTGCAACTGTCCATCGAAGGCGATAAACGACTCATTGGCCTGATTAGGCACTTTTAGTGCGTCTGATGCAGACATGATGCCAAGTACCACCCCTGAATTTGTTGACGCTGAAGGAGTGGCAATACGCGGACTTAGGACGATAGCCACTAACACGACAACAGCAACAAGCGTAGCGTAAATAGCCGCACTTGTCCTAGAGAAAGTGATCCCGGCACTTTGTAACCCGACCACACAAAGCAGCAACAGCGAGCCAATAATCGGCGCGTACTGCCAATCTATACTATTACGCAGTAAGCCTAGCATAACCAGAACATAGAGCGCTGCCCATGTGCCACAGACTGCCACCACTGGATTGGCCCGCTGTCGGAACCAGCCATAAATGGCAAGCCCTGCAATCGGCAACCATCCCAGTCCAAACCCGTTGTTCAGCGATAATACTGTTTTGAAGATCAGCAATCCATTCCAGAAATCGGAGCCGTAATACAAACGCAACGCGATAAACGCTATGGCTAGCGGAAGACTAAATGCCAGAAAATAGCGTATCGTCGTATTTTTGCTGCTTGCCAAAAAGAGTAGTGGTAGTACTAGCAGTGCCGCTTCGGGGCTGCATAAGGTCGCTAGCGCCAACACGACTCCCGCCCAACGCCAGCGATCCGAAAATGCTAGATCGAGTGAGACTAAACACAGTGCCGAGGCAAGCGGAAATGCCGTACCGATTCCGCCAAAGAGTGGTGGAGCGCAGGCAAATAAGATCGCTACGAGACTAGCAGCAGGAGCGTTGAGGCCAGCACGACGGGCAAGGCGAAATAAACTATATGCGCCAAATGCGAGTGCCAGCGCAAACACGATTTTCGCTGCCGCCAAACTGGTTAATGGCGGAATCATGCTTAGTAGAGCCAGTAGCAGCATGTAGGCGGGCGATGCAACCAGCAGCACTCGTTCGCCAGCGTTAAACACCAAGCCATTGCCCGCCCGAAGTTGATCGGCATAGCGATAGATTACCTGTCGCGAATCGGGCAGATAGCCGACTAAAGGATCAACAGCGAACAAGACAATCAACGCCACCAGCAAGATCAGCGATGCAATAGGCCAGATGCCACGCTGGGTTAAGGCTGTAAAGGGATTTTTGGTAGAACCAGCCATAAATACAAATTCCGTTTCCGATAGTTAAAGGGATGATTATAACGTTGGCAGAATAAACGTCGAAAGAGTATCATCTTCGGCGCGATACTCTACTGTGTTAGGATTTCCGAGAAAACATGAAGCTTGCACCGCGTATTTTTACGCTTCTGATCATTGTGGCACTACTACTTGCTGGGCTGGCCTCAGTCGGCACCAACATTACCTCAAATAACCCAACCCCGACTAGTGGCAATACCAATCCGGGTGTGCCGACGGTCACGTTCCCCGATGTACCGTCCGGCGGTACTCCTGTTATCTCCGACTATACATTTTTCCAGTCGTCTGGGGTATTTTCGCTACCGCATCTTGAGGGCTGGGATCTTGCCACGCCGACTGGTGAGGAAACTACGGGGACTCGCGCTGGAGCGACCTTTATAAACGGTAAAACGTTGAGCGTGGTTCATGCCTTTGTCGAAAAAGATCCCGCTCGCAAGGAGAACACGGTTCCAGATCTCGATAAGTATTACACTAAGGAAAACCTCGATGGCGCGTGGTCTAACTTTACAGGCGGTTGGAAGGAACTAAACCGTCGAGTCGATGGCAATCTGTTCGTGATCAACTTCGAGCTTTATCTCGATAATAACACCTATCTGGGTAGGCAGGTCAGCCAGATTAACGGTGATTGGTTGGTCGTACTGCGATTGGTCGCCCCCAATAACAACCCGCAGTTGCTCGATACTTTGCAAAATACTGTACTGCCGAAGTACCAGTTTTGGCCTCAAGTGCTGACCGCGCCGATTACGTGGCAAGCCATCGCGGATTATGTATCTGGTTATGTGATCAAGTTTCCGCCCGACTGGAAGCATGTTGATGGCAGTGTAGGCCACCCCTTCACGGTCAGTGGGACATTGGGCGGCAGCAGCGTAACCCTCACCACAAGCAGCCAACCGGGTAAGTCCGTTAAGACGGAAGACGATGTTCGCGCCTTTGTCAAAACTACTTGGCCTAATGCCACTGTGCAAACGGTTCAAGCTGTTACTTCGGGCGAAACGACGGGCTTTGCCGTGTCGTATTCCGCGCCTGATGCCGATGGCAATCCACAGAGTGCTGTCGCACAACTACTCAACGGCTCATCAACATTGTATATCGCTAACCTGCAATCGACTGCCAAAGGCCAAAATTTTCTTGACACAGCCAATACAGCACTTCCAATGGAAGTAACACAGATTCGCAACAGCTTTTTGCTAATCCCGACGAATCAACTAATCCCGACTTTGATTCCAACGGCTACCAGTGTCATTAGTACACCAGCCCCATAACGCCAGTTAAATCGCTAACGGAACGGCGCGGTAGCAAGCTCAGTGAATCGCGACTATGAGACACTTCTAAGACATCGAGTATCATGGCTAGACCAATAGGGGTTAAGGTGTTTAGAAAAAGGTCTGCTCAACGGCGGCTGATAAGGATAGCAGGGATTTTTGCCGTTATTGCTTTGATCGTTGGGATTGATGCGGCAGCCCGATCTTGGCTGAGTGTCAACCGCCCCTCTGTGTCGGTCAGGCGCGAACAATATTCTCCAGAGTACAGCCAGTCACCGTATTGGACACCAGCGTTTTGGCGCGAACAGGACGAGCTAGCCGCTTCATGGGTGTTGGATCAGGATGGACGCTGGATAACGACATATCACGGGCATTGGTTCAACGTCGAAAACGGTATCCGCTATACTGCCTATCAGCCTCAAAGTCCAACCAATACCGTCTATGTTTATGGAAATTCAGCGGTCTTTGGGTTTGGTGTACCTGACGAAGATACCATTCCAAGCCAACTGCAACTGCTGTTCAACAAGAACTACCAACACGCCTATCGAGTCGTCAACATGGCTGTCACAGGCAGTGGTGTTACTTCACAATGGCAAATTCTAAAATTGACCAAACTTCAGCCGGACGATATTGTCATCTTTTATGATGGTGTTCCCGAAGTCCTCTCTATTTTTGAACACATTGATATCAGACGCAATAGCTCATGGAGTGGTCAATTATGTAATACACTGATGGCGCGTCTTTGGCGGTTGGGCGTGGTTCAAGTCTATTGCACCCTAGCCGATAGAATTGTTCCACCACAAGCCAAAGATACAGCCCTCCAACAAAAAATTACTGATCAATATAAAACTACGCTTTTGAATGCCTATCACTATACGACGCAATCAGGAGCACAGTTCTACCATTTCTTGCAACCCCATCTATGGACGATGGATTTGATGCCATACGAAAAAGCGATTGCAGCGAATCCCGATCTTGTAGAGCCGGGGCTAGGTGAACTATTCGTGGCAACGTGGCCCGATCTGCAAACGGCATCGAGTACCATTCCTGCCTCGGTTGATCTGACCCACGTTTTGGATAACGCCCGAAAAACGGGGACAGAAATGTACATCGATTTCGCCCATATCACTGAAGTGGGTAACGCCATTATCGCCAACGCCATATTTGACGCTGTCAACGTATTTTGATAATCGCATGTTGAAATAGACAAAGTGCATAGGTTAGGATACGATTCTTGCAAGTGTAGGCAGTATAAATTTTGACAGAAATTTAGTAAGCGAGTTAGCATACATCGTTAAATAAATGGAGTGTGCAGTTGATCCTGCCCATTTGTGGGGTCGAACTGGATAGCAGTCCGCACAATCTTTCGCAAAGGGTGTACAATCATGCGTATCGTAGAGTCACCCATTCAAGCCAACAAACACATGACAACAGTTTCTTCGAGTCTGACACCACTAACCATCCTTGTTGCCGAGGACGATCTTGAAGAGTCGCGAGCCATCCAGCAGTGGCTTGAGAGTCGCGGCTACTTGGTGTTGCTCACCCCCGATGCAGTCCATGTACTCAACGCCCTCCAGTCGATAACTCCAGCACTACTTTTGCTCAAGAATAAGCTGCCCATCAAAAGCGGTGTGGAATTGTGCTGTCTCATCAAGGCCGATGAGCGCTTTGACTTTTTGCCGCTGATTTTGATCACGGACGGCGATCCTGAGGAGACGCAAGTTTGTCTGGAAGCGGGTGCAGACGATGTGTTGTCAAGACCACTAGATAAAAACATTCTGCTGGCAAGGATTGGCCTGCTGCTGCGCCTCAAGCAGCGCTACGATGATCTATGGCAACGCAACCAAACCCTTGCCGAAGAACTGGAAAAACACAAACACGATACCGCCCGGACTCTGCGTGAGGCTCGCGAGATCGTGCTGCTCAAAGACAGCATTGTCCAGAATGTTTCCCATGAACTGCGTACCCCGCTGCTCCAACTCAAAAGCTCGGTGGCGATGCTGGCAGAAGATGCACGGGCGGGGAGTGCCAACGGTCTGAGCGTTCTAGCAGATTACGCAACAGCGGCGACGGCACGGTTGGAAAGTGTTGTTCAGAACATAACACAACTTGCGGCTTCGCTGGATGTCAAGGTCGAGCCGTTCCGCCTAATTGATGCCGTGAATCTCGCTACACGCCAGTTAAGCAGGCAGTGGTCATCATCCAGTGGTGTAGATCGCATCTTGCCGTTGGTCAACGATGCGCCCCCTATTCTCGGAGATCGTGCCGGAGTAGCGCAGGTATTGAAGCAGTTACTCGACAACGCCCTGAAATTTAGCCCTAACGGGAAGCCCGTCGAAATTACCGTCGAACGCTGCGATGGTTCCTTACGCATTGCTGTGCGCGATCAAGGTATTGGCATTGCCGATGACCAAATGGAGCGTATTTTTCAGGCGTTCTATCAGGTCGATAGCAGCGTTACCCGACCCTTTGGCGGCACTGGAGTCGGGCTGGCGATTGTCAAACTACTGCTGGATGCGATGAATTCAACGATTGAAGTCCACAGCGAACCAAGCGTCGGCAGCACCTTTAGCTTTTTACTCCCAATCACCGACTCGCCTATATGAATGCCTCTGATCAAAAGGGTTGCCGTGACGTGCAATCAACCACATGCAGTTTCGCCAATATGTGATGATCTTTGCCAGTCGGTAGTTGTAGTCGATGATCGGACACTGGCTCGAATACGCCAAGCCACAATTCATAGTCCCCCGTCGGTAAGTCTGGTCGGACTGTCCAAACGTGATGTGCGCCAATCAGGATCTCATCCGGGTTTGCCCAACTGATCGTCGGACGATCTGCGTTGGCGGGCAAATCGCCGTTGATCGGTTCGCTCAGTTCGTTCGTTTGGGCGCTGTGCAAATGGACGTACACTGAGTAATACCGCGAGGGGCGATTCTGGGCGCTCCATAGCATTTGCAAATCGACGCTTTCGCCGGGGCAAACAGTGGTTTTCGAAAGACTGTAGCCGCGCAGCAGCAGTTCGTTCCCGAAAATTGCCAGCGGATCAGGCGCAACCGTTGGCAACGCCCCAACATACCAGACTCCCCACTTTGGGCCATTGAAGTCTTGGTCGGCATCGAAGTTACCGCGAATGATCCGTGTCAAGGGCAACTTGATCTTGTTACTGTCGAGGTCTTCATTAGCGACGATGTAGCGGATATTTTTCGCGATCAGTTTATCAGCAGTGATATCCTCTAGTTTAACCGAAACACTCAGCCCATCGTTATACGGGGTTTCGATGTAACGCCCCCGATAGCCCCAGATCGACTGGACGGCAATTGCCAGATTCGGATTGGTAATGAGCAGTGCGCCATCTGTAGCCGTAGTACGCGCCCACTCCGCGAAGCTGTTGCGGCGGTCAGGGCGCAAGGCCAACAGCGCGATCTGGCGGCTGTCAGTCGCCATGTGCAGCATAGGGATACTTACAACAATCAACAGTAAAATCGCCAGAAGTATGCCAACCCGTTTTAGGGTCAGTATGACTTGCAAAAGCAAACTCAAGCCCATCCCCGCCAATACCGCCAAGAGCGTCATCGCTGGCAAATAGTGACGATCAAAGACGGGCGCACCGTAAAAGCTGAGGATCGCCGCAAACACCACGATCACCAAAAGGAGACTCCACAAGCCCATTGCACCATATAAGCGGCGGCGCAATTTAGGGATCAACGCTGCAATAACGAGTGCGGCAAGTGGCAACACGGCAAAAATCACGCCGGGACCGATCTGGGTGGCGAGGTATTGCAGGTTAGCGAAGATCACCGTAGGCGTGGGCGTAACCGCTTTTACACCGGGCAGATACGCATCGCCTCTGAGTGCGCCGTGTACTACAATTACCCAATAGCTGAACAGCGCCACGATCACTCCGTAGACAGCCATTGCCACCAACATTTTACGGCGATCAGTATTCCAAAAGGTTAGGCACGCCAGTCCAGCAATGCCTAATGCGGCTGCACCCTGCCATTTGAACAGCGTCGAGAGCATGGCAAGTACCAGGCTTAGCGCGATCCAACGGAGCGACTTGCGATACCAGCCTTCGATCCCGGCAGCAATCGCCGCGATGAAAAATGCAGACACGTACAGGTTGTGTGTAGATAGTTTGGCAAGTTCGTTTGCCATCGGCAGAGTCGCCCAGAATAACCCTGCTGCGATTCCCGCCACTATCCCGGCGAGCCGTCGCGCCAGCAGCATAATGATCGCCAGCGCCACACCATCCAATATGACCGAGAGCAGCCGCATCACTTCAACGGTTTTCCCGACGTTGATATAAGGGTCGCCAGCGGCAATCTGTATACGTTGGATAAACTCGGAAACCCATAGCAAGGCAGGCGGTTGATCCGGCTGGAACATATTCCACGACGGATCGAGATAGGCGCGACCCATCGTCCAAATCGTCATTTCGTCGCCCGTGTCTACAAACGGCAGTCCGTGCCGATAGCCTGTTCCAGCCAGCAGCAGCCCTGCGATCAGGATCGCGACGAATGCCGTCCACCAAGCGATTCGCCAGCGTGCAGGTGGCGGCTCACTCGTTGAATATTGCGTTGAAAAAAGGGCTGAAACTATCGGGGGTGTATTATTCATGAGCCGATTTAAGCCATTGTCAGGCCGCCATCAACATGGATGGCCTGCCCGGTGATAAAAGATGCCGCATCGGAACACAAAAATAGCACTACCGCCGCCACTTCGTCAGCCGTGCCAGCGCGACCCTGTGGATTGGTAGGTGTAATCGGCGCTTCGTAGTCTTCCTGAATATCGCCGGGGCATACCGCATTCACGCGAACTTTGTAAGCAGCAAATTCACGGGCAGCCTCGCGGGTAAAGCCGACAACCCCCGCTTTGCTGGCAACATAGGCTGCGCTGTTTTCCAGCGGCAGCGAAGGCCCATAGACACTCGCTAGATTGACGATAATGCCGCCGCCTTCATCTGCCATGACACGCCCCGCCAACTGCGTGCAAAAGAAGGTGCCTGTCAGATTAATCTCAATGATGCGCCGCCAGTCGTATTCGTCGAGCTTGATCAGGCTAGTAAAGCGCTGAACCCCTGCTGCATTCACCAGAATGTGCAGATTGGTGAACTTATCGCGTACCGTTTCAATCGTTGCTGAAGCCTGAAATTTGTTGGAAACATCGCCGCCCCAAGGAACCGCTTGCCCGCCCGCAGCGATGATCTCTTGTGCCACCTTTTCGGCGCGATCCGGATTGAGATCGTTCACACCGACGGCGGCTCCGGCTTGGGCTAAGGCCAGCGCAATCGCCCGCCCTACTCCGGCACCAGCGCCAGTTACAATCGCTACTTTTCCAGTAAGGTCTACCGAGAAATTCATAAAGTCATTGTGTCCATTGTGCCGTTTGCCTGTGTTTTGTCTCGAATGTGCCGCCATTGTAGCGCATCCGGCGCGGGATCGGATAGAATCACTGTAAGGGAAGATTGCAAGGATATTGAGCAGAATGCAAGTCTTTATCTGTTATTCGCGAGTCGATAAGCATTTCGCCGCCCAACTCGCTGATGATCTGGCGGATTATGATGTCACCGTCTGGATGGATGTACGCAGCATCCCGACTGGGGCAAATTGGGACATGGAAGTGCAAAAAGGGCTGGACAGCAGCGATGTAATTCTGGTATTGCTGTCGCCTGCGTCGTCGGCTTCGCAAAACGTTGCCGATGAATGGAGCTACTTCATCGAAAAAAACAGGACAATTGTGCCTGTGATGATCGAACCATGCGACGTTCCTTTCCGGCTGTCACGCCGCCAACGGGTAGACTTTAGCACGGACTATAAGGTCGGCTTCCAACAGTTGATCAAAGCGTTGGGATCGCCGGAACTGCGCGATCCCGATAGTACGCAAAAGATGCGCCCTGTAGTTCGTGAAGAGTTTATCAAACCCGCGACGGCGGCTCCTAGAAGTCAACCAGCCAAATCGGTAGACAAAGCCGCTGCCATTCCAGAGGTCGGGATCAAGACGTTCCCGATGATCTGGGCAGACGCTTATCATTGGTTTAATGGTATGGGAACACACGCCACACAGGGCGAAGTCATGATCAGCCGTCAGGAAGTGAAGCTAATTCCCCACGCCCAGCCGATCACGGTAATTCCCATGCGGAGTCTCGTCGCGGCGGCAGTGCAACGTTCAGTAGATAATCACCTGAAGCTGACTTACTATGGGCCGGATGGCGCGTTTAGATCGCTGGTTATGATGGGAGCCTTGAAAGCTAGCCGCCGCGAAACCAGTCAGGAACTGCTAAACCTGCTTAAGCTTTTAACAGGCCGTTCGCTGAGTTGAAAGGCTAACTTGATGCCAAGTTTGCTGGTTGAACAATACAACGGCGTGTGTACCCTGACTTTGAATCGCCCGCATGTGCGAAATGCCCTCAACGGCGACACGATGCTCGCATTAGGTGAGGCAGTACGGGCGTGCGACGAACAAGGCGAAATCCATGTGATCGTCATTACAGGCGCGGATGGTGCGTTTTCGTCGGGGGCAGATATTTCGGCGGCAGTGCAGTTGGGTGTGACTCCAGCCGATGCCCATAGCCTTTTGACCGAAGCCTACGCGCCGACTCTCAAGGCGATTCGGGCGTGTCCTTGGCCTGTTATTGCGGCGGTAGATGGGATGGCAGCGGGTCTGGGCTGCGATCTGGCGTTGGCCTGCGATCTGCGGTTGGTGTCAGAACGAGGCGCATTCGCAGAATTGTTTATCCGGGTTGGCCTGATCCCCGATGGCGGCGGAACCTATCTTCTACCGCGTCTAGTCGGGTTGGGCAAAGCAATGGAAATGATGCTGACTGGCGAAACGGTTAATGCCAACGAATCATTGACATTTGGCCTCGTCAACAAGGTGTATCCAACTGTGTCGTTTTATGCGGATGTGACCACCTACGCCGAAACACTGGCGCAGCAGGCTCCGTTGGCGTTAATTCGTGGCAAACGGGCGATGCTTGCCGCGCTGAATGACCGTTCCTACGATGAGGCTCTGGCACGCGAAGCCGACTATCAGCGCGAAATTCTGGAAAGTGACGATGGCTTTGAAGGGTTCCGCGCTTTTATGGAAAAACGCACTCCCCATTGGAAAGGGTTTTAATGTCGTCATCCACAGCACCGACGGATCGTTATATCGCCGCTACTGATTTTTATGTGCGGTACGCCGAAACTGATGCACAGGGAGTGGTTCACCATGCCTCGTATATCGTTTGGTTGGAAGAAGCGCGATCTCACTATGCCCGCAGTGTCGGCAGCGACTACGCCGATTTTGAACGCGCTGGCTACTTCATGAGCGTGATCGCGGTTGAGATCCGCTATCGTGCGCCCGCTCGTTATGGCAGCCGCGTCGTGATAAGCTGTTGGGTTCAGGCACTCAAGAGTCGAACAGTCACGTTTGGCTATGAAGTCCGCGATGTGGCGGAGAACACGCTCCACGCAACCGCCAGCACCGAACATATCTGCATCACCCGCGAGGGTCAAGTTGTGGCATGGCCCACCGACTGGAAGCAAAAACTTGCCGACGGCTTACCGAGTTAACGGCGCATCCACTCAATATAGAGATAGTCAGCAATAAATAGGGTTTATCCGTATGGCACGATTCAAACAGACGTTCAAAGTATCAGCTTCACTCAGTGAGGTCTGGCAGCTTCATGACGATCCCAAAGCGCTGATCGAACTCACGCCGCCGCCGGTGCAGGTCAAGATTCTTGAGATGGATCGCCCACTGAAAGCCGGCGCTAATCTGCGTTTCAGGTTGGGATTGGGGCCGTTTGGCGTTGTCTGGCACGCGATTTACGATGAGTTTGAACCCTATAAGCCGGGGATAGCACAGTGCCATTTTGTAGATCGTGAAGTGAGTGGGCCGTTCCACAAGTGGACTCATCGCCACACGTTTGACGATCTGGGCGATGGAAGCGCTACCGTCACCGACGATGCACAATTTGAACTCATTGGCGGGTCTTTCGGCGGGATCGTTACGGCGTTAGTGGCGTGGCCTGCCATCGCGTTTATGTTTCTCTTTCGGCGTTTCAAAACACGGCGAATGCTTGCCCAAGGCTGGCAAGCCTAATCGACTATCATGTTTACAATACGGTAGTTCATCCACCTCTATGGATGATCGTACACGTAGAAAATATAATCTTGCGATACTGTTTTGACTCCCAAATCGTTTAATACCCTGAGCAGTTGTGCGCGATGATCTGTACCATGGTTAGCGACGTGAAGTAGCACTTGCCACAGGATAAGATCTTTGTCTTCTCCCTCTGGGAATGGTTTTGTGAATAACATATCGTCGCGCAGATTTTCAAGATAGTCGCGCATAGATTGCTCAACAGTATCCCACTGTGTACGAATAATGTTTCGATCATCAAATTTAGTGGGATCAAGGAATTCGGGAGTTTCTAGACCTCGTAACCCGCTAAACCATGTATTATCAACGCTCATGAGATGTACGATTTGGTTTCGGGCAGATCCAGCAGAATAGGCAACTTGTTGAGTAAACTGTTCTTGTGAAAGGGGAGTGATATAGGTGTCCCATATATTGCGATTTTCACTGAAGTGATAATTGTAGAAATGGCGAAAGGCATCTGCGTTCATGGCGTAATTGCTCCTCTATACACGCCTGAAAGACATGATAGTACAAGTGTTCTAACAAAAGTCAAGCTAGTGATTGGTATATGCCCCAATTCTGTGAAGTTAACGAGAGATAACATGCTATGCTGCCTGCTTTCGTCGGAGTAGACATCGGCGGCACATTTACCGATTTGGTGCTGAATGTCGATGGTCATCTAAAGATCTATAAACTATTAAGCACACCCGACGATCCAGCACGGGCGATGCTTGCTGGGTTAGCAGCAGTGAACCCCGAAGGCTTGGCAATGCAAATTTCGCATGGATCAACGGTTGCCACGAATGCGATCCTTGAGCGTAAAGGCGCACGCACTGCTTTGATCACGACACAGGGCTTCCGCGATCTACTAGCGATTGGTCGCCAGAATCGCCCTGATCTGTATGCGCTGCAACCGCGTTTGCCCACGCCATTGATCCCGCGTCAATGGTGCTACGAAGTCCCTGAACGTCTGGATTACACAGGCGTAATCCTCAAACCGCTAAATATAGCTGTGCTGGACACGGTACTCGACGAAATCGTTGCACAAGGGATTGAGTCGGTAGCGATCTGCTTGCTGTACAGTTATGTCAATCCTGCCCACGAACAGGCTGTTCGGGCGCGAATTCTTGAGCGGGGCTTACTGCAACGCCACCAGATCGCGCTGTCATGCGAAGTGCTGCCAGAGTTTCGCGAATATGAACGGGCCAGCACCGTTGCCGTTGAAGCCTATGTGCGGCCTGTGATGAGTCGCTATCTTGCGCGGTTGGAGGAAAAACTGTCGGGCGACAGGCCGCTACGCATCATGAAATCGGATGGCGGCGTAATCAGTGCGCGGCAAGCCCGCGAACAAGCCGTGCAAACCGTCTTGAGTGGCCCAGCGGCAGGCGTGATTGGCGCGTTCTATCTTGCCAAACAAGCTGGCTATGATCGGATCATTACGCTGGATATTGGTGGGACTTCTACCGATGTGGCGCTGTGTCCCGGCGTACCGAGTCGTCGTGCCGAAGCGGAGATCGATGGCTTACCGCTGCGAATTGGCTTGCTGGATATAGAGACAATTGGCGCGGGCGGTGGTTCGATTGCCCGACTCGATTCTGGGGGAGCACTGCGCGTTGGCCCAGAAAGCGCCGGAGCTGATCCCGGCCCGATAGTCTATGGGCGCGGCGGGCAGCAGATCACGGTGAGCGATGCTAACGCTGTATTAGGGCGGCTGGATGCTGATCACTTTCTCGGCGGCACGATGGCGCTTGATCTCATTCCGGCACAGCAGCAGTTGGCGGCATTGGGAACACAGATGGCAACGAGCGCAGAAGCCGCCGCGTTAGGCGTGATCCAGATCGCCAACGTCAACATTGATCGGGCGATCCGGCGCGTATCGGTGACACGCGGCTACGATCCGCGTGAGTTTACGCTGGTCGCGTTTGGCGGAGCAGGGCCACTCCACGCCTGCGAAGTTGCCGAACGACTGGACATTCCGAGTGTGCTGATTCCGCGTTATCCCGGCGTATTGTGTGCGTTCGGCTTACTGGCGGCGGATGTCGTGATTGAGTCTTCTGCACCGATTCTACAGCCCGTGACAGCCGATCTTATGCCATCATTGCTTGCTCGCCGTGACTCAATGATCGCACAAGCGCATTCCGATTTGCTGAACGAAGGCATTGCTGAGAGAGAGATGCAATTCGAGTGTACATTGGATATGCGGTATCGCGGGCAGGCTCATGAACTATCCGTGCCGTTCGATGATGATATTGTGGCGGGTTTTCACGCGATCCACGCCAGCCGCTATGGTCATGCTATGCCCGAACGTGCCGTTGAGATTGTCAACTTGCGTGTGCAGGCTACCGGACTCGTCGTCAAACCTCCGCTTACTCCGGCACCATTGATCGTCAATGATGGGCAAGCCGCACTGATCGGTCACAAATCGGTAGTCCTTAAGGATGGCTCACACTCAGTCCCATTGTTTGACCGTGAACAACTGCAACCCGGCGCACGATTTTCTGGTCCAGCGTTGGTGTTTCAACTGGACAGCACCGTCTTTATCCCGGTGGGTTGGACGGTGCAGGTGGATGCCTACACCAATTTGATCCTTTCCAAATAGGTATTGGTGGGTGGTCGTAGGGTAGGCGATTACGCGGCGATATTCGCTTTATAGGTAAAAGGTGTAGAATCAACGGACTTTAACGAATTGAAAGACCTGTTTATCAGGAGTCTTGATGTCTGGTTACAACGACCCAAACGCTGATCCACGTCGCTACAATTCCCCTCCGGCGCAGCAGCCCAGCTCCGCCTACCCACCATCACAATACCCACCTCGGAAGGCAACACGCCGACGGGGACGACTGCGGGTGGCGTGCTTGGGCTGTGTCGTACTGCTCGTTTCGACGATTACCGTATTGACCTGCACGACCTTGACGATTCTGGCGATTGCCTACAATCAGTATGATCAGCAGTTGAGCGACCAACTTCGTAAGAAGGAATCGGAACAAACTCAGTCTTTCCAGACTGCCCGGATCTATGATCGGCGTGGCAACGAACTGCATGAGCTTTTTGGCGAGGGTCGCCGCACCAAGATCAAACTGGCGGATATGCCCAAGTATCTCATTGATGCCACCATTTCCGTCGAAGACAGCACTTTCTACGATAACCCCGGCGTAGATTGGGTCGCGATTAGCCGTGCGGGATTGCAATATCTCCAATCTGACTCGAACGGATCAGGTGGCAGCACGATTACGCAGCAGTTGGTACGCAATATCGCTTTTGACTATGAATATCGTACCGAACGCTCGGCACGCCGCAAGATCGAAGAAATTTTCATGGCGCTGATCTTGACTCGCGAGAAATCCAAAGATGATATTTTGGAGATGTATCTCAACCAAATCTACTACGGCAATCTGGCCTACGGGATTGAAGCAGCCTCGCAAACTTACTTTGGCAAGGCTGCCAAAGACCTAAACCTTGCCGAAGCTTCGTTGCTGGCAGGCTTGCCGCAAGCCCCCGCCGATCTCGACCCTTTCGCGCCTGATGCGAAAATTCAGGAAGCCGTCTTTGCGCGGCGCAAACTCGTCCTCAATTATATGGTCGAACGGGGCAAGATTACCCGTGAAGAAGCGACTAACGCATTGTCGCAACCGCTGACCTATGCTAACCCCAACGTCAATCTGCGTTCGCCACATTTCACGCTCTACGCTGAACAAGAACTCAAGACTCTGTTAGAAGGGCTAAAACTGCCGCCATCGTACCTGACGACCAGCGGCCTAAAGGTCTACACTACGCTTGACGGAAATTTCCAGACGCTTGCAGAAAATGTCGCCCGCCAACAGATTACCAGCATCAAAGCGGAGCATAACGCCAATAATGCCGCTGTCGTGATCCTCCAACCCACCACAGGCGAAATTCTGGCAATGGTCGGCAGTGTGAACTACGACGACAGTTCGATTCAGGGACGGGTCAACGTCGCGGTTTCGCCCAAGCAGCCGGGCAGTGCCATGAAGCCGCTGACTTACGCAGCGGCAATGGAACGCGGCTTTAGCGCCGCTTCGATCCTGTGGGATGTCGATACACAAATCCAGACCCCTAGCGGTGTGTACCGTCCAGTCAACTATGATAATGGGTATCGCGGCCCGGTACGTGTGCGACAGGCGCTTGCCAATTCGTATAACATCCCCGCAGTCCAGACTTTGCGCGAAATTGGCGTAGAAACACTGCTCAGTTTTGCCCAGCGAGTGCGGATCAACAGCCTTGGTACAGATGCTTCCAAATATGGCCTATCGCTGACCCTCGGTGGTGGTGAACTGACTCCACTGGAATTGACCCAAGCTTATACAGTTTTTGCCAACGGCGGTCAGTTGGTTTCTAGCACCTCTATTCTGTGTGTGGTGGATGGCACGGGCAAGATTGTCTATCAGTACGAGAATGGTTGTCAGGGGCTAGGCAGCAGTGATCCGGCATCGATCAGTACTGGCGCGACCAGCAAAGCCGTCCTCGACCCGCGCATCGCCTTCGTGATTAGTGACATTCTGGGCGATAACGTCGCCCGCAGTTCAGCAATGGGCGCGAATTCGCCACTGCGTACCGATGGCATTATCACCTCGGTAAAAACAGGGACAACCAACGATTATCGCGATAACTGGACAATAGGCTATACGCATAATGTCGCGGTAGGAGTGTGGGTCGGCAATACCGATAGCAGCCCAATGGTGCATACGACGGGACTAACGGGCGCGGCTCCGATCTGGCACGACATTATTACAGGGATCTACAGCAATCCGTCACTGATGAATACGCTCAAGCGCGGCGGGAATACGATTCCCGATGATCTTGTGCCACCTCAAGGACTGGTCAAGCAGCGCGTGTGCGATCTTAACCTGATGCGCGATCCCATAACGGCCTGTCCGAGTGGACGCAACGAATGGTTTCTACAAAGCCCACCGAACGTGCCAGACGCGAACGGCAAGTTGGTTCCAGCCGCAGCACCTCCTATCGTCCGCCCTTCGGGGAATGGCCCGCTATTAGTCGATGTGGAGCCGGGAATCGTCCAGACCTTCGTACAGCCTATCGATCCAGCGTTGGCAGCATCGCTGGTTGCCAACCAGCCGAATCAGCCCGTTCCGTTGTACTGTCTGGTTCCGAACGAAGTCAAGGATCAAGTGCCAAGTGCCATGCCGCAGCTTTTCATCAAGCCGCCGCCATTCCCAGATCAGGCCGCTTCGGCTCGCCTGTGGTCACTCGCCAACCGGATCGCCATTTTGCCAGAGTTCCCGTGTACCCCTGAGATGTTGGCAAGCCAACCGCCAGCACAGCAGGTCGAGGGGGCAGCCGCCCAAATCACATCACCGCGTCCCAATGATACAGTAACGGGTATGGTGCAAGTCAGCGGCAGCGCCCTGTGGCCTTCCGGCAAAGCCGTATTCTTCAAGACGGAGATTCAGGGGCCGCAGTTCCCCAATTGGACCACGTTTGGCACGACGCATGGCTCACCTGTCGCCAATGGAGTGCTCGATCAATTTGGCGCGGAGGGCTTGCAACCCGGTATTTATAAGCTACGGGTGGCGATTGTGGGGGTTGATGGCGGCATTCTATTGGCTAGCAGTGAGATACCAGTCAACATCACAGGGCATTAAGCGAGTAACCACAGTCGCATCAGACGCTTGAACAGCGTCGTGCCGCTATTTGGGCAGTGAGTCGCCATCAATCGGGTAAGGCGGCACGCGATATTCATCATCCGTGCTGGTATTAAAGTCGGTTACTACCCGCTTTACCCCTTTGACCCCGCTTGCCGCTTTGGTGATGGTGTCTGGCTGCACGCCTTCGGGCAGTTTCCCAGTGAGGGCGACTGCACCATAGTGAACCCCGGCGACTACCCCCGGCGGCAGCAGTTGACCCACTGCAAAGCGAATCATCTCATCGTCGTAGAGTTCGGAGCCTTCGCAGCTAACGACCCCCTTGATATTGGGAATGTTATCGAGCAGCACCTGACGGGCTTGTGGGCTGCGAACATTGCCGACGACCTTGACATGACCATCTACAGATTTAGCGGTAAAGTAACCGCGTGATGCTTTTAGAGGAGCGAAACTGCGCGTTAGCGCTTCGATCTCCTCTTCTATGTCCACATCGGGACGACGCTCGGTTGGTTGCATGTTAAATATCCCTTCGAGTTTTTAAGAGAGGCGAAAATAAGCATAATTTTTGCAGCACAACTACGCCTATTGTCACTCGGAGTAGGCTCATTGCCAAGTCCCAGGATCGATCTTCGGGATAATTCTGTGCAATCCGTACAAGTTATGGTAAGGATCACTGCTCAATTCGTAGCATACATGCAATCAATACTAGAGCATACGAAAAGCCAGAGAGTCAGAAACCATATTCCAGAAAAAGGTATAGACTTGGAGTAGCACCTGAACAAAAATCTTCCAAAGGTTGTCTATAGCTTTTCGTATCCCCTGTAATCTTGTGAATTTTTAGGGGTTCAGATGACAGTCCCTTGAATGACAATCGCTAAGTGGACGAGAGGGGCGGCGAACTCGGCTATCAGCGGGTGGATAGCTTGACGTGGACTGAACACGAAGTTCAGCATGGAAAAACGCTGCACATCAAGGACTTTCCCAAAGCTCATCAGGTGAAACTGTTCCGGTTGGTGCTTTCCTCCAAGCGCACGGACTTTATCGCGACCAACGATTTTGCTCAGGAGGCGACCCAAGCTACTCAAGAGGTGTGTGCCTTGCGTTGGAAGATTGAGCCGTTTTACCGAGAGACCAAACAAACCACTGGTATTGAAGGCTGTCAGTGTCGTTTGGCACGTATTCAACGCAACCATATCGCTTGGGCCATGCTCATTTGGGTTCGCCTCAAGCAAATCGCTCAAGAATCGGCTGTTACCATCTATCAGCGTAAACAAGGTTTGTTCAACGATTATATGCGTTCTCAATTGCGCTCACCTGCTATTCAAATGTAGTTTGCCTAAGTCCTACCTATAATAGATTGCATGTGAGACTACTATTTATTGGAGAAATGTTCATGACCAGAATTTTTACGCTGTTGGCGGCTGCACTGCTGATCAGTCTGCTAGCCTTCGGATCGCACGGTGCTAGCGGGCAAGCCGAAAGTACCGCTGCCGCGACGATGGAAGGCACCGCAGAAGCCATTTCGCTGTCCAACGGCCTGACTCTCGAAAACAAGGTGTCGAATGAAGAGACCGCCAAGCCGAAGATCGTGGTCAAGGTCAGCAAGCCAGTGTTAAGCGGGGCGACGGGCGCAGTTGTTGATAACTTCAATGCAGCAGTGGATGACATTGTGAAAAAGAGCGTCACCGATTTCAAGACGCAAACCATTCAAGATGAAGCGACTGCTACCCTACCACCAGAAATCGCGAGTCTGGGGAGTTTCGTTCAGCTTTCCTACGAAGCCCTGACGACCACCGACAACCTGATTAGCATCAAGTTCACGGTGGGTTTTTACAGTGCAGGCGCAGCTCATCCGAATGCGTACACTGTCCCGCTTAATTATGACTTAAAGGCGGGGCATGTCTTAGCGTTGGCGGAATTGTTCAAGCCGAATGCTAATTATCTAAAAACCATCTCCGACTACTCTATCAAAACGTTAAAAGCTGCCGGAAATCTGGAATTTCCCGAAGGCGCGACCTCTCTCGCAGAAAACTATCAAAGCTATAACATCACAGCGGGTGGATTGCAGATCAACTTTGATCCCTATCAGGTCATGCCGTATGCCGCCGGGTTCCAGCAAGTAGTCATTCCATACGAAGCGTTGAAAGCGATCATCAATCCGGATGGTGCATTGGCACAATTTATGAAGTAGCTCGAAGCAATGTGGGGTAATCGATCATGAGCGAAGAACGTGAGCCAGTTGCCCGCCGTTTGGGATTAACTCGCGCCGATGGGGTGGCCTACTACAAACGTGGGTTGAAAGCCTACGAAGACGGCGATCTGGAAAATGCTATCGTCGATCTTTCGGAGGCGATCTACTATGATCGGGGCTATGCGGAGTATTACAGTACACGCGGTTTGTTCTACGTGGAGAATGAACAAGTAGACGATGCCCGACTTGACCTTGACTATGCACTCAAGCTGAACAAGCGCCAATGGTTAGCGCACTATGCGCTAGCGGTTCTCGATTTTCGACATGGTGATTACGACTCCGCTTTGAAGCATCTCAGTGAAGCGAGTACGATAAAACCGGATCGGGCGGAGGTCTGGTTTTACCGAGCGGTTACTGAGCATCTCTTGGGCGATGATACACAGGCTGTCACCGATATGGAGAAAGCGGAGCGGTTGTTCCCACCGAACGATAAACGCCGCAAAGAAGCGTCAGCGTGGATCAAGGAGTTCAAGAAAACGGTCCTTGCGCCCGCGCCACGATCTAGCGCGCCGCCGTTAAATTCAGCAAACCCCGCGAATCGTGCTCAACTTCCTGCGCCCGGTTCGTCGGATGGGCCACGCCGCCTGCCGTAAAAGGCTAATCCTACTGCCAATCCAATCAGCAGCCCCGCCAGTGCCCAAGCGGGCAAGCGGGCTGCTAGCCCACTCAGCAGTGGAAAGGTGTAGTCAGGATACAGATGCCCGTGCAGCGAGATTTTCATCAACATCAACAATAGAGTCGCGGCGATGCTGCCCACCCCTGCCAGCGCTCCAATTGCAGCAGCGGTGGGCAGCCACATCCACGTTGGCAAGGTTCGCTTACCCGTTATGCTGAGGCGAAACAGACCATGCACGATAGTCAGCAGCGCCAATCCAATGCCAAAGACCACGA
Organism: Chloroflexota bacterium; assembly: GCA_040007395.1. Lineage (GTDB taxonomy): Bacteria > Chloroflexota > Anaerolineae > Aggregatilineales > UBA2796 > DATGFK01. The sequence goes on from JBDTVG010000107.1 coordinate 70,901, forward strand.
CCAGCCAGCCTGTGTCCTCTATAGATAGCCACAAAAAGGCACTGATCCCGTACAGCAGTGTGATCAAAGATAAACGTTTCGGAGATGTAGGCAGTTTGAACACCCGGTAACCCCTGACAAAAATACTATTGATTACCTATAACAAACTCAATCTAACTTCATTAATAATAGGCCATTTCTATTGATCCAAAATTTATTCTGTCTTAAACTTAGCCCAACGTAACAGGCTATCGCTATCTGTCTGGAAAGCTAGGAATACATGTCAATTCTCTCCCGTCGACTGAATCAGCCGGAAGATCCAAACAAAAAGCCTACCATTGAACCACTCAAAACACTGGCAGGAAATCCAGTGACACTAACGCCAGTCTCCCCTGTGGTATCGGTGGTTCCGACCTTTGTTGCCCCCGCGAAGGAAGCGCATAATGATAAAGACGCTATCATACCGCCCAAACGCCGTACTACACCACGCATCGCGGACATGCGTAAACAGTTTCGAGCCAAGTTGTTGGCTTCAATCGATGAAGCGGACGAGTGGCAGCGCGATAATCCTGAACACCAGAAAACGGTGATTGATCGCCTCAAGATCTATTTGCAGCGCTCCAATGTCCAACTTACTAAACCAGAGTTCGATGAACTGGCACAGTGTTTGCTTGATGATATTCTGGGCTTTGCCGCGATTGATCCACTGATCCGTGACCGTTCGTACAGCGAAATTATGGTTAATGGACCAGAAGTTATCTTTGCCGAGCGCAAAGGCAAGATGACTGAAACCGAATACGTTTTTGACGACGATGAGCATGTGCAGTGGATGACCCAACGCATTGTGCGGCGGATTGGTCGTTCCTTCAACCGTGAGAATCCAATGACCGATGCACGGCTGCCCGATGGATCGCGTGTCCACCTAATTATGCCGCCATCCGCCTTGCAGGGAACAACGGTCACTATCCGTAAATTCCCCGAAAAAGTCCTGACGGTTGAGGATCTCATCAAGTTTGGGTCGATCACGAAAGATGTGGCTGACTTTCTCGAAGCCTGTGTGGTGGCTCGGTTGAATATCGTTGTGTCGGGTGGTACAGGCTCTGGCAAGACAACTCTGCTCAATGTCCTCTCCTCGTTTATCCCCGAAGATGAGCGTATATTGACGATTGAAGACTCGGCGGAACTGCAACTCTTGCAGCGCCATGTGGTGCGGCTCGAAACGGCTCCACCCATTCCCGGTGGCGATGGTCAATCAGGTCGGCTCCTCATCCGCGATCTTGTCAGGGGCAGTTTGCGGATGCGCCCGGATCGTATCGTGATTGGTGAGTGTCGTGGCGGTGAGGCGTTGGATATGCTCCAAGCCATGAATACAGGCCACGACGGATCACTGACAACCGTCCACTCCAATTCGGCACGAGACTGTGTTGGTCGTCTCGAAACGCTGGCGCTCATGTCCGGCATGGATTTGCCGCTAATGGTGATCCGTCGCCAAATTGCGAGTGCCGTCAATCTCATCGTACAGCAAAGTCGCCTCAAGGATGGTAGCCGCAAGATCGTTCAGATCACGGAAATGCAAGGCATGGAAGGTGAGCAGGTCACGATGCAGGACTTGTTCCTGTACAAAACGCCAGATCACAAGGGACAAGGGCCAAGCCATATGGGTGGCGGGACTTTGCAGTCCACTGGCTTCCGCCCCAAATTTATGGAGCGTCTGGAACAATCGGGCTTCAAGTTGAGCGCAAAGGTGTTCGGTGCGGGCGTAAAGCAATCGATAGATTAGTACGACAGGCTGTGCGGTTCACGCAGATAACACGAGGCGGGGATTATCCCCGCCTTTTTTGTTGGATTGTTGGATATTCGGTAACTACTCAGCCTATGTTGAAAATGCCCATTTTTATCCGCTATTGTCGCATAAATCGTTGCAATTGAGGCGGATTCTTGACTCGCTTTGCCCTCTACCCGCAAGCGAACCATAACAGGTAATTGAAGCCGAGTGTGTTATCTACTACCTCTCAACAAGCTCACAAGAATGATTCGCATATCTTGGATTGCTTTGTCGAGCGTTAAATTGTACTTCCTATTCACCCTCATTCATCCCAGACTAGGCAATTGATTAATCACGATTAGCCCCATCTCATATCAAAGAAACCCATTTGCTGTGCTACCATATAACAACATGAGGCAAACTCTTTATGCGGTAGTGGCACTAGAGTCGAGCTTTTTGGAACCACAAAAATGTAGCAAAGCAAACGTTTGCGTTAGAAATGCAATCTCGATTTATGTGCCAACGGCATCATCTGCCAACAGAGTTGGCATCATTCGTTAATATCTTGGAGGCCAAACTATGAAAGTAGTGATTTTCGGAGCCACTGGGCGGACAGGGAAATATCTGATTGATCAGGCGCTTGCACAGGGTCATTCCGTTACTGCTTTTGCACGTACTCCAAGCAAGCTCACGATAACCCACGAGCGATTGCATGTTATACAGGGCGACGTGCTTGATGCTTTCGCGGTTGAGCAGGCTGTCAAAGGACAGGATGCCGTCCTCTCTGTGCTAGGTCTCAAACAGGGTGGGTCAACTACAATCCTAATCGAAGGGACACAGCAGATTATCAAGGCCATGAAAAATTGCGGCGTTGAGCGCATTATCTGTGTCGTTACGGCAGGGTTCTTAGGTGAGCGCCCTACTTCCATAATCGGTAAACTGCTGGTATGGTTCTACAGAATAAGTGCGAAGCAGTATATGGAACCGTCGCGGTTGCAATCTCAAGCCCTTGGACAAAGCGGATTGAAGTGGACTGCCATACGTGCCATCCTTCTAAATGACGGACCGCCCAAAGGCAATTACCGGATTGCAACCGAGAATATTCCCAAAGGCGGCTATCAGATCAACACGGGCGATATGGCTGAGTTCATGCTCCGTCAAATTTCCAGTGATGAATACATCGGGCAGATACCCGCGATTGCTTATTGAAACAACTACTCAGCCCTATGTTCGAAATTTCTAATTTTGACCTGAGTAGTTGCTATGTTTGGTTATAGGTGTGCCTTATGGGGATACCCATTTGAGCGTAGCAAATCGTTAATCAACGAGATCGAGTCGCGAGGATCGCTGCCGAGATAGTACCCAGCAACACTTTCGCGCAATTTGGAGTTGGTGTCGAAGGCTTGTCCACCATAGGCAAAAATCGGGGCTGGTGGTTCGATCTGGGCCAGCTGCTCTTGAATATCGTGCAGCAACCCAGCGGTGATCGGGCTGGTTGCCGCCATACAAATCATTGCAGGATGCTTATCTTGGGCCGCTTTCACGATGTCATCAATGGGGACATCTTGACCAAGATAGATGACATTGTAACCCTGCTGGCGCAGCATAAGCGCGAAGATTAGTGCCCCACCTTCATGGAGTTCACTAGGCGCACAGCCCACAAATATCATCGGCATATCGGGGCGGGGGATGTAGGCTTGAAGCATGACCAACAACCGCCCGCGCAGATACGTGGAAGCGAAGTGTTCCGTCGCGATCAGAATATCGCCGCGATGCCACGCTTCCCCAATTTCTACAAGCACCGGCCTGATGATCTCAACGGAGACAGTCTGCATGGCATACAGCGCAAAAGCTTGTTCAATGATTTTCCCAGCGCTATACTCATCCAGCGCGATAAGCGCCTGATACAATGGCGCAACAAGATCGCGCGGTGGTAGCGCTAATTCGTGGCGCAGTACGATTGGCTTCTCTTCAATCTCGATCCAGATCGGCTCGTTCGAGGCGCGCAGACTGTCCAGTTTGGCGACCACGCGACTGATCGTTAACCCCTCGTTCATCTGGTTACGCACCCAATGCAGCAGGGCAACATCACGTTCGGAGTATAAACGATAGCCACTTGTCGTTCGCTTGGGTTCCATAAGTAGATAGCGTCGTTCCCATGCTCGCAGAGTCGCGGCGGGGATTGTGGTCTGTTGCTCGACAGCCTTCATGTTATATACAGGCTCGTCTGTGTAATCAGTCAGCAATTTACGCATGAGCTATACCATAAATGTTCAAATGAATTAGAAAGTTGTCTAAGATTTGTTCAAGCTTAGTATAAAATTGTAAGATGTGCTGTAACGAATGTCAAATTACCTGTCCATTTAAGGTTAGTCGAAGCTATAGATTTTTCACAATTGACACTGGATCGATCCCAGACTACCCTAATCTTTTAAGTATATCCCGATGAAAGTAGAGGAATTATGGCAGAACAGCAAACCTACACTGTCGAAATTGCGGGTCTGACGCGCCAATTGCCGCTTTTTGAAGTGGCCCCCGGAGTCAGGATCGCGCTGGTGAATATTCTGGGCGACAATGAATTGGTGCAGGCCGCCGCACGCGATCTGGCCTTGACTCTGGCAGATCGCAACCCGGAAGTTCTGGTCACGCCAGAAGCCAAGAGTATCCCACTGGTGTATGCACTTTCCACCAGAATGGATCTGCCCTATGTGGTGCTGCGGAAATCGTACAAACCGTATATGGGTAATGCTATCCACGCCGAAACCCTCTCGATCACGACAGGCACGCTACAGACACTCTATCTGGATGAAAAAGATAATAAGCTGCTCACTGGACGGCAAGTTGCTTTGATCGATGATGTGATCAGTACGGGGAGCACATTACAGGGAATGCAGCAGATCATGGAGAAAGTCGGGGCAACGATAGTGGCACAGGCGGCGATCTTCACCGAGGGGGATCGTGCTAAATGGTCGGATGTGATCGCATTGGGCCATTTGCCTGTGTTCGGAGAACCACCAAATAGTTAATATTGCTCACATGCTGATGCACATCTCAGCATGACAATTTAATAATTTGTTGATACAAAGGGAGAGTTAGCGTGGATAACGAGTTTCCCTACGATGATGAACTATACGGTAAAAATCTTCCAACCCTAGCAGAATTCGAGCGCGTTATTCGAGCCAATCTTCAGGGTTGGCTTAACTATCTCAAGGGTGATCCACCGCTTGCCGACCTGAAAGACAATGCTAAAGCGATCATGGAGGATCTCGGTCACTCCACTTTTATCATAGAAACCACCCCACTGGCAACTGAATTAGCGGCTGCTGTCGGCGAAAAGTTTTCGCGCCTCAAGCTCTGGCAAAGCTGGCATTACCAATTGCTGATGTTATTAAACCCAGTAGCAGAAAGCCCTTCCGGAGCCGTGCAAGAAGCTTTTCACGAGTCGATGATGCGCTTCTATCTGTACAAGGGCGATCTAAACCGCGCCAACATGATGATCAACTTCCTCTCAACAATTGCCCAGCCTAAGCCCGAAATACAATTGGCAGAGGCAAGAGTTGCCATTGCGCTAGCCTACTATAAAGACGGTTTGCAAATGGCACAGCAAATGGTGAAGCTAGCGCGTGAGGCCCGCAGTGGTGCGCTGCTAGGTCGCGCCTACAGCGTGTTGACCCACTTGTCCATAAATCTTTCGGACTGGGGCAATGCCTTTCAGTATGGGCAAATGGTGTACAGTACGGGCATTGGCCTCGGTGACCATACCCTAATCAGCGATGGCCTGCATTTTATCGCGTTAGCCTATAAGCTCTCTCCGCAGCCCCGGTTGGCTTATCAATACCTCGATCTGGCGGCACAATACAGCCTATGGACAGAAGACCTATCGCACATCGACTACCTGTGGGACACGTGGGCGGCATGTCACTTTGTGCTGGGCGAATACGATGAAGCCCAATATTTCTACCGGATTAGCCTTCGCGTTTTCGAGGGTGCCGGGAGTTATTATGCCAGAGCATTACACGGGCTGGGGACTTCGCTGGTGCTGCTGGGCTGTTACGATGAGGCCGAACCGATCCTTGACAAAGCATACTACAAGTGGTGTGAACTCAAGCGCCCTATCGAGCACCTGTATACGAGCCACGCGCTTGCCGAACTCTACTCCTGCACCAAGCGGCATGAAGAAGCTACCGCGCTAATGGAATCCACTATCAGTGAGGCTAAAGCACTTGGAGAACGCTGCCCCCAAGGCTTTCTTGACCTGTTGCGGACTGACCTAAAAGTGTATATTGCACGGCGCGATGATCCGAACGCTAACGATAATGCGGTGTGTTAGACAGTCTCTTTGCGTAAAAAATACCTAAACGTTTCGTGGGCGACTCAGTGCCAACGCGGGTTGATGGGGCTATCGCTCGCTCGATCAATCAATCCAGCCGCCATCTATGGTAAAATAGAGTCAGTTGGTTATGCGTCGAATCCTAACTGGAAGGTTATCTTGATTAAAAAGAAATTCCTCAAGACAAAATGCAAAGTAACGTTCGAGCTACCGCAAGGTATTGCTGAAGGCTCTGATAGCGTTTATCTGGTAGGTGACTTTAATAATTGGGATGAGCAAGCGACCCCCATGGAAAAGAAGCGGGGCGATCACTATAACATCACTATCGATCTTGACCTGAATCGCGAATATCAATATCGTTACTTGATCAATAATGAGTGGCACAACGACTGGGAAGCGGACAAATATGTCCCGAATCCGTTTAGCGGTGATAATTCTGTCGTGACAACGTATTCAAACGCCTAGCAATCACAATTGCTCGACCCAGATGCTATGAGGTCTATTTGTCGCGTCATTGTTGTGAGATATATCTATTCGTGAAACCATATTGACGGGAACCCAACAATGCGTAATCGGGCAACTCTTATTATCGTTTTGTTTGTCATTCTACTGGTTATCATTCTGGCGCAGAATGGCTCATTAGGTCAGCTTTTCTCTGGTATATTAAATACCACGCCGATCTTCAACGCCCCAACCGCACGTCCCTTTGCTACCGCCGCGCCCATTCAATTCAATACTGCTCAACCGGGGAATGGCGTTTTTCCAACGCCTAATCTGCCGCCTGCCTATGCCCCAACCTATCCCGGACAAACTAATGGTCAATCTGCCAATTCTCCAACGGCACAGCCGGGCAGTGCCCCTTCGGCTGGGATATTACAACCCAATGGACAATGTATTGCACCTAATGGCTGGATTGCCTATACCATTCAGGCAGGCGAAACATTAGCAACCATTGCCCAAAACTACAACTTGACGACCGAGCAATTGGCAGCTGCCAACTGCTTGACTAACCCTGATCTTATCTATGAGGGACAGGTTGTTGCAGTGCCGTAGGATGATCGACACTGCTGATTGGCTCCCTTTCCTCCATGCAGGAAGGGGAGCTAACCGCGCAAAATCTATCCTTCTTGGAGGAAAGGATCTAGAACAGGGGCTGCTGCTTTTCAAGCAATCGTTTAATTTGCCTTCTTCTTCTCAGTGCCAATTTTTTTACCGTTGGGAATGATCTTATCGGCAAACTCGCTGAAATCGTCTAGATCCATGTCCGTGCCGATAACCACATTGCGCCCTATAGTGAATCCAGCGGGAATTCGGGAATTCTTGCCGATAACCGTGATCCCCAGATCACCCATATCCTGAATCTTGCCGATCCGTGCGCCTTGCCCAATAACGGTCAGCTTGTCAATGATACAGCGCTCGATCACCGCCCCCGCTTCAATATAGCTATCCGTCAGGATAATAGAGTCACGAATGACAGCTTTTGGCCCGACATACACACCGGGCGAAATAATGGAACGTTCTACCACCGCGCCGTCAGCAATGATTGCGCCGTCAGTGATCATGCTGTCTTTGATCGTTGTGCGCTGTTCAATGGTCACTGGTGGACGTTCCTCACTGCGGGTGTGAATAATCCACGAGCGATCATTGAGATTCAACGACGGCGGCTTGCCCAGCAAGTCCATATGCGCTTCCCAGAAAGCATCAATCGTCCCGACATCGATCCAGTAACCGCCATAAGGGTAGGCGAAAACATTTTGCCCCGCGTTGATCATCCGGGGGATAATGTCCCTGCCGAAATCGTGGTTCGAGTTAGGCTTTGCCGCGTCGTCAGTCAGCAGTTGTTCCAGCGCACTCGTGTTAAAAACATAGACCCCCATACTTGCCAGATTGTTCGGGGGATTGACAGGCTTTTCCAGAAAATCTGTGACACGATACTGGTCGTCCACATCGATAATACCATAGCGGCTGGCCTCATCCATCGGCACACGGATCGTGCAGAGGGTGGCATCTGCGCCCTTTTCCTGATGAAAATTGAGCAGGATGTCGTAGTCCATCTCGTAGATGTGGTCGCCGGACAGCACCAGAATGTAATCTGGCTGATTGCGCCGCACAAAGTTCAGGTTTTGCCACACCGCGTCGGCAGTGCCGGAATACCAGTCAGTATCACGGCGACCTTTAAACGGTTGCAAGATATGGATACCACCCGTAAAACTGCGATCCAGATCCCAGGGTTGCCCCCGCCCAATATGGTCGTTCAAGCTGTGGGGTCGGTACTGCGTCAAAATGATCACATCAAAAATATTCGAATTAACACAATTGCTCAACGTAAAATCAATAATTCTATATTTGCCCGCGAACGGAACCGCAGGCTTGGCACGCTTGGCAGTCAGTACACTCAAGCGCGTTCCTTCGCCCCCTGCCAGAATAACCGCACGTACTTTCACAAATGGCCTCCCTCTATCATACTAACCTTACATTCTTTATTATAACGGTAGATCATGCTGTGGCGCACCTAATTTGGCAACTTACACGCTTTAAAGATTCTTAAAGACCTAAAATGTTATAGTATGGAACGGCGTGCTGTGCTATAACAGAGGCAGGATAAATTCCATACTCGCCGGATTGGTATGCTGCTTGATGATAACCAACAGCCGCTATAGCCAACATGCTCGCCGGGCCATTTCCTACGCACGGTCACTGGCGAAAGCTTACGCTTATGACTATATCGATTCGACGCATCTATTCATCGGTATTCTACATGAAGAAGGCGCAATCGGCTGTAATATACTGCAAGATCTCCAGATGGATTTGCGGCGCACCGAACGCACCTTTTATCAGTTGCACAAACCCAACGAAAAAGGCAAAGGAACCGCCCCAATCCTCGTGACAACGGAGGCACTGCAAGCAGCGCTGCAACTGGCGGACGACGAGTCGCGCTGGCTGGGGCAGCATTATGTCGGCACGGAACATCTGCTGCTAGGGTTGGCGCGTAGCAACGAAGAATCGCTGTTGAATCTGCTGCGGGCATTGGCGATCAGCCCGGAGCAGATCCGGCGAAAGGTGCGACGGCTTCTTCAAGACGGCATCACTGAAGTCAGCATTGAGCAAGCCAAAAGAGTCGCCCGCCTAAGCGAACTGTCGCGGCGAGTTCTGAATGCAGCGGAACAAGTCGCAGAGCGCATGGGGCATAAAGATGTTGGCTTGGCACATTTGCTGCTGGTCTTGGCACATGAACGGCGAAGTATTTGTGCGCGGTTGCTGCGCGAAGCCGGGTTCGATGATGTGGCACTTGAAGCTAATCTCACCAAGCCGCGCCCCGCGACAGGCGGGATGCTCGAAAACGTGATTGATCGTGCCGTTGATCGCGCTGAGAGCTTCGGCTCACACTACACCGGGACTGACCACCTGCTGCTGACTCTGGCGACTGATCCGCGCGGCGTTGCTCTGTTACGCAAGTATGGCGCAGACCCCAAGCAGATCGTTCAGCAACTGCGCGATTATCTCTCGAAATGAATTGGTTTAGTCAATAATTTACAATGGATCTGGCTTGCGGAAGCTGGCAAACTCGATATGATCACTTGTGAACAACTATGAAACGTTGAGGAAAGCAATTTGAAACGATTGATCGCGTCGGTGGCCTTATGTCTGTCATTTGTTTTGGTTTTGATCGGGACGCTGCACACGGTACATGCCGAAGAATCGACTGACCCGTGCGCTGCACTGACCGCCGAAAACTTCCATTCAGATGCTTGCAATGCCGCCATTGCCGCCAACCCAGTGCCGGATTTTGTGCGGCCTGTCACTTACAACCCGGATACGGATGGACGTTCACGGCCTCGCAGCATTTTGCTGCCCGAAAAGCTGCCCGCTTACCCTATCGGTTGGGTTTTGAAGGAATGGTACTACAGCGATAAACCCGGCGCGGATCTGGTCGTGGCAAAAGACAGGTTTTACGATAGAGGCCAACTGATATTGGTCTATGCGTCGGTCAAGGTGCGGAACTTTGACTGGCTACTCATTGGCCCAGATCGCTGGATAATGGATGAATACATTGCGGTGCTGCATATCCCGCAACGCCCAGAGAAGGTCAGTGGGCATTGGATCACGCTGGATCTGAGCGAGGAAACGCTTGTCGCTTCGATTGACGATAAGCCTGTATTCGCAACGTTGATTTCGGCGGGTTGGACGGGCGGATATGGGTTTACCCATGTTGGGTTATATAACATTTATGCCCGTGCCCGCTTCACCACATTCCGAGGGCCGCCTTGGGCTAAAGTCCCTGAATACATTATCGACCATGTTCCCTACGTCATGTTCTTCGACAAAGATGTCGCATTGCATGGGGCGTACTGGCATAACTACTTTGGCTTTGAGCGTTCGCATGGCTGTGTCAACATCCCGGTTGGCGATGAGGCGTGGCTCTGGAATTTTGTCAACGAGACGGTTGACCAGTGGGGACCGGATACAGGCGCGTTCTTCCTAGCCCATCCTGACAAAACCCCGTTTGTGTACGTGTATCGCAGCGCCAAACTCAAGACAAGCTAAACAACTGCGCCCGATGTGTAAGCATCGGGCGCGACACTTTCATTATTTTCGCAATATGCGCTAAACAGGTAAACAAGACCAGCAATGACCATTCAGGGACAAGATTCCGAGCCTCAATATGAAATTCATCTTCTCCGACGCTTGTTAGATGTCAGCGTGACGCTTAACTCTAACTTGGATCTTGATCCCTTGTTGATTTCTATTCTGAAAGCTACTTGCGAGATCACAGACTCCGAAGCCGCGTCGATCTTGCTCTATGATCAAAATACCGACGAATTGAAGTTCGTCGCGTCGAACTCACCCGGCAGCAGATCGGAAGAACTGGCTATCATCAAAGTGCCGATGGAAGGCAGCATCGCTGGACAGATCGTGCGGGAAAACCGCGCGATGGTTATCCAGAACGCCGCCGATGACTCGCGTATCTTTCGGCGTGTAGACGACACCATCAGCTTCCAGACACGCTCATTGCTAGGTGTACCAATGTCGATGAAAGACAACGTGATTGGCGTGCTTGAATCGGTCAACAAACGCGACGGCTTGTGGACGGAGGAAGACCGCGAATACCTATCGATTCTGGCGGGGCAAGCCGCAGTTGCCATTAATAATGCACGTCAATCCTCGGATCTCAAGAAGGCATTTAATGATCTGAGCCAGCTTGATAAGCTCAAAAATGATTTCATCGCCATTGCTTCACACGAACTGCGTACTCCGCTTGGCGTGATTCTAGGTTACGCTAGCTTTTTGCAAGATGAAGCCGAGGGTGAAGCCAGCGAACATGCTGCCGCCGTCCTCAACAGTGCGTTGCACTTGCGTAACCTGATCGAAGATATGACGAACTATCTGCAATTGGGCGCATCGGAACTTATCCGTGAAGATGTCCGAGTCACGGCTTTGCTGGAAGCGGCCTTGCACGATGTCCAATCGTTGACCGAAGCCAAAGGTCATCATGTTCAAGTGGTAAATCGAGATGCACCTGCCATTGTTTATGTAGACCGCCTCAAAATTGGGTTGGCTTTGACCAATATCCTCAATAACGCGATCAAGTTCACCCCGAACGGCGGCGAGATCGGCTTTGGGGTTGAGATGCGTCCGCGTGAAGTGTGGATCAAGATCTCCGACAACGGCATGGGCATTCCAGAGGATCAGCTTGAGAAAATCTTCGAGCAGTTCTATCAGGTTGCCGACCACATGACCCGCCGCCATAACGGGATGGGTATCGGGCTTTCGATAGCCAAAGGAATGGTTGAAGCGCATGACGGACGGATCTGGGCAGAAAGCGCGGGCTTGAATAATGGCAGCACATTCTATGTAGCGCTGCCTCTCAGCGAAGACTAACCCACTATCTTGTGCATATAGCCTTACTAAGGAAAATTTAGTTTGTCATCAGACCAAGGTTCGTGCTTTGATCTGTAAATAGCGATTGACCACTGTCATTGTCAGTTTTTCGGCAGCAACGTCAATCGTCATCACGCCGCGCCGCTGCAAATGGTCGAGTAGCAAACGGCGCTCATCGATCAACTGTTCCGCCACTGCACGGCGATAGACCGCACCAGAGTCGTTTAGTGGCTGCTGTGCTTCGTGATCAAGGGCTGGATCGCGGATTGTGACGAGTAGGGGGATATGGCGTGGCACAAGGCGAGGCATATTCGTTAACAGCGACTCAGAGGCACGTTCACCGCTGAGATCGGTGAACAGGACGACCAACGAACGTTTTTTATTGTTGGCGCGGAGATAGTTCAGGGCGCGTCCGTAGTCGGCCTCAACGGGTTGGCTGCCCAATGCGTACATCGCTTCAAGTAGTTTTTGGAAATGGGCGCGTCCAGCGGCAGGAGCGATAAATTGCTGCACACTGTCGGCAAACACCAGCAAGCCAACTTGATCGCCTTTGAGCGTGGCGACATAGCTGAACAGCAGCACACTGTTGATCACAAAATCGACCTTTGCCATGTTCCACGACAGCCCACCGGGATCATCAACGCGAATGGGGCTACGCATCATACGCCCCACATCCAGCAGCACGATGACCCGTTGGCTGCGTTCTGGCTCATAGTCAGTGGCGATTGGCTTGCCGTGCCGTGCGGTGGCTTTCCAGTTGATCGAGCGATAGGGATCGTCGGGGGTGTAGTCGCGCAAGCTCTCGAAAGCCGTACCTTCGCCGCGTAACCGAACATTCCGCAAGCCCATCTCTGCCAGTTGGTCGCGGCGAGTTAGCAGATCGTATTTACGGATCTCGTGCAGATCCGGGTAGACCTTGACGGGTTCCGTCGCCGGGATGATCGCTTGGCGCGTATAGAAGCGCAATGGCCCCTGCCAACGCACATTGAGATCGCCGAAGGTAAAGTTGCCGCGCCGTAGCGGGCGCAGCATGTAATCGAAGGTAATCGTTTCGCGGGGTGCGATTGATCCCGTCAGGGTCGCCCGATCTGCACCAATAAATAACATGGGCGGTTCATCGTGAATCGTTAGAGCGACAGAGCGGTCTGCCCGTGAAGTCACTCGAATGGCGATGCGATTTAACGCGCCGAGCGACAATTTTTGATCGTGTTCGCGGGCAATCTGAAATTGCGTGATCGATCCAGCACGGCGGCGATCCAGTACCGCCAGCCAGATCAACCCAAGCATATAGACTAACGCGACAGGAGCCAAAAACGGCAGTACCGCCGACAGAATCAGCAGCGCAGGACAGATCAAGGCCAATCCAAAAAAACGCAGTGTCAGCATTAGCGCGGAACTTCGATCTGGGCCAGCAAGCGGCGGAAGACGGAATCGGTGTCCAACCCTTCGATCTCGGCTTCGGGTCGCAGGTAAACGCGATGGCGTAGTACTGGGGGAACCAACGTTTTCACATCGTCGGGGGCAACGTAGTCGCGTCCGCGCAGTGCCGCATAAGTTTTGGCGGAAAGCAGCAGCGCCACGCCCGCACGAGTGCTAGCTCCCAATGACAGATCGGCGCTATGGCGCGTTGCATCGGTGATTGCCGCAATATAGTTCAGGATGCCGTCCTCAACCCGCACAGTTTGGATAATCTGGCGGATCTGGGCAAGCTGCGCTGGATTGATGACTGGCGTTAGTCCAGCGGCTGAAAGATTGTGCGCGTCAAAACCCGTGTGGTAACGTCGCAGCACTTCGACTTCTTGTGCCTGTGGGAGGTAGCCCACCTTGATCTTGAACAGGAAGCGATCCAACTGGGCTTCGGGCAGCGGATAGGTGCCATCCATCTCGACGGGGTTCTGGGTCGCGATGACCATAAACGGATCGGGCAGCGGCAGTGTGTCGCCCTCAATGCTGACTTGCCGTTCTTCCATTGCCTCAAGCAGTGCCGCTTGCGTTTTGGCTGGCGCACGGTTGATCTCGTCGGCAAGCAGAATCTGTGTAAAGACCGGGCCGCGTTTCAAGTTGAATGAACTCGAACGGCTGTCGAAGACAACGGTGCCGACGACATCAGACGGCATCAGGTCTGGTGTAAACTGGATACGGTGATATTCGGCTTCGACGAGTTGCGCCAGCGTCTTGGCCATGAGTGTTTTGGCAGTCCCCGGCACCCCTTCAAGCAGCACATGGCCTCGCGCTAGCAAAGCCACAATCAGCAGTTCGATGGCTTCTTGCTGCCCAACGAGAACCCGCGAGGCTTGCTCAGTCATACGCGCTACAACATTTTGGATCGCCCGGATATTTCTGTTGACTGCCTCAGTGCTGGGTATATCTGTCATGTAATCCTGCTAGTCATTTTTAGCGGTGAGTTTGAGCGCTCGATCAAGTTTTGCAGACGCATCTGCATAGGCACTGGCTACGCCCGCCCGATAGGCTGCTGTGAGCCTATTTTTGTCCGTGTCGGCGGTTTTCTTAGCCCACTCGGACAGCACGAGCCATTGATCCGCCAGCGCAGGCCAATCCTCGTCAGGGCTGATACCGTGCTCTTTCCTTTGCATACGGTGTCTAATCTGTGCGGCAACGTCTTCGAAAGTGTCGCAACTGCCGATGCGTCGTGCCGTCAAAATCGGGTCATTTTCTGCATCAGCGATAGGTCGAACCTCTCTGGCCTGCCATTCCCATGCGTCTGACAGAAGTTGCAGTTCCGCTGTTAGTTCGCTTGAAGTCGTACTCATCCCTAAAACCCTCCCTACCCAAACATTAGTTACCAATCATTCACTAAAGGATATAGCGTATCGCATTTAGGATACAAATTAGGGTCGTTTGGATCTTATATATCACCGCGAGTTTTGGCGCGTGAAATCCGCAGCAGCGCTTCGAGGTAATCGTTCATGGTTATGGCAAAGGCATCGACATATTCTTGCGCCATCCGTCGCGCCAACGCTTCCTGCTTGGCATTGACCATCGCTATGACGTGTGGACGGGCATCGCGCAGCGAAATGTGCATCACTCCCTGTGCATCGGTCATGATCCCCCATGCTAGCACTTTCTTTTCGTTATCATCTTTGGCAGTGTTAAAGCGTGTGAGTGATGAGGCTACCGATACACGGCCTACATTGCTAAACACTTCCTGCCCTTTGACGACATCGTTCACGACATCGAAGGTGCCGGGTAAACTATCTAACATGCGCTGGACAGGGCTGGGTAAGCCTGCCAACAGCTTGATCGTCGTCGTGCTGATGCTTTCTCCGCTCAACGAAACATTCTTGTAGCGAGAAAGAAGCTGTCCAAAAGCATACAGTGTAGAAAAATAGTCACGTCGTGCATTTCCAAATGAATTCGCCGCAGATGCTTTCCCGAACTTGCTCGCGCTATCCAGTGTTTCCAATGCTGTTAAAGCGGTTTGGTGCTGCTGTAGTAAGTTATTAAACGGGTTACGGAATGTCGTGGGTGAGATCCGCTCACGAGGATTGACACTAGTAGCATCAATGGGAATTAACAATGAAGGGTTTGCGTTGCGGCTTTCTTCGAGAGTCGCCAGCGCCAAGTGTCCGGCCTGCGCGGACTTGGTATCGCTGCTGGCTGCCAATTGACGCAATGCGACCATTAGCTCCGTCGAGGGTTGATATTTCTGGTTGAACAACACCCGATGCAAAATCAAAATGTCGTTCACCGTCAGCTTGAGATCCGCGTTGCGGCGACGCAAACTGCCTTGCACCTGCTGGATCAGCTTGAGATCCGCGAGGGTCGTTTCGCCACTGACTTCCGGTGCAAGCTGGACTTTACGCGCTTGCGTGGCGAAGTTCGGCGGCGCTTCAAAATCTAGCCCATGTGAACCCGTTAGAGTCCCGACCTTGCCCACCCCAACTAACTGACGCGCAAAGTGGATCGCTTGCCCCGTTAGGATCTCGGCAACTGCCATCCCCCATGGACCATCGAAGAAGATATGCGACATATCAAAGACTGTACTGTGCGAGGCGCGAAAAATCGTCAGCGCCTGATCGCCAATGCCGCGTCTGCCACCACGAATATCGACTAGAGGCCACTCCGAGGGAGCTTGATCCCAGTTCAGGATGATGGGAGCCAATCGCAGTCGTTCTAGTTCCGCTTTTGTGTATTCGGGCAGACCCCGACGCAGAGGCATTTGGTCGCGGCGGTGGGCAACACATAACAGCTTATCGAGTGTCGAAGCGGGAACATCCGGCTTATCGCGGGTAATCGCAGCACCCTCTAACCGGGCGCGTTCTAGCGAAAGATGATTGTTAAGGTCTACGAGGTAATACCGCTTGTTGACAATCGTGGCAATCGATAACCGTTTCGCATCAATCGGCACCCGCGAATCACTGTGTTCGGCAGGTTGCAACGTAGCACGGATCGACAGTTGGTGCTGGTAGGCCACGATTTCACTGGCACGGCGGGCTACCGCCTGTTTATCGTTCCATGCGTCCTCGATCTTTTTGCGTAGTCGGGGGTTCACATTGGCAAGCAGGTTGTTACAAAATTCCTCGAACACAGACTTACGGTAATCAGTGAAATCGATGGAAGGCCCACCAACGGGAACCGTATAGGGGCGTAACTTCAGCCAACGCTGCGAAATGGTGTGATCTACCAGTAGTGTCTCGATCTGTTGTAAGCGTACATGTTCGATCCATTCGTTTGCCAGCAGCACTGGATAGCAATCCAGCAGCCACGCACTCGCCGTGACCCAACAGGCCATTTCGTCGGTAGCGCTTAACTTGATGCCCTCTTGTTCCAATGTTTTCTGAAAACCGTTGGTTTCACAGGTATGCCGTCCGCTGTCTTCCCGCAGGCCAAATTCGACATAAAACTGCCATGTGCCTTCTGGGAACGACTCATTCAGGTCTTTGCCCGCCAGCGTAAGCAGCATTTGGTACGCGGAAAGTATCGTGGCTGGCCCAACAAAAAAGGTCTGATAGACGGCCTTGTCGAGGAAAGTTTGCATCCCCTGCATGAGCAAGGACAGATTACGGCGATTTTCGGCGACGGATACGGTGCGTCCCGGCAAGTTGGCAAGACCCGCCGCCACCAGACTCGGAACATTGCCCGCCGGGAGAACTCGCGAAATCTCCTCAATGAGCGCACTGCGATCATTCAGCGAAAGGTGGGTTAAATGCTCAGTGGTATCGATGAGCTTTTGAAGGCTCAGGGCTGTTAATTGCTTGGCCTCGTCGTAGTCGTAGTTGTTTGAATTCATAGCCCACAGGATGACAGTGCTGGATTTACCATAATTTATTAAATTATACACTACCTCAAATTTTCCAGTGGGGATGGGTATAATCAGGATGGTTCGCGAAGGGCAAACGTAGCAAAATTTACTTTACCCTCAGTCCCTCGTCATTCACGGAGTTCAAAGAAAGGGACGGGGTGAAGTGAAAATTTCTTGTATTTGCACTTGATGCGGTTGCCCTTGGCTTGTATCCGAAGGAGGCTTGGCCTGTGCCTAAAACGTTTGTACGACAGTACTACTTTATGTTGTCTTTTGTGTTGATTCTATTGGCGGTAGGAATTGTCGTGTCGCGGCGCACACTTCATCCAGTAGCGATAACCATTCCACCAACCGTTAGCCCCGGCGCAATAAAAATCGTCACGTTGGGCGACAGCCAGACTCAAGGCTACGGCGATGAACGGGTTAGGGTTCCCGAAGCGGGCGGCTACCCAGCAATGATGATTGTCTCGGTCATCAAACTACGCCCCAACTCAATTGTCAAGAATCTAGGGAAGCCGGGATGGGATTCGACCCAACTGGTCAATGGCGACAACACAAATCCGAGCGAACTGACACTGCTGGCGCAGGAAAATCCCCCACCGCAAATCATCTGTATCTGGATTGGACTAAACGATTTGATCTTTCACAACGCTACCGAGGAAGAACAAAGCCAACAGCAAACTTTCACGGCGAATATCGACACCATTTTGCACACATTGCAAGGTCGCGGGGCGACTCTAGCTATCGCGTTGCTTGACGATCCCGCCAAACGCGCCACGATTCAGGATGGGAGCTATATGCTTGCGGCTCAAGTCGCATGGTACAAAGACTCCAGTACCTTGGAGCCGGATCTGGCTCGTCTCTCACGGCGGGCTATCGCCTATAACAAAGTGATCGCGGAGAAAGCTGCACAGTATGGCGCGATACTTGTGGATCTATCGCAGCCGGGGTTATTCGACAATCCCGGAATGATGTCCAATGACGGGCTGCATCCGTCCTCCGTCGGCTACGCGAAAATCTCGGAGATCTGGCTGACAGCGCTGCTGCCCTATCTCGGCGATATGCACACATTGACGTTGACGCTTACCCCTACGCAATAACTGAGGATCACAAGTAGGGGATTAT
Source organism: Chloroflexota bacterium (assembly GCA_040007395.1). GTDB lineage: Bacteria > Chloroflexota > Anaerolineae > Aggregatilineales > UBA2796 > DATGFK01. The sequence continues at coordinate 89,243 of JBDTVG010000107.1, forward strand.
TCCGACGTGTATTATGTTAGATTAGGAGGAGTATCCACCTATTAGTCACTAGTCCATGTTCCAATTGCGGGATAAAATAACCTATGAATATTTTGGACAATGACATTGAAAGGAGCCAATCATGGCTGTTGCCGATCCTATGACAACAACTTACACGATTGACAAGATCGTGTCTGTATTAGGTAATAAAGCCGATACCCTGCTCAACCACACCCCCAAAGTGAGTAAGGAACACCTGTATCTGCCCGGCCCCGACTTCGTTGGCGAAGTGTGGACGGGTTCAGATCGCAATCCACAAGTTTTACGCAGTTTGCAGCAGATGTTCGATCATGGTCGTTTGGGCGGGACAGGCTACCTATCGATCCTGCCCGTAGATCAGGGTGTCGAACATTCAGCGGGAGCATCCTTCGCCAAGAATCCGGCTTACTTCGATCCAGCCAACATCGTCGAACTGGCGATTGAAGGCGGCTGCAACGCGGTTGCTTCAACATTTGGCGTGCTAGGGGCCGTATCGCGCAAGTACGCTCACAAGATTCCTTTTCTCGTCAAGATCAACCACAATGAACTGCTGACCTACCCCAACAAGTTCGATCAGATCATGTTTGGGCAAGTTGATCAAGCGTGGGATATGGGTGCGGTAGCGGTTGGCGCGACTGTGTATTTTGGTTCCGAGGAAAGCACCCGTCAACTTGTCGAAGTTTCTGAGGCGTTCTACCGTGCCCACGAACTTGGCATGGCGACGGTGCTATGGTGCTATACCCGTAATAACGGTTTCAAGGTCAACGGCATCAATCACGAAACCTCGGCAGACCTGACCGGACAAGCCAACCACCTTGGCGTGACGATTCAAGCCGACATCATCAAGCAAAAGTTGCCTGTTACCAATGGCGGTTTCAAAGCGCTCAATACGGGCAATTCGTCCTATGGCAAGCTCGACGAACGTATCTACACCGAATTGAGCAGCGATAATCCAATTGATCTGACGCGCTATCAGGTGTTGAACTGCTACAATGGTCGCGCCGGATTAATCAATTCTGGCGGGGCAAGCGGAGCCGCCGACTTTGACGAGGCGATCACGACAGCCGTCATCAACAAGCGCGCTGGTGGTATGGGTCTGATCAGCGGGCGCAAGGCATTCCAGCGCCCGATGGCGGAAGGCGCGGCGCTGCTACGTGCCATTCAGGATGTGTATTTATGCGATGAAGTGACTATTGCGTAGAGTATTCGCCTTAAGCTAGCCTTGTCGCGGTTTTGGTTCCCCTTTTCGCCTTCTGAAAGGGGGAACTCATTGTTAACCCATAACGATACAAATTCTCCGCTTTGCCGCTGTTTAACCTACTTCTTAATAAGCGTTACACAACCATAACGCCTATCCGACGATGTGCTTGCCAAGCAGTAGCCAGACAATTCCTACACGATTTTATGCAAGCGTTAACGAAATTCTATTACAGAAACGCTACACTGTGTTTAAGTTGATTTACGGGAAAGCTGCAACAGAGCTATCCCTTTTTGTGTGAAAATTATCGGAGGAAAAGCGACGTATGAGCGATACCCTGCCTGAAGAACAAGCCAACGAGGCCGAGCCAAACCAGCAGCGGACAGTAGATGCCCCTTCTGCCGAGGATACTAAGCCCGTTCACTCTAACTCCACAGAGGCCGCGTCCAACGCCGCACCCACCGACTCACAGGAGGCTAGTATAGAAATGCAACTGGCTGGCGCACAGGCGAAAGCTGCTGAGTATTTGGACGGCTGGCAGCGCTCCCGTGCCGATTTTGTTAATTATCGGAAGCGGGCGGAAAAAGAACGCGAAGAGGTTTACCAAAACGCCTCCGTTGATACGCTGCGTAAGCTCTTACCCGTGATTGACGACTTTGATCGCGCTATTGCTAACGTCCCGGCGAACAAAGCCAATGACGAAGTGATCAAAGGTTTCGGTTTGATCCACCGAAAACTAGTTACGCTGCTAGAAAACACTGGCATCACAGTCATCAATCCAATCGGCGAGGAATTTAACCCCGAACACCACGAAGCTATTGGTCAAGATGAGTCTAGCGATGTTCCCAGTGGACACGTCACGGCGGTTCTGCAAAAAGGCTACATACACGGCGATAAAATGCTGCGACCTGCGATTGTGCGCGTGGCTAGTTAAATATCCTCTGAACAGTTATACCCACAACCCTAAATTGAAGGAGTATCCACATGAGTAAAATTATCGGTATTGACTTGGGGACAACGAACTCGGTCATGGCTGTCATGGAAGGCGGCGAGCCGACAGTAATCCCCACCATTGAAGGCAACCGACTCTTGCCGTCGGTGGTTGCTGTCAACCCCAAGACAAACGAGCGCATGGTTGGGCAAGCTGCACGTCGTCAGGCCGTTGTTAATCCTGAGAACACAGTTTTCTCGATCAAGCGTTTTATGGGTCGCAAGTTCACCGATGCCGAAGTACAGAAGGCGCTCAAAATGGTGCCGTACAAGGTGAGCGCTGCGCCGAATGGTGACGTGCGCGTGGCGATGGGCGGCAAGGACTACAGCCCGCCGGAGATCAGCGCCATGATTCTGAGCAAGATGAAAACTGACGCAGAAGCATATCTGGGCGATAGTGTCGAGCAGGCTGTAATCACGGTTCCGGCGTACTTCAACGACACCCAGCGCAATGCCACCAAAGACGCGGGCAAGATCGCTGGTCTGGACGTGATGCGTATCATCAATGAGCCAACCGCTTCGTCGCTCGCCTATGGGCTGGATAAGAAAGCCGACGAAACGATTGCCGTCTATGACCTTGGCGGCGGTACGTTCGACATTTCGATCCTTGACGTAGGTGATGGCGTGTTCGAGGTCAAATCTACCAATGGGGATACATTCCTCGGTGGTGACGACTTCGACGAACGTATCATCAACTGGATCGCTGACGAGTACAAGAAAGAACAGGGCATCGACCTACGCGGAGATCGTCAGGCACTGCAACGGCTCAAGGAAGCGTCTGAGAACGCTAAGAAAGAGCTTTCTAGCACCATGCAGGCTGAGATCAATCTTCCGTTTGTGACTGCGGATGCTAGCGGCCCCAAGCACCTTGTTATGACCCTGAGCCGCGCCAAACTGGAACAGCTTACCGCTGACCTGATTGAGCAATCGATCACGCCCGTTAAAAAGGCGTTGGACGATGCTGGCGTAAAGCCCAGTGACATTGATGAAGTCGTGCTGGTCGGCGGCATGACCCGTATGCCTGCTGTACACGAAGCGGTCAAGAAGCTGTTTGGCAAAGAGCCGAACAAGAGCGTTAACCCCGACGAAGTAGTCGGTATCGGCGCGGCGATTCAGGCGGGTGTTCTCGGCGGCGAAGTCAAGGACGTGCTGCTGCTAGACGTGACTCCGCTGACTTTGAGCATCGAAACGATGGGTGGCGTAGCGACTCCATTGATCGAGCGCAATACCACCATCCCGGTCAAGAAGGCACAGACCTTCAGCACGGCGGCAGATGGTCAGACGCAGGTCGAAATTCACATCCTTCAGGGCGAACGTCCGATGGCTGCCGATAACAAGACTCTCGGTAAGTTCATTTTGGATGGTATTCCACCGTCCCCACGCGGTATGCCGCAGATCGAAGTGGCCTTCGACATCGACGCGAACGGTATTCTGAACGTTTCCGCGACGGATAAAGCGACAGCCCGCGCTCAGCACATCACTATTACGGCATCCAGTGGTTTGAGCGAAGCCGAGATCGACCAGATGGTCAAGGAAGCCGAGCGCAATCGGACTGCCGACGAAAAGCGCAAGGGTGAGATCGAAGCTAACAACCTCGCGGACGCAGCGATTTACACCGCCGAAAAGACTCTGCACGACTTCGCTGACAAGGTTGACCCCACCTTGAAGTCGAGCATCGAGAAGCAGATCGACGCGGTGAAAAAGGCGAAAGAAAGCAATAACACCGACAAGATGCGGGCTTCGGTAGAGGAATTACAGCGCAGCATCCAGCAGATCGGCGCGAGCATGTACGAGCAGCCGGGCGCAGGTGCGGCTGGCGCAGGGCCAGCCGGATATGGTCAACCCGGTAGCAACAACGGTGAAGACGTGATCGAAGGCGAAGTCGTAGACTAACCCTCAGATCGCCAACGCTAGCCAATTAAGCATGATACTGACCTGATGGAAATGCTCCATCAGGTCAGTTTGTTTGTTGAGAATGTGCATTTGGATTAGGGCAAATCTATTGGCAAAATCACATATAATAAGCATCATTTAGGATCATGGAAGCAGACAATGGTAAAAGAATTTGACTCAATCGGTGTTTCAGGGAGATGTAGCCATAAGGTAAAATGCGATTATGATGGGCTAAGGAAGTCAAAAGGTACAAAAGATGGCGAATAACGATGCAGTTAGGCTAGGAGATTTAGATGGTTCTGACGCGATTTATCCTCCATTCAATCGAGTATTCCCCTATCCTAAGTTTCTTGTAATCAATATTTACGGGGGATATACCCTTCTGAGCGGCAAATCGATTTGTATTACCCATCCTGACCAGTTGCTTGTGGCACAACGGCTGCAATCTGCTTTGGCGCAGATAGGGATTGAGTGGGGAATCAAAGTACAAAGCGCGAATCAAGGCCGAGAAAATGTTGGGGTTCAATTTGAGATTAAACCGTTGGAGTATGGTATAGATGCTTACGAAGTTGAGATAGAGATTTATTCACCTTATCAAAACCACTACAAAAACGGCATTATTTCACTACTTGCCACTAATCTGCCAAGTCTTGAGAATGGCGTTGGCACCCTTATACAGGTGATCCAGTTGGCATTCGAAGAGTTTGAAGAAGACATTCCAAGTCTTTGGATTAGGGATTGGATGGATACTTCGTATAGCGCGGGATGATGTTATGCATCAACTGCGACATTTTTATGCCTTTTGACTTTCTTAGCACATGATAATCACTTTTGGCTCAATCAGGATCTAAGAGGTGAGGCAAAGAGCAAACTAGCCCCATGTTACGAAGTAACACGGGGAATAAGATGAGTCTGAAAATCCCTCTCTACGGAGTGGAGAGGGATTTAGGGTGAGGAAAACCGCCTACAGAAACTACACATTCCCCGGCAGCAACGGCTGATCAGTGGCAATATCGATCCCCAAGCGGCGACCTGTTTCTTCGGCGTGTTTGCCCACAGACTCCGAGTTGGTCCGCACAATCTTTTTCGCTTGATCAAATTCTAAATCGCGCTCCCGATCAAGTTCATAGGCCGAGATGCGCTCCGCGAGTAACTCATAGGCGATGGCAATATCCGATTGGTGATCCCGCAGATTATCGTTTTTGGTCAAGCCCATTTGAGTCTTGAGCGCGGCGGTTGAACGCTTCCACAATCCCAAGCGCATTTCATCGGTGATCACAGCATATTGCCACTGCTGCGGATCTTGCCGCATGGAGCGCCGAAACGCGGCGGTGAAGTTAAGCCGCTGCGCTTTACTTTGCAACCGAGTTTCAATCCACTTATCGGTTTTGCCTTTGCGCTTATAGCCTCGAATGCCCGCGTCTAGCGCTTTATCGGGATCGATACGCATTTCGTCCAGCGTAACACCCGCTTGCGCCAGAAAATTCAACACTTTGTCGCGCAGACCTGTTTGAGCATCCATGCGCTGTGTGATTTGGTATAGCGTTTCGGCTTGAGCATGATCCATTTTATAAGTGCGACCATTGGTGGCGCGATACGGCAACTGTACACATGGGATGTATAGTCCAACGTTAGCTTTTGCCAAACGCTTCTTCATCATTGCCCAAAAATTAGTAGGGTTGGGCGGTTCAGCTACGCCAGAAATCCAATCCTGAACGGCATAGTAACGATTGCCATCCTCGTGATCATGGTACGCTAATGGAAACCCATAGGCTTCGGCAATGAGTTCGGGCAGTGGACGATTGTCTTCGGGGTTGGTGGGAAAAGAAACCGAGTTTGAGGTATGATCGGACATTATGCGCCTCCTACTTAGGTGCATCACGCCCCTGGCTGTTCAAGCAGCGCAGGGGCACTTCTTTTATATGGCGATACTGTATCACGGTTTTTGAAAACTTGTCAATACATTTGGCGTGGCGCTAAGAGGGCAATAATTCACCTCACCCCCCACCCCCTCTCCGCACGCAGCGAGGGGGAGTCAAGCCCTTCTGAAAGTCCCTCGCCGTTTACGGAGAGGGATTTAGGGTGAGGTGAATTTTGATGCGTTTATCCTGATGGTGCTAAGAAGATTCCTCGCCCGAATACTACCAGCCTGATGTACCCGGTTCGCCCTTGAACGGCCCGACAACTTCATGGGTGATCCAGCCGCCGTAGAAATTGCCCGCCTGTGGGATCACCTTCTCATCGTCTATGTAGCACGCATCGACTCGCGCTGGATAGAACGCCACATAATTCTTGATCACGCCGAAGCCCGCTGTCGGGTTTTTGTAGAACCATCCGACATTCTGAGCCATTTTGTCCCCGACTTTGGCGGTGTAGTACGAGGCTTCGCCCTTGAACTCGCAAAAGCTCTGACCCGCGCCGGGGATAAGGTACTCCTGTTTGATGTCTTCCAGCGGAATGTAATAGACGGGCGGGTGGCTAGTTTCGAGAACCCGGTAGGCGCGGCTTGTCTCGGCAATTGTCACGCCGTTAAACTCGACGCGGATGTGTTTGAGGCTGCGTTCCAGACGCGGCGGGCGGGGATAATCCCAAACCGACTCCTGATTTGTTCCCGGTTCAATACGTTTGATTTTGTTCACAGTTACCTCAGTGGGTCTATCGCTCAGTTTGGATCAACGTGGATCAATCGGTTTAGATCAATTCTAGGGGTTTCCCGCACGAACACCCACCAATCGTCCGCAAATCATAGGGCGGGTATCTTCGACAGAGACAACATGGCACGTTATAATGCTCATGCTCGTTGCCCCAACGGGCATTTCTGTTATCTGACAAGGGCTAAATCTGTTGGCAAACTTGGAACATGAACCCGCCTCATCACTGGAAGATACCAGTCCGCGTCCGGCGGTAAAAGAACCTGCGATCACACTTGAGGATACGAATCCGCGTCAACCAGTGGTCACGGAGTTTGAGCGACCTGCCGAACGTTCCGGCTGCGGCAATACGCTGTTGATCGGCACGGTGCTGATCGCGTTTGCGTGCCTATTTGTGACCGCGATAGGACTAGCTGGGTTAGCGGGATGGCGCGACGGTGTAACCGAGTCGCAGTCTCGCAAGGCGGCGGCGCTAGTCGGGACTCTCGGCGCACAGGCGACCTTGGCGAGTCAAGATTGCGCCAATGGGCGTTTCGAGTTGTGCAATGAACGCTGCAAATATGTCGAGACGGCGCAGCCCTACTATCCCGGCATGACGGCTTGCATGAGTTCCGCAAAACTTGCCTTGAGCGCTACCCCGACACCGGGCGCAACTTCAACTCCGACAATCCAACCGACAACCGCTGCGCCCCTTACCCCGACGCTTGCCGCCACCAGCAACGATCTACGCGAGACGCTGTATGTACAGGGTCAAACCGCTGTGCGCCTCAACAACTATGACGAGACGGTGAAGTGGTTCGAACCATTGCGCGGTCTTGATCCAGATTTCCATCGGAAGGAAGTCGAGGATGCACTGGTGGTTGCCTATCAAGCGCAAGGGGATCGCTATAAGGCCGATGGTCGTCTGAGCGAAATGGTCGTCGTGATCCAGAAAGCATTGAAGATTCGTTCGCTAGCCGATACAGATTGGGCGTTCACTATCAATGTGGCGCAACTTTATCTGGATGGGAAAGGCTACCTTGTGGCAGGTAACTATATAGCCGCCGCTACTGTGTTCACCAAATTGATGGTCATGGCTCCCACCTTCAGAGATACAGAGGCGTTAGCCTGTCAATCGTTTGCCAAAATTGGCGACACTGGATTGATCAAGAAATATAATTGCAAGGGGTGAGATCAGTGGTATACGGCGCTCTTGCATGATTGCCTAGGAAATGCACCGAATAATTACCGAATAGCTTTCGTTCAGAAACATTTGTGTGTACAATGAAGGCATTATGGCAGCACAAGAAACCCTTCTCAATGGACGCTACCGACTGATCTCACAGCAGGGATCGGGCGGCATGGCAGTGATCTATAAAGCACAGGATCTGCAACTGGGGCGAACGGTTGCTGTCAAGATTCTGCGCCCCAGCCTGACTGGCGATCCGTCGTTCCTGACGCGCTTTCGTCAGGAAGCACGCAACGTCGCGAACCTCGCCCATCCCAACATTGTCACGCTTCACGATGTGGGACAAGATGGCAATACCTATTACATGGTGATGGAGTACGTCGAGGGCAAAGATCTCAAGAAGCTGATCCGCGAGAGTGCGCCATTTTCTGTTGATCGGGCGCTGCACATTGGCATTCAAATCTGCGCCGGGATTGGCTATGCCCACCGTGCTGGATTAGTCCATGCCGATGTCAAGCCACAAAACGTGTTGGTCACGCCCGATGACACGGTTAAAGTCACCGACTTTGGTATTGCACAGGCGCTTTCGGTTACGCAGCCAGAAGAAAAACAGAGTGTGGTGTGGGGTAGCCCACATTACTTTGCACCGGAACAGGCTTCCGGCGAAACTCCGACTCCTGCCTCGGATGTGTATGCGATTGGCATTGTGTTGTTCGAGATGCTGACTGGCAAATTGCCCTACAATGGCAACGATCAGCAGGAGTTGGCATTGGCTCACATTCGCGACGAAGTGCCACATGTCATGCAGTTGAACCCGAATGTACCTGTTCACCTTGACCGCATTATCTATAAAGTAATGTCCAAAGAGCCAGCCAACCGCTATCGCACGGCTGACCAGTTGGGGCGTATCCTGATCACCTATCAGAAGCAAGGCGAAGACGTGACCTCCAACGGTGCGCCTGTCAAGCCGCCGCCCGCGCCCAGCGCAACCCCGATCACACAAGTTAACATTGCGAATGTTGCGCCGCGTCCGGGGGCTTACCCCACGATTCCATCATCGCAGGGGGCTGTGCCGTCGGTGCAGCAGCGAACCAATACGCCACCACCTCAAACAGCTTACGTTGCTCCACCGCCACAGACTCCATATATGCCGCCGAAGTCCAACAACGTACCCAGCACACCGCCGCACGGCACGCCGCGTCCGTTTCCAGCCGTTTCGCTCAGTCAAATTCCGCCGTCAAACGCGGCCTACCAACCGCGCACCCCAGTATATGCACCTCAAGACAGCTACGAATCTGATCCAAATTCACGGCCTTATACCCCTGAATATCAGATTACCCCGCCACCACCCGCTATTGATCTGGTCACGATTGTGCTGGCAATTGTCGCTTTTCTGGCAGTACTTGGGTTGTTCCCGTTGTGGCTCAGTGTGCTAAGTACGTGGTCAGCGAATTTGGCCCGTTAACAAAAACGGTCACGGCAATAATCGTCTCGCTGTGACCGCCAAACAAATCTCTACACCAAACTATTTTTGCTATCGCGCTTAGAACGGAATATCGCCGCTGTCCTCGACCATATCGCCGCCACCATTGCTTCGTGCGCCTTGATATTCCCCGCCGCCTGATTCACGTTTGCTGTCAAGGAAATGGAAATCATTGGCGGTCAGTTCTAGCGAAGCCATTGCTTTGCCGTCCTGTTTTCCGATATAAGCACTCGCATCGATCTCGCCGATGACCATGATCTTCATACCTTTTTTGATGTATTGCGCGGCAACTTCGGCACGGTCACGCCAAACGGTAACTTTGAACCATGTCGTTTTTTCCTTGCGGGACTCGCCTTTGCCCGTTACCTTGCTCACGGCAACACTGAAATCGGCGACTGCCAACCCCTGTGGGGTATAACGCAATTCAGCATCGCGGCCTACGTTTCCCACAATAATTGTCTGTTGGTAAGTCATCTCTCGGTACTCCTCTACGGTTTATTTCACAGACCGTACAACCACGATCTGAGTATTTACGCGATAATACATGAGCGGTTTACAATTCCTTAATTATAGAACACAAGTTCCTTTAGCGCAAGATTATGCGTAAATCAACGTAAAATTGCCTGATCGAGATTTAAGGGCAGCGCGCTTTGAGTTTCTCGGTAAGAGTCTGCTGCACGAGATCCGCCGGGAATTTACCCTTGCCTTCGCGCATCACCTGACCCAGTAGGAACTTGAGGACTTTCTCCTCACCCGCACAAAAACGAGCGACTTCATTCGTGTTTGCTGCAAGGATCGATTCGATGACGGTTTCGACAGCGCCCGTATCGCGAGTCTGTTCTAGTCCCAGCGTCTTAACCCATGTTTCGGGGTCGCCACCTTCGGCATAGAGCGAATCAAGTACTTTCTTGGCAGCGTTATTATTGATCGTGCCAGCATCGACCAACTTGATTAGCGCGGTTAGTGCCGTAGGCGTAACTTTCGTGCTGCCTACCGCTTCAGGATCGAGTCCTGTTTTGTTCATGCGGGCAAACAGTTCATTGATAATCCAGTTGGCGGTTTTCTTGGCATCGGCTCCAGCAGCAAGCACCTGCTCAAAGTAATCAGCAACAGCGCTTTCGGCAACTAACACTGACGCATCATAGCGGCTCAGTCCAAGTTTGATAAAGCGATCCCGCTTTGTATCGGGTAGTTCTGGCAAACTGCGGCGGATTTCCTCAACCCATTCACGGCTGATCGCCAACGGTAGCAAATCGGGTTCAGGGAAGTAACGATAATCGTGGGCGCTTTCTTTTTCGCGCTGAACGACGGTCACTTGCCGTGCATCGTCCCAGCCCAAGGTGGCCTGATTGACGGTACCATTCGCATCGTAGACTTTGCCCTGTCGCTCGATCTCGTAGGCGCTAGCCCGCTGCATACTACGGATGCTGTTCAGGTTTTTTACCTCGGTGCGCGTGCGAAATTCGTCGCTGCCCACCGGACGGACACTGATGTTCGCCTCGAAGCGCAGCACGCCCTTCGACATATCGCCACTGTTCACACCTAGATATTGTAGAATAGCGCGCAGTTTACGGGCGTAGGCCTCGGCCTCTTCGGGTGTGCGAATTTCTGGCTCAGAGACGATCTCTAGCAGCGGCACACCGCCACGATTGAAATCGACCAGACTGCTATTGCCAACATGGGTCAGCTTACCCGTATCCTCTTCGAGATGGGCGCGACGTATCCCGATCCGTTTGGTCGATCCATCGGGTAGATCGATCTCCATCCAGCCATTGACGGCTAAGGGTAGATCGTACTGGCTGATCTGGTAGCCTTTGGGTAGATCCGGGTAGAAGTAACTTTTACGGGCGAACTGGTTTCGCAGCGCGATCTGGCAGTTAAGCGCTAACCCAACCTTGATCGCCATCTCAACCGCCCGCTTGTTGATGACAGGCAATACACCGGGCATTCCCAAGCACACGGGACAAACAACGCTGTTCGGTTCGGCGGTGGTGCTATCGACTACCGCACAGCCGCAAAACATCTTGCTCTTGGTTTCAAGTTCGGCATGGACTTCCAAGCCGATCACAGGTTCATAAGCAGTGGACATAGATCCCCTTATCGATCCTTTTGTTGCGTATCAGGCGGTTATTCGTCGCCGGGTAAGCCGAAATTATAGGCGCGTTTCTTAGCATCCAGCGATTGACTGAGCGCTGTGCCGTTGGTTGCATTGACGTTAATCCGGCGAGGTCGCCATGTGGTGTGGATGTCTCGGACAAAAGCAGTGAGCAGTTCGAAGGCCATTGTCTCGAAGTTTGTTAGGTCAATATCGTCATCAATGCGGGGCCAGCCAAATCCCCACGCAAACCACGATCCGTCGGAAAAAATCAGGAAGTCATAAAACGACTCGGCGCTAGGTTCGTCGCCCAGAAACAGCGCGATTCGTCCGCACGGTTCCTTGAACTTGACCGCAGCGATACGCGCTTCGTCACGCGGGTTAGGCCACGCCGCCCCGACCAACGGCACAATGATTACGCTCCAATCTTCGATGTATAGCTGGAGCGCCTGTCGCCAATCACCCGCTGGGTGCGGGATACGGCGTGGTTTGTTCAGCCCCGGCACACCCGATGCAGTCGTCTGGGCAATCGCCGTCTCGAATGCGTCAAACAACTTGCCCGTGAACTTTTCCATGAGCGCTTCGATCTGCTTGCGTTCCTGTACGCGGCGTGTCAGTTCCGCTTTGAGAGCATTAATCGGGTGTTCTTCATTGTTGCTCTGCGATGGTCTCATGATTACTTCGGTCATGATTTACACTCCTGCGCGTTTCTGTATTTATAACTGTGTGCTTATTTTCGTGAAGCCTGCTCTCTGATGCAAATTGCATCTGGTTTGGAGAGATCGTACTGTTCACGAACCTTCTCCAAACCAGTGGAAACTATCTATTTTGTACTTCTTTGTGGTCGTGTATGAGGAACTATCCGTGACGCTGCATGAAGCGTTGCAAGCGTTCGAGTGCTTCCTCGATCTTCTCGTAGGCGGTGGCATAGCTAGCGCGGACATGGCCTGCGCCGCTTGGCCCAAACGCGCTGCCCGGTACTACGGCGACTCGTTCCTCTTGGAGTAAACGGTCTGCGAACTCATGCTCATCCATGCCCGATGCCGAGATATTGGGAAACGCATAGAACGCGCCACGCGGTTCAAAACACGTCAGTCCCAATTCGTTGAAGCCATTGACAATCAACTTACGACGACGATCATACTCATCGTGCATCATAGTCACGTCCGGCTCACCTTTGATGACCGCTTCAACGGCGGCAACCTGTGACATGGTTGGCGCGGACATGATCGTATATTGATGCACCTTACGCATTGCATCCAGAATTTCGACAGGGCCAGCCGCATAGCCGATCCGCCAGCCGGTCATGGCGTGACTTTTGCTAAAACCACTTAACACGACAGTTCGTTCCCGCGCGTTTTCCAGCGTGGCAAATTGTGTGTGCTGCACGCCGTACACCAACCGATCATAGATTTCGTCGGAGATGACCAGCAAATCGTAATGTTCCGCAATGCGTAGGATCGCCTCAAGGTTTTCGCGAGACATCACTGCACCTGTCGGGTTGTTCGGGTAGCCGATCAGCAGAGCCTTTGTGCGGGGTGTAATCGCCGCTTCGATGGCCTCGGCGCGAACCTGAAAATTATCGCGGGCATAGGTTGGTACACCAACCGCCATGCCACCTGCAAAAACAACTTCCGCCTGATACGCTACGAAACATGGCTCCGGCACGATGACTTCATCGCCGGGGTTGAGTATCGCCGTGAGCGCCAGATAGAGTGCTTCGCTAACCCCAACAGTCACGAGCATTTCATGTTCAGGATCGTAGGAAATGTTGTACAGCTTTGCCACGTAATCTGACAGCGTTTGGCGTAGTTGGAGTGTGCCAGAATTGCTGGTGTAGTGCGTTTCGCCACGATGCAGCGAGTCGATGCCTGCATCAATGATATGCTGCGGAGTGGTGAAATCCGGTTCACCAATGCCGAGTGAGATCACATCGTGCATCGTCGCCGCAATATCGAAAAATTTGCGGATTCCCGATGGCGGAACAGAGTTCACGCGCTCGGAGATAAAGTTGCGTTTCGTCGCCTGTGCTTTAAATGTAGGTGTCACAATTTTTTCCTAAAAGCCTACCGCAGAGGAATCTCCCACGTTTACCGTGCGGAATCGACCCTCAACGCGGGCATTACGGCCTATGAGGCTTTGTTCGAGCAAGGTATCCTTGCACGTTGCCCCTTCGTCAATAATTGTATCGCGCAGTACACAGCCTGTAACACTGGAATTTGCGCCGATGGTCACATGCGGGCCAATGACCGATTGGCTGAGTTTGGCACTGGGGTGGATGTTCACGGGGCCAACAATGAGTACATCATCGCCGTGTACGACCTTTGCGGTGTTGTCACGACCATTTTCTAACAGCCAACGGTTCGTCTCCAACACGGTATCCGGTTTGCCACAGTCCAGCCAGACCGAAACGGGCGCAGTACGGAAGATGCAACCGCTTTTGACCATGATGTCCATTGCATCCGCCAGAAAATACTCGTTCTTGGTCATTTTCTTGAGATCCATCAATTCCTGAATGGCGTTGATCAGCGCCATACCATTCTTGAAATAGTATAACCCAACCACTGCCAGACGGTTATCCATTACGGCGGGTTTCTCGACAAAACCCGTAATATTTTCGTCCTTGTCAAGCGTGACGACTCCAAATGGACGCGGGTCTTCCACTTCTTTTACAAAAATAACCGCGTCCGCATCCGTCTTGCCAAGTGTGGATAGGTCGGCCTCGAACAGCGTATCGACAAACAGGATAAATACTGGGCCTTCATCTAGCGATTCACGGGCCAACCAGATCGCGTGGGCTTGCCCAAGCAGATCCTTCTGTTCGACAAAACGAGCGTTTAGCTTGTATTCTTTTTTGACGTACTCTTCAACTTGATCGCCCAAATAGCCGACAATGAAGATGTATTCCTCGATGTCCATCCCGGCGATCTTATCGAGCAAATGGCCTAGCACGGGCTTACCTGCAACATTCATCAATGGCTTGGGCTTGGTGAAGGTGTGCGGACGTAACCGTGTTCCGAATCCGGCGAGGGGAATAATCACTTTCATTACCAACTCCTGTGTGTTGTACGGATCATCGTTGAGAGGCAGCGCTGAGGGGACAACGTACCCGCCTCTACTCTACAATAGAAACATTAATCACGGCATTAACGGCAGCCCATCCTTTGACCAATCCTAGCTAGCGACAAATTCAGGGCTGCGCTTGTGCCAATCTGTTGATTGTTCATAGGCATATGCCGCTTGCAGAATCTTTTCCTCACCGAAAGCAGGGCCAAGAATCTGTAAGCCAATCGGCAAAGTTTCGCTATCGAAGCCACAGGGCAAGCTGATCCCGCAGATACCCGCCAGACTTGCGGGCAACGTGAAAATATCTTCAAGGTACATTTGCAGCGGATCGTTGGTCTTTTCACCGATCTTCCAAGCAGTGCGGGGCGCAGTCGGTGTCGCGATTACGTCCACTTCCGCAAAGGCTTTGTCGAAATCGTTCTTAATCAGCGTTCGACCTTTTTGTGCTTTGAGATAGTAGGCATCGTAGTAACCCGCCGAGAGCGCATACGTGCCTAGCATAATGCGCCGCTTGACTTCCGGCCCGAAGCCTTTGCCGCGAGTCGCTTTGTAGGTTGCCCACATGCCATCTGGTTCGGCAACGCGCAACCCGTAACGCACGCCATCGAAGCGGGCGAGATTAGCCGAGGCTTCCGCTGGGGCGATCAGATAGTAGACGGGCAAGCCATAATCTGTGTTGGGCAAACTAATCTCGCGGATCTCTGCGCCGAGGGTGCGAAGCTGTTCAATCGCGCTGCGAATAGCTTGTTCCACTTCGGGCTGCATTCCAGCTACGAAATATTCTTTGGGAACGCCAACCCGCAGCCCTTTAACATCGCCAGTGAGCGACGCGGCATAGTCCGGTGCAGGAATATTCATACTGGTCGAGTCACGATCATCATATTGCGCGATTACGCTCAACAGTGCTGCCGTGTCGCGGACATTGCGACCCATTGGCCCGACCTGATCGAGCGATGAAGCAAAGGCAATCGAGCCATAGCGTGACACACGTCCGTAACTCGGCTTGAGTCCGACAATGCCACACATCGCGGCAGGCTGACGGATCGAGCCGCCTGTATCGGAGCCAAGTGCGCCGACAGCAAGATGCGCCGCGACCGCCGCCGCACTGCCGCCACTCGTGCCGCCGGGGATGCGATCCAGTTTCCAAGGATTGTGAGTCACGCAATAACCCGAATTTTCGGTTGACGACCCCATTGCGAACTCGTCCATGTTGGCCTTGCCGAGCATTACCGCTCCGGCATCAAACAGCTTTTGCACGCTCGTTGCCGTATAGGGCGGCACGAAAGTATCTAACATGCGCGATCCGGCAGTCGTGCGAACGCCTTCGGTACACAGCACATCCTTGATCGCCAATGGCACGCCCAGCAACGGCGCATCTTCACCTTTGGCGCGGCGATCATCGGCTTGTTTGGCTTGTTCAAGTGCCTTTTCACCTGTCACCGTCAGATAAGAATCAAGTTTGGGATCGAGCTGTGCGATGCGGTCAAGGTAGGCTTGTGTCAATTCAACAGATTTGATCTCGCCCGAACGGAGTTTGTCGAGCGTTTCAGTCAAGGTCAGGTCAGTTAAGTCAGTCTGAGTCATAGTTGCATGTTGTCCGTAGCAATCGTAGGTTAATTTTACGGCATTTTGTGTGTGAAGTATACCACAACAGCCTAAATCGTCAGCGCGAATGAGGTTTTATTTGCAGGATTTCGAGTAACTGCCTAGTTACGAGTAGGTATACACTTTATGATTGCCCTCAGTCATATTGCAAATGCCATGTTTTACGGGATAATGGGGATAATTTGGTAGTAAAAAGTTTTATTGTAGAGAGTGTGGATCATGACCGATACGAAGATTGCCCAACTATTCGATACGATGGACTATGGCCCTGCGCCTGAAGCCGCCAATATTGCACAGGCATGGCTCAAGGAACACGGGCCACAGATGCGTATGTATATCGGCGGTAAATGGGTTGCCCCGGCAGGCGGTGAATACTTCGATAGTGTGAATCCGGCAACAGGCAAGCCCATCACGCAGATCGCACAGGCGGGAGCCGCCGATGTGGACTCGGCGGTAAAAGCCGCACGCACCGCTTTTGAATCGTGGGGCAAGACTCCGGGTCATGTCCGCGCCCGTTACCTCTATGCGTTGGCTCGGCAAGTGCAGAAACATTCGCGATTGCTGGCTGTGCTGGAATCCATCGATAACGGCAAATCGATCCGCGAAACTCGCGATCTCGATATTCCATTGGTCGCCCGCCACTTCTACCATCATGCGGGGTGGGCGCAGCTTATGGAAAGCGAGTTTCCAGACGAGGTTCCGCTTGGTGTCGTGGGGCAGATTATCCCTTGGAATTTCCCGCTATTGATGCTGTCGTGGAAGATCGCGCCTGCGTTGGCAATGGGCAACACGGTTGTGCTTAAGCCCGCCGAGTTCACCTCGATTACGGCGCTCAAGTTTGCGGAAATCTGCGATGAGATCGGCTTGCCGCCGGGAGTCGTGAATATCATCACGGGTGATGGCAAAGTCGGTGAACTCCTCGTCAATCACGCTGGCATCGACAAGATCGCGTTCACTGGATCTACCGAAGTCGGGCGGATTATTCGTAAGGCTACAGCAGGCAGCGGCAAGCGGTTGTCATTAGAATTGGGCGGCAAATCGCCATTTATTGTGTTTGAGGACGCAGATCTCGACAGCGTGGTCGAAGGGGTTGTGGACGCGATTTGGTTCAATCAGGGTCAGGTCTGCTGCGCCGGATCGCGATTGTTGGTACAGGAAGGTATCGCGGATCGACTGATCGGTAAACTGCGAACTCGTATGGAACGGCTGCGCGTTGGCGATCCACTGGATAAAGCCGTAGACATCGGCGCAATTGTTGCCCCAGTGCAGTTAGAGAAAATCAAACGGCTGGTTGAACAGGGTGTCGCAGAAGGGGCGGAACTCTGGCAGCCGTCATGGTCTTGCCCGACGGATGGCTACTTCTTCCCGCCGACCTTGTTTACCAATGTCGAGCCTGCTTCGACGATTGCTCAGGTCGAAATCTTTGGTCCGGTGCTAGTCTCCATGACTTTTCGTACCCCGGCGGAAGCCGTCGCGTTGGCAAACAATACCCCGTTTGGATTAGCGGCAAGCATCTGGTCGGATAACCTAAACCTCTCACTGGACGTGGCCCGTAAAGTCAAAGCGGGGACAGTCTGGATCAACAGTACCAATCTGTTCGATGCGGCAGCGGGGTTTGGCGGCTATCGCGAAAGTGGCTATGGGCGCGAAGGTGGCAGGGAAGGGTTGTACGAATATATGCGGGCGGCATGGGAATTGACCCCATCGCCTGCTGCACCCCCACCTAAGAAAGATAAAAGTTCTGTATCCTCAAATGGCGTTTCGCTTGAACTTGCGACTCTACCGAGCATTGATCGCACGCCGAAGCTGTATATCGGCGGCAAGCAAGCCCGACCCGATTCAGGCTACAGTCTCCCTGTTAAAGATACGGCAGGCCACCTGATCACAGAAGTGGGCGACGGCAATCGCAAGGACATTCGCAATGCGGTTGAAGCGGCTCATGCTGGCGAGAGATGGGGCTTTACCACTGGACACAGCCGCGCTCAGATTTTGTACTATATCGCGGAAAATCTCTCGGCGCGGGCGGATGAATTTACCGCACGCCTCATCCGCATGACTGGACAGAGCGATGCTGATGCACACAGCGAAGTTGATCAGGCGATTTCGCGGCTGTTCACCTATGCAGCATGGGCAGATAAATTCGATGGACAGGTTCATGCGACTCCATTGCGCGGCGTGGTACTGGCAATTCCAGAACCCATTGGCGTGATCGGTATCGCTTGCCCCGATGATGCTCCGCTGCTTGGCTTTGTCTCCCTGATGGCTCCTGCCATTGCGATGGGCAACACCATTATCGTTGTGCCATCTGAGGTCTATCCCCTGAGTGCGACGGACTTCTATCAGGTGTTGGAAACATCCGATGTCCCAGCCGGAGTCGTAAATATTGTTACGGGCAATCGCGACACGCTGATCAAGACATTAGCGGAACACGAAGACGTGGATTCAGTGTGGTATTTCGGCACAGCAGACGGCAGTAAGTTGGTCGAATCAGCATCGGCGGGGAACATGAAGCGGACATGGGTTAACTACGGGCGCAACCGCGACTGGACAGATCGCACTCAGGGCGAAGGAAGCGAATTTCTCCGTGAGGCGACACAGGTTAAAAATATCTGGACTCCCTACGGGGAATAATGCCAGACCCTGACGACCTATTCACTGACGCACGGCTGCGCGATGCGTTAGGCGCACGCCCTTTCCGCTTCGAGCCGCAACTGGGCAGCACCAACGATGTTGCCCGACAGTGGGCAATTGATGGTGCGCCTTCTGGATCAGTAGTGCTGACGGAAGCGCAAAACACCGGGCGCGGACGCTTTGGGCGCATATGGTCTGCGCCGCTGGGAACCGCGCTACTAATGAGCATGATCCTTCGTCCGCGTGTCACACCTGACCGCTTACCGCGTCTCACAATGGTTGGTGCGGTAGCGGTAGCCGAAATACTGGAACCATTGGCTCCCGGCAAAGTGAGCCTGAAATGGCCTAACGATGTGATGCTGACCAACCGTAAAGTGGCGGGGGTGTTGCCCGAAGCCATCTGGCAAGGCAACACACTCAGCGCGGTGATTCTGGGTATTGGCCTAAACGTGCGCGTTGACTTTACTGATACTCCGCTAGCAGACAAAGCGATCAGCCTTGAAACCGTAACCGACACCTTGATAGATCGTGCTGTGCTGCTAAACACACTGTTGCACCGTATCGATTATTGGTCGATGCGTGTGGATGAGTCAGTTTTACTGGAAACATGGCGAGCGATGCTTGGAACATTGGGACAGCGTGTGACCGTTTATGCGGCTGGTGCAGGGATCACTGGGCAAGTGGCGGGAGTAGACGACAATGGAGCGCTGATCTTACAAGACGATGACGGTATACTTCATCATCTTCTCGCGGGTGAAGTAACATTAAGGGGCTAGCAATGAAACGTGATGTGATGTGGACTCCGGTCAAAGAGCCGGGGTTTGAATACCTACGCCTTATACAGGATGATGATGGCATTCTGGCAGACGCTTGGGTGATTGGCATCGATAACAATGCTGCTCCTTTTCGTGTGAGTTATAAAATCCGTTGTGATGTTACATGGGTGGTACGTGAATGCAGTGTGGAGGTTATCAACGGCGCAAGTCTGGTTTTGCAACGGGATGATGCAGGACATTGGAAGACATTATCTTCCGATTTCGATGGCTGTATTGATGTGGATATTTCAGTTACGCCGTTTACCAATACATTGCCTATCCAACGCTTGGCTTTGCAGACAGGCGAAGCCCGCGAGACCACAGTGGTAATGATTCGTATCCCTGACCTCAGCCTGACTCCTGTGGTACAGCGCTATACACGGCTAAATGATATAACGTACCGATACGAAAATTTGACGAAACCTTACACCGCAGAACTCATCGTGGATAGTGATGACTTGGTGATTGATTACAAGGGCGTATTCAAACGCGCCTAGCTTTGCGAAAATGTACACGAGGATTATTGTAATTGGGAATCAGACTCGACTGGGAAGTTGACTCCGAGCGGGTAAGTCATCGCTCAGGGGAAGATCCTGATGGGCGCAAACAACGACGGCAGCAGCGTTTACGCCTCTTGTTTTTTACATTTGGGATTATGATCGCGTTATGTGCGATTGGTGCAGTGATCTGGTATCGCCTCTATACCGTAGACGAGCAGCTCAAACGCGAACTGATCGAGACGGTTCAGGCCGAGACGGCAAACTTGCGGGCAGGGAATTTTGCCCAGTATATTGCGATTCAACGTACCGCACCGGGTGGATCGTGGTTTCAGGATCAGATCGAACGATTTCGACGCTATCAAGACCTCAAGACCAAATCGTCGGTGAAGCTCACCGGCAATGTCCTTTCTACCGAGATCGATGGTTCACGCGGGCGGGCGGTGGTTGAAGAAATTATTGATGGAGTAACTTACGAAACGGTCTGGTTTTACTGGCGCTACAACGATGGCTGGCGGCATGTTCCCTCCGACTTTACATTCTGGGGCGACCAGAAGGATATGACTGGCAAAGTCTCCACAATCAGCTATAGCCAACTTGACGCACCACTGGCGCAGGCGTTGGCTTCCCGCGTCGATAAATGGTGGAGCGACGCGTGCGGCTATCTGGGATGCAGTCAGGTTCCAAAGCTCACCGTTGAGATCACTGCCAACGAGGTGGATCAAGTTCAGTGGGACTCAAAGAAGGACAATACGTTACTTGTGCCGTCACCATTAGCGTCAGGGGATCGTACTCGCGTTGATACGATCCTGTCCGACCAAATGGAAGACTCTATCGCTGCGATGTTAGCAACTCGTGCTTTCGATCTTGCCACAAGCAACCTGCGCCCAATCCCTACCGCTGATGCGGCGTGGCTGCGTCAGGCGACGATTGACTGGCTAACCTATACCTTTGTCGGGCGGGGTGATCCAGTCCGCGTCAGCTTTATCCAAAGCCTAAAGGATCACTATGGAACCGCCGGACTGGTCAATGTGATTCACGCACTTACACCCTCCACCGATATTGGCGTGGTTGGGGTAGCGCTCAAGCAGCCTATCGAACTGCTGGCACTGGACTGGCGCATGTTTTTCCAGTGGCGACTGGAAGTTGAAAAAACGCTGATCGCCCGAAACGATGTTGCTGGTTTCCAAGCGCTGTGGGACGCTGCGAATCCGGCGGCGCTGGAACAGATGCGGGAGCGTATGGCACACCCAACACAGTCTACGCCACAGGTTCAAGCCGTTAGTATCAGTCCCGGCAGCGATGGCGTTTCGCGGGCAACGGTCCAGACCACTGCCGATGGACAGTCAGTCGTGATTATTTTTCGGTTGGTTGAGGGAGGCTGGAAACGTTCCATCTGAACTGGCGAGTCAGGCGAGTCGGCACTACAATGAATAGCAAAAGTTGGTAATGTGTTGAACGCTTCTATTACCCGAAAGGAAACCTGAAATGTCTGATAATGATGATCTGCGGAGAAGTGTCACTTCCGACGAGTTCGAAACCGATTTCGACGTAAGAGAAGCGCGACGCGACGAAGTGAGCGAAGGCCGTATCTTCGGCCTGACAGCAGGTGAACGTATGATCCTGTCGATCATTCTGTTTATGGCGGCTAGTGTATTCGGTATCGCCCTGTTGTTTGCGACTTCTACAATTGTTTTACACTGAAGTTCGATAGTCATACCTATTGACACCTAAGCTTGTCTCAGTATCGCCTATCGCTTCAATAGCGTATATTGCCGTTCTTGTCGTTTCACCAATTGGCTCTATCCACTGGCTTGATCTAGTTTTTGGGATCGAGTGAGGGATAGGGTCAATTGTAGTTTTCAGGGGCAACTGCGTTAGAAGGTTATTAGAACACCTTCGTGATACAAAAGTTACTATAATCTACTGATAAATTTTGGTATAATCTTTTTTGGATCACTTTTGAAAACGCGGTAGCACGTTTATTGGTGCTAACTTCCATGACGTTTGTTACCATGTGAGTGGGGAGGCTTTTCGGTGAATAGCTCAAGGCTCCGAAACATTTTCGTGTATGTGCTCATTGGAATTGCGGTTCTCGCAATCATTTTTGGGGTACGCAACAATGGCGCGGCGACCTCAGAACTCAAGATCAGCGATCTCGCCAATAAAATTAAAAGCGGCGATCCGATTGCCTCGATCCAAGTCAACCAGAACGAAGTACGGGTTAACTACAACAACAACACTCCGACTGCCATCACCCGCAAAGATCCCTCTTCGACACTAGAACAGCAGTTGCAGGCTTATGGCGTAACGGCTGACCAAATCAGCAAGCTGTCTATTGAATATGCGGCTCCCAGCGAAATTCTGCCGTTTTTCCAGATGTTAATCGGAATCTTGCCGCTGATTTTGATCGCGGGCTTTATTTACCTGATGTTGCGACAGGCGCAGGGCAGCAACAATCAGGCCTTGTCTTTTGGCAAGAGCCGCGCCCGGATGTTCACTGGCGACCAGCCCACGGTCACTTTTGAAGATGTTGCCGGCGCTGACGAAGCCAAAGAAGAACTGAAAGAGATCGTCGAGTTCCTGCGCGAACCCGAAAAATTTATCCAGCTTGGGGCGCGTATTCCGAAGGGTGTTCTGCTCGTCGGTAGCCCCGGTACAGGCAAGACTTTGCTGGCGAAGGCCGTTTCTGGTGAAGCGGGTGTGCCGTTCTTTAGCATCAGCGGTTCGGAATTTGTCGAGATGTTTGTCGGTGTCGGTGCGAGCCGTGTGCGTGACCTGTTTGATCAGGCCAAGCGCCACAGCCCGTGCATCATCTTCGTTGACGAAATCGATGCGGTAGGCCGTCATCGTGGCGCGGGCTTAGGCGGCAGTCACGATGAACGTGAGCAAACCCTTAACCAGATCCTCGTTGAAATGGACGGTTTTGATACCGATACCAACGTAATTATTGTCGCGGCAACTAACCGCCCTGACATTCTCGACCCAGCGTTGCTGCGTCCGGGTCGTTTTGACCGTCGCGTTGTGCTGGATCGTCCCGATATGCGTGGGCGTGAGCAAATCCTCAAGGTGCATTCACGCGGTAAGCCGCTTGGCTCCGATGTTGACCTGATGATACTTGCCAAATCAACCCCCGGTTTTGTCGGTGCGGATCTCGAAAACCTGATCAACGAAGCTGCTATTGTTGCGGCACGTAAGAACAAAAAGAGCATCTCCATGCGCGACTGCGAAGAAGCGATCTACCGGGTCATCCTCGGCCCAGAGCGCAAGAGTCGCGTCATCAGTGAAGAGCAGAAGCGTCTGGTGGCCTATCATGAAGCAGGTCACGCGGTAGTCGGTCATGTGCTGCCCTACTGCGATCCAGTTCGCAAGATCACCATTATCCCGCGTGGTATGACGGGCGGTTCGGTGCTTTCTGTGCCAGAAGATGACATGGGGCCAGAAAGCCGTGCGCGGATCAAGGATCATATCGCACAGGCGCTAGGTGGTCGGGTTGCCGAGGAGATCATCTTTGGCGACATCACAACAGGCGCTGGCGGCGGCAATGGTAGCGATCTTTCTACCGTGACTCGCTATGCCCGTGCGATGGTGACACGCTACGGCATGAGTGAGCGCCTTGGGCCAATGTTGTTCGGTCAGAAGGAAGAAATGGTCTTCTTGGGCCGTGAAATTTCTGAGCAGCGCGACTACAGTGAAGCGGTTGCCGAGATTATCGACGAAGAAGTCAAGAAGATCGTCGATGAAGCGCACCAGCGGACTACGGTAGTATTGACCGAAAATCGCGACAAGCTAGAACTGATCGCTCAACGCTTGCTCGAAGTGGAAACGATTGACTACGAAGAATTCCTTGAACTGATGGGCGAACCGGGCAGTGCGCGGCTCAAGCGTCAGAACAAAGAGAACAAGGACAATACGCCCAAGCCATCGCAGCCCAACCCGCGTGAACAGCCCGGTGAAGCGCCACGCTTTGGTACGGCTGCCAGCCCTGCGTAGCCTTTGAAGTCTCGCTAGCAATAAAAACTAATAGCCCTGACGATTTTACCCGTCAGGGCTATTTTTATTGATGGCTTGGGAATAGCAGTACGACATAAATTCTGCTATAAAGAACGGATATATACTTGGATGATTATAGGTTATGTCACTTCAAAACTATCCAGACTGGCTTGGATCAATGCTGTTGACGGGAAACCTGCCGTGGGACGACATGGCAAAATCGTCTATGCACGAGTTCCTAGTCTTATTCACGTTGCACGACTCCTATTTCGTCACCCTGCATATTGCGCCTGGTCATATTGCGGTTGCTGTGATGCGGTGGTATATGAGGTTGGAGATGCCAGTATTCAATCCACCAATGAGAGACAAATCCTATGCTTTCCTGCTGATTTACTTCCCTTCTTTCTATCAGATCCGTATGGGACAGGATGCAATTACTTTTCCATATGAGATCGGAGAAGTCAAATGCAGTATTTTGACGGACGAACAGCGCTTGGCAATATTGAATGCGGAGTTACTAGACCCATTTCACGAAGACAGCACCTTTGAATTTCTACTAGAGCCTCCTCTGTGCAGGAGCACTTTCATATCTGTTGAAAACACCAGATTTGACCTTACGCACGGAGAGTCAGTTTATTTCGTCTGTTTGGATGATGATAAGCAGACACATTCGATACCAAGATTAACCAGACAGTAGCCTAATCCAGAGGAAAGCCATGTAAAAATCTGCATTAGAGAGGTCAAGAAACGTTTTTGACCAAGCGCCATAACGCATTGCCATCAATATCCACGATCAGCAAGCTGCCATCGGGTTGTACAAGCAACGCAATCGGACGTTTGAAGCCACTGGCATAATCGGTGACGCTGCCATTGGTTGGATCGACGCTGACCAGACGCGGCGGAGTGCCGCCCCACAGCGCAACGATCAATTTGTCATCGAATACCGCTAGCCCAGTAGGGGTATTGTGCGGCGGAAACAGCGCGATCACACCGTCGGTATCGGCGCAGATGTTACGATTGCCGCCCAGCCCATGATTCTCCTGCTGGTTGGCATAGCACAGAGGCCAGCCATAATCGCCGCCACGATGGATCAGATTGAGTTCTTCGGGAAAGGTGCCGACTCCTTGAATCTCGCCGTCCCCGATTTCAGTAGCGTACATCTGCCCCGACTTCGCATCCCACGCCATCGCATAGGCGTTTTTGAAGCCGCGTGCATAGACTTTCTGTTCGCTGCCATCGGGCTTCGCGATGTAGATGAAACCAGATTGCGTAGGGATATTTTCATTCCCAGTACTCTGAAAATACAACAGGCCATCTGGCCCAGTGAAGATCTGGCCTTCGCTGCGACCATTGAACGGTAGATCTTTGAACAAAGCCGTTGGCGGATCGAATTTTCCATCGTGAACTTTGCTGATCAGTACATTGTTGCCTGCCACAATATACAGGTTTCCCGCCGCCCACGTCAAACCAGTGGGCTTGACTAGCCCATCGATCACGACTTCGGGTGCTGAACCGGGAGTAGTCAGGCGTACTACCTGCCCTTTGCCATCGTTTTCGCCGCCGTTAAGCTGTGTCAGATATAACACACCGTCTGGGTCAAGCGCTATATGAGTCGGTGCGCTCAATTGATCGGTGATGAGTTCGGCATGATAGCCGGGGGGCAGTGTGAGTGCTGACGCTGGATCGCCGCTATTTGACACGGCAGCGGTGGCTTGGGCGGGGCTAGACGCGGTAATCTGGTTGCTGCACGCTGTAGCGAGGATACACAACAGAAGATAACTGACCAGCCACAGCCGCTTGTTCATTTCACCTCCGACCAAAGGTTGACGTTTTTTTATTATCATCTGACAGGCAGGAATTGCTAAAGTGAGAAGCACTCCATCAAAAAATGGGGGTGCGTAACGATTGTTCTGTTTTGAATAACTAAGCGAAATAATCTTATTTACCTACTATGCTAGCACAAAACGCCCTGTTTGTCAGCGATATTAGTTACAGACTCGGCTTGACTATTTTGATATAGATCTATGGGCAAAAGAGCACTGCCCAAAAGTTCGCCCTGCCAAGATAAGGATGAATCGATGACCACGATTGATGGAAGCCCACAGCGGTTGTATCTCTTGCAGTTAAGCACTACGACAATTCCTCTGCCCACTGGAAAACTGGAAATGGTAACGGGTTGTTATCTGATTCAGATGAGCAGTGGCAAGCACATCCTGATCGATACGGGACTGCCTGCGGACTACGTGCCACCACCCGGATCGCCGCCTGCTGAGAACAAAACTAATGTGATTGAGCGTCTCAATTCACTTGGGTTACAGCCAGCCGATATTGCTATGCTCATTTGCACGCACTTCGATGTCGATCATGCGGGTTATAACGATGCCTTTCCGCAGGCGGAACTTATCGTCCAGCGTGAGCACTACGAACTGGCGCGTAATGGACATCCTCGTTTTGCTGCTGCCCGCCCACATTGGGACAATCCCGCGTTGCGCTATCGGCTGGTTGACGGCGATACCGAACTTCTTTCTGGACTGACGCTGCTTGAAACCAGTGGACATGCTCCTGCCCATCAATCAGTGTTGATCCAGCTGCCAAAGACTGGCGCGGTACTGCTAGCG
Source organism: Chloroflexota bacterium (assembly GCA_040007395.1). Taxonomy (GTDB): domain Bacteria; phylum Chloroflexota; class Anaerolineae; order Aggregatilineales; family UBA2796; genus DATGFK01. Next base: position 115,964 of record JBDTVG010000107.1, read on the forward strand.
ATTGACGCGGTAGTCATGCAGCGCCTTTTTACACCAGATCGGAAGGCGTGGCCTACCGATGATAACGAGGCACAGTTACGAGCCAGCACGCAAAAACTCCTTGATCTGGTAGAGCGTGAACATGTAGCACTGGTCATATTTGGGCATGATGGGCAGCAGTGGCAAACGCTCAAGAAAGCGCCTGAATATTACGAATAGCCGCCATCCGCTATAACAAAAACGCTAGACAGCGATCTCGCAGATCGCTGTCTAGCGCATGTTTTGAGCAGCATTTATCAGGCTAGTCGCCACTGTGATGCTTATGTTTGCTGTCTGACTTGCGGCTGTCGTTGATATAGAAACCTGACCCCTTAAAGATCACACCCGTCACACCGATTACACGGTGAACGTCGCCTTCGCACTCTGGGCATTGCGTCAAGGGTGCATCGTGCATAGACTGGTTGCGCTCAAAGCGTACCCCACAATCCTTGCATTGATATTCATAGACTGGCATACCATAACCCTCCGTTATTGCTACAGATGATTTTCTATTGGCAAATAGCAAATTGGATACTTAAAGAATAGCAACCAAATATAAGAAACCCATTAACGTTTAGCGGGGTCAATGTCGCATAATATAAAAGCGGGCGGATGAAGATCATCCGCCCGTAAAATCAGAGAGCGTCTACCGATACACCTGCACAGAATTACAGCACAACCGCTTACGCTACGCTCAACAATCACCACTTAACTTACAATAAAGATTATACGCTATCTCTCTATGAAATTCATTAATAACTAATTACAGTGTTGTAAAAACTCTCAGAAGCGCAGATTGCAGGATCACCCGGTGTGCGCTACTATCGCGCCCGCTGCCCAACGCAAGGGAGCCGAAAGAGGATTAAGGGTAATGTCAGAGATACCACAGCAAGACGACGATCTGCCACTGGACGACATGGCAGTCATGCACGAACCGCCGATTGATCTGGATGACACCTCGCCAACCGGGATTTTCAAGCGCGATGAACACAAGACCAATCCCCGCAGCACAGATCGAATCGTGGTACAACGGGCAGGAATGTCTTGGCTAAACTGGCTAATGTCCGGTGCGGCGCTGCTGATCACATTGGCCGCTGGTTGGCTATATTTGCAGCAGGCCAATACGCCCGATCCACAGCTACCACAACCGACTCAGCCGAATGTTATTGTCCAGTCTACCGTTGGCTCGACCATCCAGCCAACGCTCAGTCCGACCCAGATTCCTGTGCAAGTCGCAGGCGATTCGTTAGTGCCGCTGGACGTAGTAGCGGAATCGCTCATGCAGCCCGGTGATACCGTTGCGCCGCCGGATCGAATCTACCGCCAGCAGACCGCTTATACGATTGCTCCTGTGCGAACTCGCGCCAGTTCGATCCAGTACACCATTCAACCGGGCGATACGTTGGATAAGATCGGGCAGCGTTTTGGTCTCTCTACCGATACCATCAGTTGGGCGAACGATGACATCTTCGTCAACCGACTACAGCCCGGTGATCAGTTAACTATTCTGCCAGAAAATGGCATTGAATATAAAACGGCGAACGAAGAAACAATTCAATCTATCGCGGATAAATATAAAGTATCACCGTTTGCGATTATCGACTCAGAATATAATCGCCTGTCGAATGCCAGTCCGACGACATTGCTGCCTACCGGACAGACGGTGATCGTTCCCGGTGGAGTCAGCACGCAGAAGGCGCGTTACTGGGACCCCGGTACATCGTTCAAGAACCCCGCCAAGCCTGTATTAAGCGGCGGTTCCGGGGCCAGCGCCAATGCTCAGGGCGAAGTTTCGTTTGGCGGCGGGCCGGGGTCATGTGGCTACGAACCCAACAATGGCGGTGGTCCGCTGCGTGTTCCACTCGGTCATTATCAGGTAGTACGCGGATTTTTTCCCGGTCACACCGGGATCGATCTAGCTGCTCCGACAGGCACAACCGTCTTTGCCGCCGCCAATGGGACAGTTATCTTTGCAGGGTGGAGTAATTGGGGCTATGGCAACAGCATTGTGCTAGCGCATGGCAGCTTGCTGACCTTGTACGGACACTTGAGCCGGATCAGTGTAGTGTGCGGTCAAACGGTTAGCGGTGGGCAACCGATCGGCGCGGTGGGTACAACAGGCAGTTCGACTGGGCCACACCTGCACTTCGAGATTCGACCCGGCGGTGAACCTGTCAACCCGACGCAATACCTATCGTTTTAGCGAAATTCACTTTATCGTAAGTTCATTTTCGCTAGGGGTGAGGGGATACCTGCCCTGATTCTTTAATCGCGCCTTGTACACAGGGCTATAATCTGCTATAGTCTATCACTCTCATTACCGGAAAGGTAGGCTACTATTACGACGTTTGCTGAACTTGGCTTGAGTGAACTTACGCTCAAGGCCATTGTAGAACTTGGCTATGAAGAACCAACCCCCATCCAACTGCAAACCATCAGCAAGATGCTTGCAGGCGCGGATGTGATTGCACAGGCACAGACAGGCACCGGAAAAACTGCTGCGTTTGCGCTGCCTATCATTGAGAATCTTGATCAAAATGTCACTACACCGCAGGCGTTAGTGCTAACCCCGACCCGTGAACTTGCCGTACAAGTTGCGGAGGCGTTTCACTCCTACGGGAAATATCACAAGATCTCTGTCTTGCCTGTTTATGGTGGACAGCCGATTGAACGGCAATTGCGCGGGCTGGATCGGGGTGTGCAGGTGGTGGTGGGTACACCGGGTCGCTTACTCGACCACATCCGGCGCGGTACGCTCAAATTGGGCGATGTGCGTGTGGTCATCCTCGATGAAGCCGACGAAATGTTGGCGATGGGCTTTATCGAAGACATCGAGACGATCTTGCAGGAAACTCCTGACACACGACAGACCGGGCTTTTCTCGGCAACCATGCCTAGCCCGATAGTCCATCTGGCGCAACGCTACCTGCACGATCCACAGCGGATCACTGCCGAAGCTGCCCAGATGACCGTACCGCAGGTGCGCCAGATCTATTATGAAGTCGGCGCACGCGATAAGTTTGAAGTGTTGAGTCGCATTCTCGACTTCGAGATGCCCACCTCCGCCATTGTGTTTTGCCGCACCAAAAGCGAAGTTGATACGCTGGGCGAACGGTTGACGGCGCGGGCATATCCTGCCGAAACGCTGCACGGCGACCTCAACCAGACGCAGCGGGATCGCGTCATGGGGCGCTTCCGCAGTGGGCAAGTGGAACTGCTGGTCGCTACCGATGTTGCCGCACGCGGTCTGGACATTGAACTGGTCTCGCATGTGATCAATTATGATATGCCACACGATGCCGAGATTTATGTTCACCGCATCGGGCGAACAGGCCGTGCCGGACGCACTGGCAGCGCCATCACACTAGTTACGCCACGCGAACGGCGGTTGCTTGCCATGATCGAACGAGCGACAGGTGCGAAGATCCAGCGGATGCGTTTGCCAACTGTTGCTGATGTTATTGCTCGCCGCCGCGAATCGTTCAAAGAGACCCTTATCGAGACGATCTCTGGGGGCGGACTAGAATCATATCAAGTGCTGGCTGAGGCGCTTAGTGAAGAATACAGCCCGACGGATCTAGCAGCAGCGGCATTCAAGATGCTGCTTGGCGATCAACAGGAAGAAATCGAAGACAGGCTGGCAGCGGCAGAACCGCCGGATCGTCAACTGCGGAATGACCGTGACGAGCGCGAGGACCGTTACCGCCCACAGCGCCGGGAGCGTGGGTTCGGACCGGACAGCGGTATGACTCGCCTATACTTGGACATCGGACGCGATGACGGTGTACGCCCTGCCGATATTGTCGGCGCGATTGCCAATGAAGCCGGGATTCCGGGTCGGGCGATTGGCGCAATTGAACTGTACGATCACTTTGCTTTTGTCGAAGTGCCGGAGAATCAATCGGAAAAAGTGCTAAAGGCGCTGAAAAGCACCATGATTCGTAAGCGCAAAGTTACGGCGAGTATCGCCAGACCGCGCCGCTAATCCTAACTTAACGGCTCAGTCGGTACAGGTAAAAGACGAGACTACCATCTTCCTTGATGCTATCGTCGTAGATCTCGACTAGCGAGCCGCTGGGAAAACGCTGTTGAAGCGTGTTGATTTCTGCAAAACGGGCCAATGGCACAAAGACTGCCAATGGCCTGTTATTTTTTAGCTGATCAAGTTGTCGATCCTGAGCGCTTTCGACACGGATAAAAGGCTTGCCCGCCATTATATACTTGACGATCTCCGATTGATCAAGCACAGGTTCAGGATCGCGCATGAGCACGACCTGATCGCCCGATTCATAGGCGCTGACCATTTCCTGCCCCAAATGGTTCATTGCCCACGTGGAAGGCTTTGCCAGATAATTTGCCCCCGGTACATAGATCGTCAGATAAAAGATCAAATTTGCTACGCACAAAACTACCCCAATCATAGGAACCGCCCATTTCCCTAGTCGGAGGCGCGATCCGAAACTTGCCAGAATTACATCGGGCAACGTTGCCAGCTTTAACGCTCCGATGCCGACGAACACCGCAATTGCCGCCAACGTTGGAAAATAACGCTGATACTGCGGTGGATTGACAGTTAGCGCCGAACCGAGCAGAATCACCACACCGCTCCAGATCAGTGGTAATGCCCATTTGGGGTGTCGCCATGCCGCGACAATCGCGATGGCTGTTCCTAGAATCAATGGAACACTGCCAATTACTCCTGCGATTGTGGAACCGGAACCATACCAACCCGCATGATCGGGAACCGACACCAATCCTAGAAATGCCCGTGTGACCTGTCTCACGGCTAACTGCCATGTGTTTAAGCCCTCTTCAGCGGCAACCTGAACACCTACCGTTGCCAACATCGTATAGGGTTCGTAACCGGAGGAATCTGTTTGTTTAGTGGTAAACCAACTTGTGATGGACGGCAGCATAACGATCAAAGTTGCAAACGGAATTAACAGCAGCAATCGCCACTGTCGTTGAATCAATTCGCGTTGACGCAGCCACAAGAATATCACGTAAGCCAACATCGCCAGTGGGATCAGCCGCGCTCCTTGATAAAAAAGCTGGGCAAACCCAAGCGCTAGGCCACACAAAGCATAGTCAAGTGCCGTGCCACGTCGCAGTCCACGCAGCAAAAAATAGAAAGCCAATGTCGCGAATAGCTCGTCGCCAACCTGATTGAGCGCCAATCGGCTGAACTGGACATGATATGCCCAAGTCAGCGTGAACAATGAAGCCAACACAGCCAGTTGCCATCCGGCGAATTCACGGGCGAGCAAGTAGATCGCGACCACACCAAGCGAGCCGAGTAGTGCCGAAGGGAGACGCGCCGCTACTGGGGTTTGCCCCAACACGCCCGACGACATCCCGATAAGCGTCGGATAGAATGCCTGAAAAGAGTGATAACCCGGCGCAAATGGGTTCGCGACAAAATTTGCCTGTCGAATCTGGGTGCCTTGCCATGCGAATTTGGCTTCATCCAGATCGAACACATAAGGTTCAGCGTTGAGATTCATGCCCCGTACCAATAAAGCGATCACGAATAGGCCGAGCAAGAATCCAAATTCCCAACGGTGCAATGCCAATGTATCAGGCTGATTTGTGCGGGACGTTATGGGACGTACTGCCTGAATAAAGGTTGCTATGGACAGTAGCCATACCACAAGATATTCTGCAACGCTGGCTTGCTGTGGTTCTAGAGTCGTGCGCCATGCTACCCACCCTGCCAGACCGACTGACCCCGCTAGCCAGATCCATCGGATGTGCAGGGTGTCAATTTGTTCGAGTGTGTGGTCGGTTGTCATCATTGGCCTGATGCCGCCCAGCGCGATGATTAGCAGTGCCAAACCAGACAACATCACCCACAAACCGATATCGGCGAAGGATTGATTGTGAAGAGTCAGCCCGCCGAGGATAAACCCTTGACCGATAAAAGTTAATGGTAACGCCTGCAATAAGATCACGATTCCCCGTATAGGTCGGGCAGAAGTAACCGCCATCAGCGTAATTTATCCTTGCTTTGCGTAAACATAAAAGGCGAAGCTGCCATCTTCAGTCGGTAAGTCGTTGTGAAACTCTGTGATCGTTCCGCCGGGAAGTTTCTGCTGAAGCTTTTCCAGATCATTTTGTCGGCTGTGCGGGACAAAGATCGCGAATGGTTTGGCAGGGCTTACACTATTCAATCGGCTATCTTGTGCTCCATCAATCACGGTGTAGGCGTTGTCTGCCATCATATAGTTGACAATCTCGGATCGGTCAAAGATTTGGGTCGCATCAATCTCAAGCTGTGCAGGGTCACTATCTACCACTACCTGACTGCCTTTAGCGTAAGCGCTAACCATTTCTCGCGCCAGATGATTAAGTGTCCATGTCGAAGGTTTCGCCAGATACCTTGCGTCCGGCACATAAACACCCAGATAGAACGCCAGATTTGCTACGCATAACACCCCGCCAAGCGTGATAACCACCGTATTTGTCAGCCGCAACTGTGCGCCAAAATGTGTCAGCAGCATATCGGGCAAGCGAGCTACCATCCATGCACCCAGTCCAACCAATAGGGCGATAGCGGGTGCTGCCGGAAAATAGCGTTGATACTGTGGCGGCGCAACTGAGAGCGCCGACCCAATGAGGATCACCAAGCCGCCCCAGATTATTGGTAAGACCCATTTGGGATGCCGCCACGCCACCGCCACAACTATCACGAGTCCTAGAATAAGCGGTGCGCCCCCCACCACTCCCGGCAGAGTCGAGCCGGGGCCGTACCACCCTTCACGATCATACAGCGAAAACAGCGCCAGAAAGGATAGTGAGACCTGTTCGCCCGCGAATTGAAGTGTGCTTTTGCCCGACTCCAGCGCTTGTTGGAGTTCCTCGCCTGTCATAGTATAAGGCTGCGAGTGGGTGATCAGCGGCTTGTTGAGCGAGATAAGGATCGCGTTCTGCGGCAGCGTAACGATAAAGGCCGCCAGCGGGATCAATAGCAGCAAGCGCCATTGCTGGATTAATTCGCGTTGGCGCCGCCAGAGGAAAAGCACATAAGCCACCATCGCTAGTGGCACAATCCGCCCGCCCAGATAAAAAAACTGCGCTGTGCCTACTGCCAGCCCGCACAACGCATAATCCGTTGCGGAACCCCGCCGCAGACCCCGCAGCAGAAAATAGAAGGCCAGCGTTGCGAACAACGCATCGCCTACCTGATTCAGTGCTAATCGGCTGAACTGGATATGATACGACCAACTGAGCATAAACCCCGAAGCCAACAACGCCACTTGCCAGCCATAAAGTTCACGCGCCAGCAAATATAGCGCCAGTATGCCTAGCGACCCGATAATCGCTGAGGGCAGGCGGGCGGCCTCCATCGTTTGACCAAAAATGAGCGAAGACGCGCCCATCAACGCCGGATAGAGCATCGGATAGGATTGGTAGCCCGGTGCGAATGGGCTGACAATAAAGTTATTGTGTCGAACCATCGCACCGCGCCATGCAAACTTGGCTTCGTCAAGATCGAAAACTCGTGGTTCTGAGTTGAGGTTAACGCCCCGTACCAACATAGCCACGACGAACAACACAAGTAACAGCCCATATTCCCAACGCTTCAATGCCCATTTGTCGTCATGAACGGTATGTGGGGATCGAATGGCCTGCACGAAGGCGAACAATGCAAGAGTCCAGACGATCAAATGCTCAACGATATGGGCTTCTTGCACCGTCGAACGCCAGATCGTCCAGACTAACAACACAAGTGAAACGATTAACCATCGCCACTTGATATGTAGCCCGTCAATGGATTCCGGTGCAGAGTCGGTTGGAATAGGTAGTTTCACACCGCGTGTACCAACCAACAGTAGAGCAATCCCCGCCAAAGTTAGCCGCAACCCCGCATCGACCAGCGGACGATCTCGCACGGTAAGCCCATACAAGATCTGCAACTGACCCATAATTGCCGCCGCCAGTGCGCTCACCAGCAGAATCAGTCTGCCGAAGGTAATCCAGCGGGCTTTTGTCACAAAGTTAATCCCTCGATAGCCCTTCGACGCTGCTTCAAGGCGCTATTCCGCTATTGGCAGGTAGATGTTAAAGGTGGTTCCTTCGCCGGGAGTGCTTTCTACCGAGACATACCCGTTGTGAAGGTCCACGATCCCCTTTGCCACACTGAGTCCTAGGCCTGTTCCCGGAATAGTTAGTTCACCAACATGCCGTCCTCGGTAGAAATAGTCGAACAGATGCGGCATGTCTTCTGACTCAATCCCGGTTCCGGTATCGGTGACACTCAGGCGAATGCACTTGACCTGCTCGACAAGCTTTGTCTGGACATCAATGTGGCCTGCTGGTGTGTAATTGATAGCGTTTGTGAGTAAGTTAATGATAACGTGGCTCAGTTCGTCAGCGTTGCCCAGAACAAAGGGCAGATCGGCAGCAGCCTCAAAATGCATCGCCAGTCCGGCGATTTCAGCGAGAGGAGCATAGGCGGCGACTGCTTCTTGGACGATCACATTAATATCAAGCGGTACGAGCGTGATCTGGTCTCGATGATCCTGTAAACGTGAAAAGTTAAGAATGCTTTTGATCAGATCCGTGAGCCGGGTGACTTGCAGTTTGAGGCTGGCAATATGGCGCTGCTGGTTTTCGATGGGGCTATTTTCGATCAGATACACCGCTGTATTGAGGATCGAAACCGGGGTACGCAGTTCATGCGAAATGTCCGCAATAAATTTAGTTTTAAGCTGATCAAGCTCCATCAGCCGTGTATTGGCAGTTTCGAGTTCGGTAGTACGTTCCGCCACACGCCTTTCCAGAGTCTCGATCACTTCAGCGCGGTGCAGGGCATTCGCCCCAATATCCGTGATCGCAATCAGGAGCCGCAGTTCTTCGTTCGTAATTGGTGTGGCACGGCCTACCCAAAATACCCCGCCAGTCCGCTCCTGAGCGTTCAATGGGACTCCAGCCTCGGCGCTTGGGCCGTCGTACTGGTTAGGTAATGATCTTGCGCCCGAATCGTTGATCGGGGTTGGGCTAGCATAGGGTTGCCCAGTCGTCATGATTTGCATGGTCAACCCAAACTTGAGCGGAGTTCGTACAGTCGTTAAATTGCTAGCGTTGTCCCGTGCGATCTCATATACCAATTCGTCCGCTGTCAGATCGGGGGTCGCCAACGCGGCAAGATCGATGGACAACAGTGCAAAAAGCTGTTCAAAGATAACCGTTAATATCTCGGCACGACTGGCTGCTTTACGCAGTAACGCCGCAATGCTGACCAAAACTTCTAGTTCGCGCTCGTGCTGTTTACGCTCAGAGATGTCACGGCTGATGCCCACTAGCCCAGTAATTTTGCCATCACTATCTCGCAGAGGAACTTTTGTGGTAAGCATCCAGCGTGTCTTACCCGTGACCAAAGTTATATTCGGTTCTTCTACATTGAGCAGCATTTGGCCTGATTGCATCAAGGCTTGCTCATCCGCATAAAATTTTGCTGCGATCTCTGGAGGATGAAAATCGAAGTCGGTTTTACCTCTGATTTCTTCGGGATTGGCTAGGCCAAGCTCCAGCGTACTCCTTAACGTCGCCATCACGAAGCGGCTTTCAACATCTTTTATGAAGATATAGTCCGGCAAGTTATCAAAGAGGGTCCGCAACAAATGGCGCTCCGCCGCGAGGGCTTGTTCAGTCCCTTTACGTTCGGTGATGTCACGGCTGATGCCCACTAACCCGATAATTTTTCCCGTACTATCCCGCATCGGAACTTTGGTAACAAGCGTCCAGATTAATTTGCCGTCTGCCAAATTGAGAACCTGTTCCTCTCTATTGAAGAGCGATTCGCCAGAGTGTATCAAGGCTTGGTCTTCGGCATAAAATTGAGCCGCCATCTCTGAGGGGAATAAATCAAAATCGGTTTTGCCAACAATTTCATCGGGGCTGTTCAATCCAGCATTTAACGCGCTCTTAAAATTGACGGTTATAAAGCGACTCCGGGTGTCTTTAATATAGATATGGTCAGGGAGGTTATCGAACAGTGTACGTAACAGATTACGTTCCGCCGCGAGGGCTTGCTCCGTCTCCTTACGTTCGGTGATGTCACGACTGATCCCTATTAATCCAGTAATATTGCCTTCGCCATCTCGCAAGGGAACTTTTGTTGAGTTCATCCAACGTAATTCACCAGTCGTTCTTTTGAGCGCTTGTTCCTCTTTATTGAGCAGCGGTTGCCCCGACTGAATTAACTCCTGCTCGTCTGTATAATATTCGGTTGCCATCTCTAGGGGAAAGAAATCGAAGTCAGTTTTGCCAACGGCCTCTTCCAGGGTGTTTAGCCCTAGATCTTTCACACTTCTGACGTTAAGCAGAATAAAACGGCTCTGAGTATCTTTAATATAGATATAATCGTACAAATTATCGAAAAGGGTACGCAGCAAGTTGCGTTCGTGTGCAAGGGCTTGCTCAGTCTGCTTGCGCTCAGTAATGTCATACCCGATGCTCTGGAACTCAATTAAATTGCCCGACTCATTGTATATTGCCCGCATCGTCCACTGCTGCCAGCGCATTTCGCCGCTTGCCAGAAAGATACGTTCATCTGCTTCAGCTACTGGATTATCGCGGGTGAGGGCATTCCTGAGATGCAAAACGTGTTCCCGATCTTCAGCCATGAGATCCGGAAAAAAGTTGTAGTTGCTAATATCTTCGATCTTAAAATAACGGCGATAGGATTCATTGATATAAGTAACGGTGCCATCCAGCTTAGAACAGCAGATCATCCCACTCTGATTTTCGACCAATTCCCGAAAGCGATATTCACGTTTCCGTAACGCTATTTCCTCTTGGCTGAGTTGCGCGATGCGCGATGCGAGTTGTAGCTTGCCTTCGACAAGCTGGCTGATCTCCATTTTATCGCGGGCCGATCGGAAGGCCAATGCAAGAAAAATCAGAATGAGGGTGATGACTATCAAGGCAATATGTGCGACATTTGCCGACAAAAATACCAATCCAGAGTCGCCATATACAATATGCAGTAAAGAGATAATCAACAAGAGGGCTAAGAGCACAACCAGAAATCGACGACTCTGGATGATTAACTTGATGTATTTTGCGTATTTCATAGTAGCCATTTATGCCGTTGGTCTAATCAGTTCAAGTGCTGCCTTTTGCAAAATCCGTTTCAAATTCGCATCGTCGTTCGATACCTCACTCAATAGTGTGGGTTCCCCTTCTGGACGCAAGAGGAACCCGCCTCAACAATCAGGAGAGCTTCACAAAGTAGGCTTCACAGGCACGATCGATCAGTTCTTTGGTCAATTGCGGTGGGCGGTTCAAATAGCGGGCGATGTCAAGCATTTGGTCGAGAATATCACGCGGGTGAACGGCACGCGGTTTACGATCCCGCTTGACATACCACTCTTGCAACAGATAGGCCAATCCTTTTTCATCGTAGGGAACTTTCTTGGAATCGCAGGCTCGCTTGAAAATCTCACGGAATTCCTCGAAGGAGGGATCGCCAACTTCGATCTTATGACGGATGCGGCGTAGAAACGCTTCATCCACTAGATCGGACGGATCAAGGTTGGTCGAGAACACAATCAACACATTGAAAGGCATTTCGATCTTGCGCCCGGTAGCCAGTGTTAAGAAGTCCACGCCTTTTTCGAGTGGCACGATCCAACGGTTGAGTAGGTCGCGCGGGCGAACTTGCTGCCGTCCAAAGTCGTCGATGAGGAACATACCACCGTTCGACTTAACCTGATAGGGCGCTTCGTAATACTTGTTGATCGGGTCGTAGATCAGGTCTAACCCGGCGAGGGTCAATTCACCACCAACGATAATCACCGGACGGCGGATCTTGATCCAGCGCGGGTCACGCTTCACGCCTGTCTGGGTACGGAGTTGTCCGGTTTCTGCTTCAGCGGCTTCCAACACAACATGATTGACGTTATCGAACACCCTAATCACCTGACCATCGACATCGAACGCATACGGAATCCACAGATCGGAGCCAAGCACAACCCGGCCTACTGCTTCGGAAATGGTTGTCTTGCCGTTGCCGGGAGGGCCATACAGGAAGATTGACTTACCAGAGTTTACGGCGGGGCCAATCTTGCCGTACATCGTCTCAGAAATGACAAGATGGCCTAGCGCCTTTTTCATCACCTCATGCGTTGCCGTCACGCGACTGCGGTTTTGCATCTTCATTGCGTTGATATATTGATCGAGCGTTACTGGGGTTGGTCCGGCATACTGGCTGCGTTCGAGGACTTCTTTGGCCTTATCGACACCCTTTGACGAGATGATGAATTGAAAAGCCGCTTCGCCTAGACCGCCTTGCCCCTTGATCTCGATATACTTTTCGCGCTTCAAAAACTCCATGACCTGATCGACTACCCCGGTGTAGGGTAGCTTGATAATATCCGCGACCTTTGCGCCCGTCATAATGCCGCCAAAGTACATAACCTTGAGCGCCAGATCCGCAATCGTGATTAGATTGAGACCCGTGTCTTCGATGCTACGCATCGGCGGCGGCGACCACGGGCCTTGCAATGGCTGCGATTGCCGAACTTGTTGCACAGAGGGTTTTAATTGATTAGTCATCGTTTAATTCCTTAGTTGCGCCAGAGCATCTATCAGGTGAGAAATTTCTTCGGTGGTATTAAAGCAATGGAACGACAACCGGATATGCGAAATATCTTGTTGATCCCAATGTTTGGTAACAAAAATCCGCTGCGCTTTTAGGGCTTCCATGAGCGCCATGTTAGCTTCTTCTGTCTCGGCAGCGCGGAAGGTCACAATTGGGCCATGTGTGTCAGGCGTGATGACGGGGTAGCCAGCGGTCTTCAACTGATCAATGGCGAAATTTGCCAGTGTAGTCGTGTACGAGTCAATAGCGGCGATACCAAGTTCGCGCAGCATAGTTATGCTCTCCAACAAGCCCATCATGCCGTTTAGGTTTGGCGTTCCCATCTGGAAGCGGGCTGCGCCATCCGCTGGGGTGAGATTATATTTGAGCCAATGGTGAAAATCCTGAACACTGCTGCCACCCACCATCGTTGGTCGGGTCTTCTCAATGAGCGCCTTACACATATACAGAAAGCCTTGACCGGGAGGTCCCATCAGTGACTTTTGACCACCTGTTGCCAGAACGTCAATGTGCATAGCCTGTACGTCAATCGGAAGATGTCCGGCTGACTGAATCACATCGACAGCAAACAAGATATTATGGTCATGGCAAAATGCACCAATCGCCTTGAGATCGGTTTTGTGTCCAGTAAAAAACTGGACGGCGCTAGCAGTCACCAACCGGGTATTCGCATCAACGGCTTTTTCGAGTGCTTCAAGAGTCAAGCCGCCGTCCTGATTCGGAATCACCCGCACTTCAACGCCGCGCTGGGCTTGCAGGCTCATCCAAGGGTAAACGTTGCTCGGAAACTCCATGTCGCACAGGATAATATTTTGACCTGCCTGCCACGGCAAGGCCTGTGCCGCAACGTTCATCCCCATGGAGGTACTGCTTACGCCAGCGATTTCGGAAACATCCTCGGCGTTGATCAGCGCACGGATCGCCTCGGCAAAGTTGGTAAAACGTGGCAGAAAAAATGTTTCGAAGCTACCTGATGGATCGAGCAGCAAGCGCTCATCGGCGGCACGCATCTCGTCAAAAGTTCGTTGGGGAAGCGGCGCAATGGCTGCACAGTTGAAATAAACTGTATTGCGCGTCAATGGGAACTGCTGTTCACGCAGCGCCCCGACATCATAGTGGGTCGTGATGGGAGTGGAAACAGCCATAGTAGATGGCCTCCATAAATAATTAAACAGAAATCAATCAGAATAAATATTGATTATACTGCAACCCTTTCGCAAAGTTTAACTCCGCAAGAGCGAAATTAGGATGATAAACATCTAACAGATTGAGAGGCAAACTGCGCTATAAGTAAAAGCGGCTTTCAAACGGTGCGGTCTAGGGCTTTCTGAGGCGCAGTTCCTCAGAAAGCGGTTCGCTGGGCCGAGGCGTTGCACCTGCTGCGAATCTCGTCCTAAAGTTCATATTTCCACCAAGCGAGTTCAGGCCATGCGCTGAACAGCGTCACGCTCGATGAGCGTGAAACCTAAGTTGGTTGCTTTCTTGCGCAAAGCAACAAGGTCTCGTTCGCGTTGCTTGTGTTCAAACCCTTGCGTACCAATATGCTGGTATTGGACATGGTCCTTGAGCAGATGATAAACAATGCGGGCAATTTTGTGGGCCGTCGCCACTTGGGCAAACTGGGGGCACCCTGTGCTCGTTTACGACGGTAGTGGGCTCCCAACGCCGTGGCTGCGCGGGCTACCGAAGTGGCGGCCTGACGAAATGCCTGACCTGCCCGGTTATGGGTCGGCAAGGTTCGACTGTGCAGGACTTTGCCACCCGAAATATCGTTGTGAGGGGCGAGGCCCGACCACGAAGCAAAATGCTTGTCAGTCGGCCATTTGCTCATGTCGGTGCCAATTTCGGACAGAATGGTTTGGGCTAGTCCAGGACCAATCCCATCTACAGCGGCGATATCCACCCCGGTCAGGCGAATGATGTCGGCACGCACGTCGGAGGCTGGTTCATTTTTCCATTTTCCGCGACGTGGCTTAGCTGATGGAGAGGACATATTCGGTGGCATTACCTCCCAACGCGGCTTCATGACCGCATACTGCTGCTGGATTTGCGCGTCACAGGCGGCCACTTGTCCTGTGTAGAAGTCATACAGCTCTAGCGATTGCCGCAGATAAGCCCGCAAGGCGCTCATCTCCCCGTCGGGGCGGAATGACCCGTTCAGCAGCCCCAGCGCATGTAACTTCTGAATCCATGGGCAGTCTGCCACATCGGATTTGCGGCCCAGTACGTTCTTGATATGGCGACCATTGACCAGATAAACCTTGAAACCGCGTGCTTCCAAAACCTCGAAGGCTGGAATC
>JBDTVG010000108.1:0-23366 GCA_040007395.1 Chloroflexota bacterium
TTTGGCGCTCTGCCTAACTTTCATCCTTGTGGTTGGTAGGTGTCGGGTGACTAGTGAAAGTATGGTTTTTTATGCCATACCGTCAGTTTGTACGTGGAGAACCCGTACAGGCTGAACTACGGCAACCCCTATCCTGTTGGCTGGCGCTTTCAGGACTACTTGCTGAAGTCACAGCGTCTAGGCTGATTATTTTACGCGGGACACCCGTTACGCCTGCAACCCACGATAATCACCTTGGTAAAGAGCCTGACAATCTATTTCCTTTGTCCATAGACCCGCGAGGGGAGGGACTGGCGTTGAAACAGATAAGACAAGGATACCCTCTATAGCGACAAGTCAATTGGAGGAGTACTGTGCCAAAATACCATAAAAGAGTAGAAATGACCATCAAACAAAGTTGCGTCAGTTATACTCTGCAACGAGACTGTTGGAGCGTCTTGTATGAGAAAGTCGGATAGCAATGCAGGAGGGAAAAATGAGCTATCAAGTAACCGTGACAAACGTCGTGGCTCGCCCGACAGCAGTGGTGCCTGCGACGACCACTTGGCAGGAGTACCCAGCCCTGTGGCGGGAACTGCTGGATGAAGTGTGGGCCTGCCTGCACGCGGGCGGGATCAACCGCGGCTGCCGCAATATTATGCTGTACTGGGACGATGTGCCGCATGTCGAGGTAGGTGTGGAGTTGCTCGTCCCTTGCCCGCTTACCGGACGGATGATAGCGTCCGCCCTGCCGGCAGGGCAGGTGGCGATGACCGTTCATCGCGGACCGTACTCCGGCTTAGAGGCGGCACATCGCGCTGTGCTCGACTGGTGTGCCGCACAGGGCAATCGGAACACCGGCACCCGGTGGGAGGTCTATGGCCCACACAACAATGATCCTGCCCAAGTGTGGACCGAGGTCTACTACCTGCTGCAATGACTGTAAGCTGGCAGTGTGATTCAATATCCACTGGAAATGCGGTGAGTATTAAGAACTGCCTTCGCCATACAAATGGCGCACCTGAGGCCAAACGATGTTCACGGCTTGTTGTACGCTGGGATTGTTAGGCGCAATCGCCCGTGCCTGCTGAACGTAACTCCACGCTTCAAGCGGACTCGTGGCGAGATTGGCGAGATTGAGCCACGCTTCGACATGTTGTGGATTGGTCTGGGTAACTTCCACAAACCACGAACGCGCTTCATCCCGCCGTCCGCCGAGGATGGCGGCAATCCCTTTATTGTAGGCGGCGGTCACCACTATTTTGGCGGATTTATTGCCTGTGCCGATCGGTCGGTGCAGGCTTAACCACAGGGGGATCAGCAAGATCAGATTACCGAATGCCCCGACAAGCAGTCCGACGAAGAAACCGCTGATCGGGTGGTGAGCTTTAGCCCAGTAGACCAGCGGGGTAACGATTACGCCGATCAACGCGCCAGAGGCAGCAAAGATCATATAAAGTTGAACACGATCTAAACGATCTATTAGCCCCATAACCCAATGCCCATAGAAATATTGGTAAGAGGGCAATTTTCTTGTTAGTCACAATGAAAATCACCCTACCTGACTCTACCAAATTTATCTATTTAGCGCTATTTGGCGAAACCCGGTGCAGTACAGGAATTGTAGTCATTGCCTAGCACAATCCGAAAATCAGTGGTGCGGTTCGGGTCAGGTTGGTTAACTACCTGACCCGGCTTCACATTGGTAGATTTGAGCAGCGTTGCCAGTGCGCCCGGTTTGGCATTACCCGTCAAATCGTAGATAACGGTTTTGTCTACCTTATCGCCAGTGCCCTTATCTTGTACGTCAAAACCAACCCATGTCAGGTGATCCGCCGCTACTTTGTCCCAATCCTGATTAACGGAACCGTTGACTACCTCGACAGTTGCCGCCTGTGCGCCCAACCGATTGCCTGTCGGCGGTGTGTAGAAATTGTTGATAGTCTGGAAGAATCCTTTTGGATCAGGCAATTGCACATCTTCGCCGGCGGGCGTTTTCCAGTGCTGCAACTCGTAACCCTTATTCATGTAGTAGCTGGTGATGTCACTTGGTTTGAGGTTCAGCGCTATCGGAACCAGCCCTATCGCGTCTTGCAATGGTAGATTGGTATCGACAATGCTGGTCAGTTGGCTCCACAGTTCGGGTGCTTTCGCCAGCAAGCCCTCATCGCGGGCGGTACGCCAGATTGCCCTTAGAATCTGCTGTTGGCGACGGTTGCGATCAAAGTCACTGGTCGAATGGCGCATCCGTGCATACCATAGAGCTAGCGATCCGTCCATCTTGTAAGCGCCAACTTTGAGCGTGAAGGGTTCGTAAACAGGGGTTTGCTTGTCATCGACTTTGCCCTGAAAGCGCAAATCTGAGATTGGGCAATCGACGGCGACATCAATCCCATTATAGGTATTGATGATCTGTTTGAAGCCATCAAAGCTGATCCGGGCGTAATAGTGAACCGGAATACCGAGGTTATACAGAATCGTTTGCTGCAACAGCCCAAAACCGCCGCCGGGAGACCACTTGACGGCCTGCCCCCACTGGAAAGCTGTGTTGATGCGCTGCATCCCCAAACTTGGGATATACACAAACAGGTCACGTGGGACACTCAACATCGAGACTGAATTGGCAGTTCGGTTGATCGACACGATCACCATGCTATCGGTGCGGAACGATGGATCGCTCGGATCAACATCTGCGTCGCTGCCGATGAGCAGAATATTGATGATGTCGTTGTTGTTGGCCTTAACCCTCGGCGCGTTGGTCGGGATGGCAGTGACTTGCGGTTTCTCGTCACGTTTACCGGGCAGTACTACAACGGGCAGTTTACTGGTCGCGGCAAGGGTCGGTCCCGCTGCTGGGTTAGCCGCCGCAGGTTGTGTAGCCGCTTGAGTCGCTACCGCAGGCAGAGTCGCGGTGGGCGGGATCGCCGTTGGGGGCAGAGTAGCAGTCGCCGGAACCGTCGTTGCGGTGGCAGGTATATTTGTAGGCGTTGCCGTTGGCGGCTGAGTCGGGACAACCACCGCCCGCTTCGTGTTAGTCGGTGGCAGAGTCGCCGCTAGCGCCACACGAGTCAGAGTTGGCGGAGTCGTGGCAGTGAGAGACGCGGTATAAGTTGGCGTAATCGTTGCCGATGGCTCAATCGCGCTGGCTGCCTCGGTTGCCGGATCGCTGAGTACGGGTGTTGAGAGAGTCGTCCCCAGATTGGTCGAAGCTTCAATCGGTGTAATGACCGTTGGATTATCGTCCGAAGTATCAGCGCTGCCGCCAGTGGAATCAAAGGAGTCAGGTGAGTCCGTGGGGCTAGCCGTTGGCGACGGCATCTCGGTCATCCTGATGCTGATCTGGATATTATCCTGACCAATCGCTGTGGCAGCACCTGCAAAACTAGCGCTGTGTTGTTCATAGATGCCGCGTGCGTTGCTGCGTTGCACAATATCGTTCATGCCAGCTTTGGCAAGCTGCCACAACATGACGATGATCACAGCACCGATAATGACAGGGATGGTACGCAGTACGAAAAGGCCAATTCGTTTAATCAAGTTATGATGATCCCAAATTTCCAAAACAACTTATCAATCATAGCGAACGATCCGCAAAGACGCGAGAAGGCTAAGCCTACGCTTACTCAACGAACTGTGATGCCAGAGACCAGCAGTGCATCAAGAGTCGATACGCTCAACACAGGGGAAGCGCTCACGATTTTAGGTGCAATCCGCTTGCTTGTCGGAGTCGTCCAGCCGATCTCAATCTGGTAGTCACCGGGTGGCGTGTTCGTTGGAAGGCGAAAATCGTAGGTGTCCTGATAGAGCTTGCCGGGAAGCCACAGCGTTGTAGGCAGTGTACCGGGGTTCTGCTTATCCTGCTGACCCCACAGCGGATTGTTCGTCGCGGGGTTGAAGGCGCTGCCGAGCAAATGTACAAAGCTGTATGAAGGCGACTGTGCCGCCTCATCAAGCTGCCAGTAGAGCGTCATGCGGAACGGATCGCCGGGATGCAGCACCGTCCCAGAGACGCTGTAGCCGCACAATGCAATATCGCCAAACTGAACGGCGCTCTGGACACTTGCCGACTGAACCGCTGCACAAGTTGACGCATGGCGAAACAGCGTCGTATCAGGATCGATCCACGCGGCTTTCAGGATGAGCAGCACTACGATACCTAATGGAACCCACCAGCGTGGCTCTAACTGGACTATTTCGGTCTTTAGCGAAATATCGTTGGGTCGCCACACGACGATCAATATTACAATAAGTACCAATGCTGCAAGGCTAATGAGGTCTCCGGCGTGTTGGGCGCTCGTTCCCTCATACCGCAGATCGAGCGTGACCGTACCAGCGGGTAGGCTTATGTGCGTGTAGCCTGTAGTTTGCACTGGGGTAAGCGGCTGCGGTTGACCGTTTACAGTAGCGACCCAGCCGGGAAAATATAATAGGTGCAGCACTGCCTCAAACGGCACAGACGACTCCAATTGCAAATGCCATTGTTCACTGTGCCATTCGGACTCCACAACATGCGCCCCGTCCGGCAAATTCTCGATGGGCGCAGCGGCGACTCGCGCCACTTCTTCATCAGAGAAATAAGCGAGAGCGCGCCACACAGGCAGCAGTTCTTTGGTAGTCGTCAAAGTTAGGCCGGGAACGCCATTCTTGACCGCCCATATCCGTGCATCTTCTACGGTTGGCGCTGGCGGGAATTGGGCATACTGATGCAACAGTTGCGGATAGAGTGAAGGAATCTGCATTCCGATAAATAACGCGATCACAATAGCGATCAAGCAACTGCGCCAACGTCGTGCCGGGATTTGTCCCAACAAATAGCCGATGCCGATCGCGGCGATCAATCCAAACGTGTTCAGCAATCGCACCCGAAATTGCAGAATATTGAGGCCGGGAAACGCTACCCAAAACGGCGTGGCATTATCCAAGTGTAGCCAGATCATCGCCAGCGCCCACAGACTCGCGCCGCCGACCAACACCGCTTCCGCGATCCGCTTGCGCCACCACAGCACTACCGCGATCCCTAGTCCTGCAACTACAATCAGCACATGCAATAGCCCAATGCTAGAGCCAGTCGCGTTGTTATCGACTCCCGTGTCAAAGATGGCAGGCCACGCTAGCAAATCGCTGAGGGCCACTGGATTCAGGGCGGGTTGAACAGTGGGATCTTGCGAAGCGGCGTTAAGCTGCACATATTTGGAATCAGCCAGAAACGACAGCACATGAAACGCTGACAGCGATAAACCGAGTACCAATACCAACAGGATTAGCCACAACGCCCGCCAACCATTTTTTAACAGTAGATAGAGGCCAAATATCCCGATAATCGGTAGCAGCAAGGCCGCGCTCAAATTGTGCATGAGTACGATAGCCGCCCAGAAAATCGCAGCGAGTGCGACTTTTGCGCCCGATGGTCGTTCGACCAACCGGAACAGTGCCCACAGTAGCCAAGGATAGAGCGCAATGGCGATACCTTGCGGCGCACCCCGCTCAAAAAAGTCGCGGAGCAGAAACGGCGAATACGTGAAACACGCCGCCGCGACCAATGCAAAATCAACGCGCCGAAATAGAGCCAGCCCTAGCGCAAACATGCCCATTGAGGCCGCTAGCAATGCCAATGCAACCAGCACTCGCCAGCTAAGCGGGTGAGGCAAGCCAATCCAGTGCAAGCCATCCATGAGATAGTAGGCCAGCGGCGAGTAAAAGTTGAACAGTGGCCCGCCCAACCCAGCGTTGATTGGCGTTACCCAACGCGGGTAGAGAATTCCTTCGGCGCGTGCCTGTGAAAACACGACTCCGCGCCAGATGTGAAACGCAGCGGCATCAAAAGCGTGTTCTTCAATCGGGGTGGTGAGGGCAACCTGAACAGCGAAAATAGGGATCAGTAAGGCCAGCAGCCAACCATAGATGGGCGCGATAGAGCGCTTTGTCACAGAATGCAATATCCCTCACCACAATCCTTACCCATCCTTACCCCGGCCTCTCTATGAAGCGGAGAGGCAGCAGGGGTAAGGATAATTCATTCGCGCTTCAGGATTGTAGCGTGCGGCCTATGCTAGCGCACCAGAAAGATTTGAATGATGCACGGGTTAGGGACACGACCCTTTGAATCTAGCGTCGTGAGCCGGATCGAATAGCGCCCCGGCCCCAACTGAGTCGGATTTGGGTCTAGTCGGCCTAGTAAGCTATCGTTGATTGAGAACGTCGAACTGGCGATCCTCACCCAATCGGCGTTGCCTTCGGGCAAGAATTCGAGTTCATAGCCTTTATAGTCAGTACCACGCGCCGAGCCAAAGAAATTGGCGATCCCCGGTACTCGCGACCCTGAGATCGGACTAGTGATCCGCACATCCGGGTTGGGGCAAAGTCCAGCGTTGCCCGTGTTACTCGTGGTGAGCGTGCCTGTTGGCGTGTTCGTCAGAATCAGGCTCCCGGGCGGTACATAGATCACCTGACCGACAATGATCGCGGCGGGGTTAGCGATACAGTCTGCCGCTTGCAAGGCGCTCACGCTGAGACCCACCTGTCGCGCAATGCTAAAGAGCGTGTCGCCCTGCTGCACAACATACGGAACCCAGCCGACTTGTGGGGTACATACACCGGGCGTTGCTGTTGCGATTGACGCACTGCCAACGGGCGTATTGGTGGGCAAAATGCCATTGTCCAATGTGCCAATGGTCGGCGGCACAAGCGATGGCGTAGACGTATTGGTACTGGTCGCCGTGCTGGTTGGCGTATCGCTCGGTGTCGGCGTTTCTGTCTCGGTAGGCAGCGGAGTCACCGTTGGTTCGGGCGTATCGGTATCCGTTGGGGTAGGTGTCTCTGTTGGCAATGGCGTATCGGTTGGAGTCGGCGGGATAGGCGTATCAGTAGCGGTAGCCGTATTTGTGGCGGTTGGGATTTTAGTAGCAGTCTTGCTGGCTGTCGGTGTTAGCGTGGCAGGCTTGATCGTCGCTGTTGCTGTAGCGGTTGCCGTTGCAGCTTCGACTGTCGTCTGTAGCGTTTGGGGAGCGCTGGTCGTCGCGACCTCTACAATTGCCGTTTCGGTAGCCGCCATTGTGACCGCCTGTGTCACTGTATCAGTGGCGGGAAAACGCGATGTACTCGCCGTATTTGCCCCTTCCGTGACAGCAGCAGTGGCTATATCGGCGGAGGCAGTGGTTACGGCAGCGGTTACTACTACTGTTGTCGCTGTCGTTGGACTACCAGCTATTGTCGGTTCAGCAGTAGCGATTGTAGCAGCGGCTGTCGCTGCCATTGTTGCTGATGGCGGCACGGTTGCCGCTTGCGTCGCAACGGTACTAGCTACCGTAGCAGGGCTAGTTGCCTTGACGGTTGGGCTAACCCTCGTGGGATTTGTCGTAGCCACACTTGTTGGCAATAGTGCTGCTGCCGTTGTGGCGTTAGCCTGCGGCGTTGAGCGACTAAGCGTTAACACGACTCCAAAGGTCAGGGCAAGCGCTAGCATCCCAATGACCGCTAGTGCGACAATGACTTCATTACCCACATCACGCCGTTCCATGCTGCACCTTTTCTGCGCGTACAGCGCCATTGAGTGGGATCACCAATTTAAATGTACTACCCTGTCCGGGCGTGCTATCCAGCCAGATCCGCCCACCATGCACTTCAGTAAGCGCCCGTGCAATGGAGAGGCCAACCCCGGTATCGCCCAAACCTTGAATAAGCGGATTGTCTGCCCGGTAGAGACGGCTGAACACACGCTTCTGTTCTTCCAGCGGAATGCCGCCGCCCATATCGCGGACTGCAATATAGATCACATCGGCAGTCTGTTCGTCCATACCGTTGCGATCCGGCAGTTTGTAGTTGGGTTCGAGTTTTAGTTGAAGGGTTACTTCGCCGTCGGTGGGCGAAGCCAAATAAGCGTTAGAAAGGATTTGGATGATGATCTGTTGCAGCGCGTCATGGTCGCCACGCAGCGGTGGCAGGCTGTCTGGCAAATCCATCTTAAGGGTGATACCTTTCTCGCGGAACTGTGCCCGCGAGGCCGTGATCGCATCATCAATCACTTCAATCATGTCCACATCTTGAGGCTCCAATGAGATCTGCCCGGTGTCAAGCGCTGTAACTCGGATAAAGTCTTCCAACAGCGTTGTCAGACGATCTGCGTTAGCTTTGACCCGTTGCAAGAACTGGCGCTGCAATGCCCCAAGAATGCCTACTGATTCGCCTAACAGCAGGTCTACATAACCTGCGATGGAACTCATCGGCGTGCGAAGTTCTTGCGCGATACTTAGCATCACCTCGGCCTGATTCGCGTCAATCGGCGCATCGGTAGGCCGCTGGATTGACTTGGCGAGTTTGGCTTGGGTCTGTGCAAGCGACTCTTCCAGCGAATGAATTTCATTTTGTGAGCGCAGCAGTTTATGTTCAAGTTCGCTGCGTTCTTCCGTCAGATCGTCGATCATAGTCTTGAGCTGGTCAATGCCATCTGCGCCGAGACGTTGCAGCGTTTCACGATTACCTTCGATCCGTGCCATCAATTGCCCACGTTCCGTCTGGAGCGCCATGCCTGCCGCTATCAACTTGTCGCGCTGTGTAATAAGCGCTGTCCGTTCCTCGGAAAGTTTGTTGCGATCCGCAATCGCCTTGTTCCGCACAAACACTGCATCTTCAAGATCCGATTGCAGGGCGATGGTTTCCGCCACGAGTCTGGCTCGCTCGGCCTCCCATTTTTCGCGATCTGTCTGAGTGATCTCGCGTTCCTGCCGTAGCGAATCGCGCTGACGAAGTAGGGCTTCGCGGTCTTCGGCAAGCCGTCGCAAATCGGTTTCCATCGCCGCGATCTTGGCAGCCCGTTGTGCCTCTTGTTTGATCTGGTCGGCAATGCGCTGACGCTCGGCAAGCAGTGTATCGCGTTCCTGACTGGCGCGTTCAGCAAGTGCCTTATAATGGCTGCGCTCGTCGGTAAGCTGGACAAAGACTGCCGCTAACCCGCCGGGGCCGCCTTCCACGCCGAGTGCGCCAAGCTGGGCTTCCACGTCTGCCAACTGCCCTTTGATCTGGTCACGCTCAAGGGCAAGATGGGCTTTTTCTTCTGTCAAATTGGTAAGCAGGTTACGCAACGCCGTTGGGGTTGGAGCCTGCCCATGCTGGCGGATCTCAGATAACTGCCCTTCAAGCTGCGCTTTTTGCGCTTGTAGTTCATCGCGTTCCTGCTGAATGACCTTGATCATAGCGCTGTACATTTCGTCATCGTTGCCGGAAGCTGTCGCTAACCGTGCCTGCGCTTCTTGCAAGGCGAGCATCAATTTTTCGCGCTCGGCTTCCAGTTGGCTGCGTTCGGTTGACATTTTTGCCATGCGCTGCGTGATCGAGAGTCCTTCGGGGTCATTCTCGCCTAGTTCGGCGATGCGACTGCGTTCATAGTCCAGTTCAATTTGAAGATCGCGAACCAGTGAAGCCAACTCATTAATCTGAGAACGGGCTAGTTCGAGGCTCGCTTGCATTTCGGCGCGTGCTGCACTGGTGGGCAGTTCGAGCGTTGCCCCACCTTCGACCACTGCTTGCACAGCACGATCTTCGCTTTCCATTTTGTCGCGTTGTGCTTTGCGGCTGAGTCCGAGCAAACGGGTCGCGATAGGAGCCAACGCTTCGAGTAACTGCAATTCGTTAGGGCGAAGATCGCGCTGCGTGTAAGGCAGCGCCACAACCAGCGCCGCGATCATGCCGCTGTCGTGGTTGAGCGGTTGGAAGTACACGGGGCCGATCTTTTGAATATCCAACCGTGTGTAGAGATCGACCATTTCATTCAGATTGTGTTCTGATGAAAGTGCCCGCTGGCTGCGTTCCAGAATTGCATCGCGCAGTGTCGGCTGCTCATCCATTTTGAGTGCCATTGCTGCAATCGCTTTCTGTTGAATATTGTCGTAGGCGGCGATCACGTCGGCATATTCGGCATCGTCCAGCACGACCAATGCCAGCACATCGGCCTTGAGTACTGTCGCGATGGCGAGTACGATTTGCTGTGGTAGCGTTTCTGGCGTGTCGCGTTCAAGCATCATGCCCAACGCCTTGAGGAGGGTCGGCGCTTCGCGTTCTGTTGTCATTTCATTCGGCGTAGCGGGCATATTAATCGTAGATAGCGAGGCTTGTGCGGCTTGTGATGCTTTGGCTTCTGCCCGTGCCATCAGCCGATCAATCACCAGACGATAGACAACAATCGGCAAGAACGGCATTGCAGCGAGGAACGCCAAGCGCAGCGCTCCAATATCATCACCATGCAGCGTGCCATGATAAATATCGAGAAGCGTATAGATATAGCCAGCCAGCAAGAAGACAAAGAAGAGCATCTTGAGCGGCGCATCGACTGTCGATCTAAACCGAGTGATAACTAGCAGCAAGCCGATTGCCGCTAGATAAGTTGTGCCGATAATCCAACCAGTATTGTACAAGCTGGTGTTAAACTCAGCGCCCGGAACACTCCCCACTTCAAACCAACTAACCGCCGTGTAGCCATAGGCGGCGGCGATCACCAGCAGGCCAAGAAGTGTCCAGAAAGTTAACCCGCGTGAAGTACGGGGTTTACTTAGCCGTCCATTGGGTTGAACCATTTGTACTGGCTGACGCGCTGTCAGGAAAGCCCACCCGACTAGCAAGATCACAATAGCGCTTACCGCCCGGTCAAGCGGCGGTAGGATCAATTCGACAGGGCGATGGGTGAGCAAGGCGACTAATGCTCCGATCATCAACACCATCCACGCCAGCATGACTCCCACCGAAGCCAGCGTATAGCGCGATGCCGCCACTTCTCGCGATCCGCGAAAGCGCTGCCCAAGCGCCATGAACAACGCCGCCTGACTCAGCAGAATCACGATCAAAAAGTACAGCAACGCGACGGCTGATCCGGCGAAAAGATTGAGAAGATCTGGCGTTGCGCCCACTGTGTATTCCTTGTCATCACGACACGTTAATGTTCAGTATAGCACACCCGTACCACTTAACATGCGTAAGGGCAGTAACTATTGCGTTTAGATTTGGTTAGATCCTTCTGAAAAAGCTATAGTTCGTCATATCAGAATTATCCTCACCCTAAATCCCTCTCTATGCAGTGGAGAGGGACTTCCAAAATCATCTAATTTGCCCTCTCCGCGAACAGAGAGGAATGAGGTAAATAAGGAACATAGCATGTCCAGTGATACGCCCACAATTTATATTGCCTATCGACGGGTTGATGGTAGAACACCATCTGGAATTCATCGCTTTACTGAGTCTCTCAAGAAAATCCCGTTTGAACCAGTGTTGGATACTGGAAAGATAGCAAGCGATGAAGAGTGGCTCACCGAAACTCGAAAGCGTATTGAAGCCTGCGATGTTATGTGCGTATTGATAGACGAAACCACTGCCGACTCTACATGGATAAAGCAGGAAATTGACTGGGCAAACACATCAGGTGTACCAGTTCTGTCTGTAGTCCTTGATGAGACAAAATCAATACACCTTGAACGATTAGGTTTGCAAGACATCCAATATGTTTTTTTTGACAGCACTCATGGGGACCTTGGTAGTATCGTGTTGATATTAATTCAAATGGTTCTCGTAAGCCGGAAACGACTAATGAAAAGTCGTCTGATCATTCTGGATAAACAAGCCAGTTTGCCCAACTACACCATTTTTACTGATAACCAACTCAAACCTAGTATTAATGGTGTATTCAATAATCCTTCTCAAGATCCACAGTATGACTGTGATATTTTCGTCATTATGCCGTTCCGCGAACCATTCAATACAATCTTCAAGGATCATATTAAACCTTTTGGGTCAAAATACGGCCTTAAAATCAAGCGTGGCGACGATTTCTTTTCTCGTGGTTCAATTATGAGCGAAGTCTGGTCTGCAATGTTTAATGCCTATATTGTCATTGCCGAATGTACAGGTAGAAACCCGAATGTGTTCTATGAACTTGGTATAGCACACACCCTCAATAAGCCGGGGATATTGATAACGCAAAACATTGATGACATCCCTTTTAACATTCAGCATTTGAGAAATATCCCATATGAGTACACTCCACACGGCGTAGGGGAGTTAGAGCGAAACCTTGAAAAAGCTATTGTCAAACTATTGTATGGGGAAGATTTAAAATAGCATGGCAATATCTGGTGCAAGCGAGGATTTATGTACGATGTGATCGTGGCAGGAGCCGGACCAGCGGGTAGTACTGCCGCCGCGACTCTGGCACAGGCAGGTCGCCGCGTGCTGCTCATTGATCGTAGCACGTTCCCACGTGACAAAACCTGCGGCGATGCGATTCAGGGCGGTGCGATAGACTTGCTGCGCGGGTTGGGCTACCTAGATCTGCTAGACGCAACCCAATTCACCTCGATCAAGGAGTGGACAATCACTGCGCCTTCGGGGATTATGGCGGCAGCATCGTTGAGTCCGCATGAACACGCGCCGTATATTGCGCGGCGCATTGACTTCGATCTGTTGGTGTACCAGCAAGCCATCGCCAATGGAGCCGAATTCTGTCAGGCGCAGGTGACTGCTCCGATTATTGAGAACGGTAAAGTCGTTGGCGTAACGGTCAAGCCGCATGGTGCGAAGGATACTGTCGATCTACGGGCGCGACTGGTTATCGCTGCCGATGGCGCAACTTCGGTCATTGCACGGGCAGTGCGCGGCGGGCGCGACGAAGATATTCACTGGGCAGTCGCTAGCCGCTGCTATGTTAAAATGGCACAGCCCTTAAATCATCGTTGCGAATTTTACTTCCCCAAAGTTATCTTGCCCGGTTATGCGTGGATTTTCCCGGCGGGCAACGATAGCGCCAATATTGGCGTGGGGATGCGGCTGGACAAATATCGTCAGCGTGATAGCTCGCTCAACGATTTGCTCGATTTGTTCCTTGATACGCTGGGTGATCGCGTGGATCGCAACAGTATTGAAAGCGTGAAAAGCTGGCAGATTCCCTTTGGTTCGAAGTTCAACGAGCGTACCTTTGATGGCTGCTTGTTGGTCGGCGACGCGGGGAATTTTGTCGACCCACTGTTGGGGGCAGGTATCTACTTCGGCATGAAGACTGGACAGCTAGCCGCACAAGTAGCTGACATAGCTCTGCGTGATGGTGACACATCTCGGCAGCGCCTGAGTGAGTATGATCGACGCTGGAAAAGGGCACTGACTCAATCGCTGCGCCGTGCTACTATTGTGCAAAAAGTCGTGATCAGCCATCCCCACAGTATGAACGTTGTACTCGGTTTAGCCGCCCTTCACCCCACGTTAAGTCGATGGGTGGTCATGACATTAAGTGGAGAAAAAATTTGATCACCCGTCAATGTCTTTAAGTCAACTATAATTTCCCTTCGATTGAAAATTTCTGGATAATCTAAAGATGCTACTCGCAATTGATACCGCAACTCGCACGCTCAGTTTAGCGCTGCACGATGGACAGCAGATTCAGGCTGAGATGACATGGGAGACGGGTAACCAACATACCGTTGAACTGCTCCCTGCTATTCAACAGATGTTTATCCGTCAGAAAATTATGGCAACTGATCTAACTTTACTGGCTGTATCGCAAGGGCCAGGGTCGTTTAATGGGCTTCGGATCGGTTTCAGTACGGCAAAAGGATTAGCATTATCATTGGCGATTCCCTTGATCGCGATCCCGACTCTCGACGTAATTGCCGCGGCACAGCCAAGCGCGGATCATACGCTGTTGGCAGTGGTTCAGGCCGGACGGGGGCGAGTCTGCGCGGGCAGCTATCAGTGGGGTGTAGGCAGATGGATCGCCCAAAACGACACCAAAATCGCAGCATGGCAAACCATTCTGGACTCTATTGAGGGAGAGACGACGATTAGCGGCGAGATTGATGCCGAGGGTCGCGCAGCCATCGAACAAGCGCTCAGCGTCGGCAAGCCGCTGCATGTTGCGTCGCCTGCCTACGCACTGCGACGGGCGGGTTTCCTTGCCGATCTTGCGTGGCAGCGGTGGCACGACAGCCCCGGCGACGAAGCATTGACGGCGGTTCCACTTTATCTACACCAGCCAGGAGTCCCGCACCCGTGAAAGCGCCGTACACCCTACGTTATATGCATCTTGACGACATCCCACAGGTGGTCGAAATTGATAAACTCTCATTCCCGTTGGCGTGGTCGGCACGTTCCTATGTGTTCGAGATCAATGAGAATAACCACGCGCACATGGTCACGCTGGTTGATCAGGCACCACGTCGCAGCAGCGGCGGATTTATGGATGTGCTGCGTCGATTGGGCGGACAGCAGCAGCTTCCGGCAAGCATCGTGGGCTATGGCGGGCTGTGGCTCATTGATGGCGAAACACACATCAGCACCATTGCCGTCCACCCAACTTATCGTGGGCAGGGGTTGGGCGAACTGCTCTTGGCAGGAATGCTGGCTCGCAGTATCGTTTTGAAGTCAGAATATGCAGTTTTGGAAGTGCGCGTTTCCAACGAAGCGGCAATCAACCTATATCGCAAGTACGAATTTGAGAATGTCGGCAAACGCAAAGGCTACTATCGCGACAATAACGAAGATGCATACCTGATGCACCTTGCGCCGATGGGTGAGGCATATCAGGCGCGGTTTGCCCAACGTATGGAACAACTTCAAGCGCGGGTGGCCTTCAAAGATCTGTTTATCCACCAACCCGGACGCGCCTAACGGTTAATATTTTGGAGAGTAAATCTATGGTGACAAGTTCCATGACGCTTGACGAGCGCAGCGCTGCACTAGGAGTTATTGCGACAGAAGTCAAAGCCTGTACCAAGTGTCCACTCTATGAAGGACGCACTAAAGCGGTTCCCGGCGCTGGCCCGACCAACGCCGATATTCTGTTTATTGGGGAAGGCCCCGGCTATAACGAAGATAAACAGGGATTACCGTTTGTTGGGGAATCGGGCAAACTGCTTGAGGAATTTTTGGCGGCGATCAACCTAACCCGCGATCAAGTATTTATCACCAATGTAGTGAAGTGTCGCCCACCGGGCAACCGCGACCCGGAGCCAGTCGAGATCAAGACCTGCACCAGCAGCTATCTGTTCAAGCAAATCGAACTGATCAACCCGAAGATCATTGCCACACTAGGTCGTCATAGCATGGGCTTGTTCTTCCCCAAAGCCAAGATCACCCAGATTCACGGGCAGCCCAAGTTTGAGAATGATCGCTACTATATTCCGCTATTTCATCCAGCCTTCATCTTGCGGAACATGAATTGGAAAGTGCAAGCGATTGAGGATTTCAAAAAGATCCCAGTGCTGCTGGCAGAGTTTGCAAAACAGGGTAAACCCAAAGATGAGCCACCTCCACCGCCGCCCAAGCCAACCCAGTTGAGTCTATTCTGAGATCAAGACAAATCGCGAAGCCTGATATTTTTGGACGTACAATGAGTATGACTAATCGAGACTCGTTCGTGATGCCGATTGAGGATGTGTTTACCATAAAAGGTCGGGGAACTGTAGTAACAGGCCGGGTACAAACTGGAACCTTGAAAAAAGGCGATAAGATTGCTATCTCTGGGAAAAACAGAGCCACTATTACAACTCATGTCAGCGCTATGGAGGGGTTTATTCGTGATCCAGATTCATATGTGGCCTCCCCCGGCGATAATTGTGCCGTTCTATTGCGCGAGATTGAAGCAGACCAACTCGAAATAGGGATGATAATTACTAATGCTGCGTCTGATTGCTAGATTGACTGCTCAAGAATTTATGTTGTTTAATCACCAAATTTAGCAGTCAAAGAGAGGCTGAGTATGTCCATTATCACACCCACCGATTGGTCAAGCCACTTTGCAGACCGCACTGACCGAATGCGCGGCTCCGCCATCCGCGAACTACTGAAACTTCTGGATACCCCAGAAGTGATCTCCTTTGCAGGTGGTATTCCTGCCAACGAAGCCTTGCCCGCCCACGAAGTTGCTGAGGCGTGTAACCGTATTTTGGAAACAAACGCAGTAACGGCACTGCAATATGGGCCAACCGAAGGCTACAACCCGCTGCGTGAGCAGATCGTTGAGATGTACCGTGCACGCGGTGTACCTGCCACAATTGATAACGTGCTGATCATCACAGGCAGCCAGCAAGGGCTGGATCTTGTCGGCAAGACGCTGATCAATGAAGACGATACCGTACTGATCGAGTCGCCAACCTATACCGGGGCGCTCCTAGCATGGCTGCCCTACGCGCCCAATTTTCTCGCCGTGCCGATGGACGATGGCGGGATTGTTCTTGAGGATGCAAATCTGACGGGTCGTGCCAAACTGCTGTATTTGCTCCCCAACTTTCAAAACCCGACAGGCATTTCGCTGACGGCGGAACGTCGCCCAAAGGCCATCGAGTTTGCCCAGCAGCATCAACTGTTAATCGTCGAAGATGACCCTTACCGCGAACTGCGCTACTCCGGTGAAGCGCTGCCCGCGCTAGTCGAGGTCGAAGCGGCAATGCTTGGTTCGCAGTGGGATAGCGCCGGACGAGTGATCCACCTCGGCACGTTTTCCAAGACATTGGCTCCCGGACTGCGGGTGGGCTGGATGCTGGCTTCATCGACGGCAATCAAAATGTTTACCCGCGCCAAGCAAGCTGCCGATCTGCATACCTCAACGCTGTCAATGATGATTGCTGATGACTTGATGCGCCACAAAACGCTCGATAAGAATATTCCGGCCTTACGCGATCTATACCGAGAACGACGCGATGCGATTCTAGAAGCGTTAGCCGTCTCGGTAGGCAGTCGCGGGACATGGACTCGGCCTGATGGCGGGCTGTTTGTCTGGATGACCTTACCCGGCGAAACCGATACGCCCGGTTTGCTGGCAGAAGGGCTAAAGAAAAATGTAGCCTTCGTCCCCGGCGATGCGTTCTACTTTGATGGGCGCGGCACAGATGCGCTCCGCTTAAACTTTTCTGCCAACCCGCCCAACGTGATCCACGAAGGCATTGCACGGCTTGGATCGCTCATCGCGGAGCGGCAAGATAGTGTCAAGGTGAAACAAGCCTGATCCAGTAAAACGAATTCTATTATACAACCTACAGATATGGCTGCTCCTTCTGGCGGGCAGTCTCGTACTTTTCGCGGGCTTGCTGAGTCGATTCAAGCTGTGACACCTCAGCAATAGGCACATCCCACCACGACTCGTAACCGGGGACACGCTCCTCGCGATCCGTTTCGATCACGATAGTGGTGAGCTGATCGCAGCGTTGCGCCGCAGTGAGCGCGTTCGCCAATTCGTCGCGATTGCTGGCACGGATCACGTTTGCGCCCAGACTAGCCGCGTTCGCCGCGTAATCGATGGGCAGTACCGCGCCGTCGAGATGTCCAGTCTCGGCGCTGCGATAGCGATACTTCGTGCCGAATTCTTGACTGCCTACCGATTGCGACAGTCCGCCAATGCTGGCAAAACCGTGATTGTCGAGGATCACGACAATGATCTTGATTCCCTCTTGCACCGCCGTGACAATCTCTTGACTCATCATCAGATACGAAGCGTCACCGACCATGACATACACTTCACGTTCTGGCGCAGCAAGCTTGACTCCAATGCCCCCGGCGATCTCATAACCCATACACGAAAAACCATATTCTAAGTGATAGCCTTTCGGATCGCGAGTGCGCCACAGTTTATGCAGGTCGCCCGGTAAGCTCCCGGCAGCACACACCACCACATCCTGCGCCCGCGAGAGGGTATTGACCACGCCGATCACTTCGCCCTGACTGATCAGCGGCCCGTGTTCGAGGGTATAGAGGCGGCTGACCTCAGCATCCCATTCATGGGCAAAACGTGTCACACGGGCGCTGTATTCGCTGGTCACATGGTAGTCGCCCACGGCCTGAATCAACTCGTCGAGGGTGGCGCGTGCGTCTCCAACCAATGCACAGGCCGAATGCTTGGCAGCGTCAAATTCGTTGACATTGATCCCAATAAACTGCACATCGGGATTCTGGAAGGCGGTCTTACTGGCAGTGGTGAAGTCCGAAAGCCGCGATCCGATGACGATGACGAGATCGGCTTCGCGGGCGATGATGTTTGCGCTGGGCGTGCCTGTCACGCCAATAGCCCCTAGCGCCTGTGGATGATTGTAGGGCAGTGAACCTTTGCCTGCTTGTGTCTCGCCTACCGCAATTCCGGTCTGCTCAACAAATCGCTTGAGCGACTCGCTGGCTTCGCTGTATAACACGCCGCCACCCGCCACGATCAACGGTTGCTTGCTTTCACGGATCAGTTGAGCGGCGTGCTGCAACTGGGCGCTGTCGGGTCGCGCACGCGGGATAATCCACACCCGCTTTTCAAACAACGCGGCAGGATAGTCGAAGGCTTCGGCCTGCACATCCTGAGGCAGCGCCACTGTAACCGCCCCCGTTTCAGCGGGCGAGGTGAGGACGCGCATCGCTTCTGGCAGCGCCGTGAGTAGTTGATCAGGCCGATTGATGCGATCCCAGTAGCATGAGACAGGCTTGAAGCAATCGTTTACTGAAATATCCTGTGAGGCGGGCGACTCTAACTGCTGCAAAACTGGCGCGACTAGCCGTGTTGCAAAAATATCACTGGGAAGCAGCAGCACTGGCAGTCGATTCACTGTCGCCACTGCCGCGCCCGTGATCATGTTGGTTGCGCCGGGGCCAATTGATGAGGTGCAGGCAAAAGCCCTCAATCGATTGCTCATCTTGGCAAAGGCTACCGAGGTATGTACCATTGCTTGCTCATTGCGAGACTGGTAGTAGCGGAAAGTGTCGGCATGTTCTAACAGCGCTTGTCCGATCCCGGCAACATTGCCATGCCCGAAAATTCCGAACATGCCCGCGAAAAAAATATTTTCCTGACCGTCGCGGGAAACGTACTGCTTTTCCAAGAAAGTGATCACGGCTTGTGCCATTGTCAAGCGTATAAGTTTGTTTCCAAAGCTCATTTTGATTTGTCCCCAAAATATTTAAAATCTCTGTGCATAGTATCGTTCAGAATTATGGTTAGCCAATAGATCAAATATAGATCAGAAAAGGTGAATCAATGCGCGTTGTAATTATTGGGGGAAGTGGACATACCGGAACTTATCTCGTGCCTCGCTTGGTCAAGGCTGGCTATCAGGTGATCAACGTTACACGCGGGAAAAGCCAACCCTATCTACCGCATCCAGCTTGGAACTCTGTTCAGCAGGTGATACTAGATCGTGAGGTGGAAGAAGCCGCGGGACGCTTTGGTCAGCACATTCGCGACCTGAAACCCGACATTGTAATCGATATGATGTGCTTTACGCCGGAGAGCGCCCGTCAAATTGTCGAGTCGTTACGGGGGCAGATCCAGCATTTTCTACACTGCGGCACTATCTGGATTTATGGCTACAACACCACCGTCCCGACCACGGAAGACCAGCCGCGGCTTCCATTTCACCCTGACAATCTTAACGGGGCTGATCCCTACCAACTGAGCGATTATGGCCCAAAGAAAGCGGCAATCGAAGCCTACTTACTCGACGAAGCACGACGCGGCGGTTTCCCAGCGACCTGCCTACATCCGGGGCATATTGTTGGGCCGGGTCATTACCCCGTCACGCCACAGGGCAACGGTGATATTAAGGTCTTTGAAGCGTTGGCACGCGGGGAGGAGTTGGCCTTGCCAAACCTCGGCCTAGAAACACTGCATCATGTGCATGGCGACGATGTCGCACAAGCGTTCATGGGAGCCATCACGAACCGCAGTGTGAGTCTCGGTGAAAGTTTCCATGTCGTTTCGCCTGCGGCGCTTACCCTGCGAGGCTATGCCGAAGCAGTAGCGGAATGGTTCGGCAAACCTGCCCGTTTGAAGTTTATGAGTTGGGAAATATGGGGGGAGACTGTCCCAGAGTCGGTCGCGGCTACCACTTGGGATCACATCTCTCGCAGCCCTAGCGCGAGCATTGCCAAAGCCCAACGACTGCTCAACTACCAACCGCGTTATACCTCGCTCCAAGCGATCTTTGAAGCGCTTCAGTGGATGATCGCGCATCAGATAATTCGTATAGAATAATGTTTGCTTAATGTTACGATAGTTTCACAAGTTACTCGACATCGTTCAAATTCTAGGCATCATGAGTTATGATGTTTATTAGTGGATAGTAAAATCCATTTAAGGAATGGGATATAGGGTAAAGAAAGTAGCGCATTATGGCTCTCATCATCGTCATTGAAGATAATGCACTGATCTCTCGTTTGGCTGAAAAGCTGTTAACCCGTGCAGGACATCAGGTGGTTGTGGCGGAGACGGGCGAAGATGGCTTGACGGCTATTTTTGAGTACTTACCCCAACTGGTGTTAATGGATTTGGGCTTGCCCGATATTGATGGACAAACCGTGATCGGTCTGCTGCATCAACAGGCGGCGCACAAGACCACTCCTGTAATTGCGTTTACGGCATGGCCTGCGGAAACAGCCTACAAAATGGCAAAAGCCTATGGTTGCGATGGCGTGATCACTAAGCCGATCAATACACGCACATTTGCTGCTGAGGTCGAAACTTTTATGCAGCCGAAACCCGTTCTGGCAGGGACTCCGCACATACCAGACGACCTTAAACTTCAATAAAACAACGTCGCTCATCAATAGGATCATCGCTCTTGACGTTCGTAGATCAGCAAACTGGTAAACAGACTTCCATCCCAGCCCACAATTATAGCTTTGACCAGCTTGCCGACATCTATAACCGGGCGCGGGTCGATTATATTGTGCCAATGCCCATGAATGGCAAACGCATGGCAGATTACGTGCGTCATTATGACATTGATCTGGACGCTTCGGCAATAGCCCTCACCAATAACAAAACCGAGTTGGGGGTGATCATGACGGGAATACGTGGCAAGCGTTCATGGGCGACTCGCTTGGGCGTGATCCCAGAACAGCGCGGTCACAAGATCGGTCAATTCCTGATGGAACTAGTGATCGAAAAGTCCAGAGAACGTCATATTCGGCATGTGCAGCTAGAAGTTATCAAAGGCAATGAACCTGCGTATTGCCTGTTTATCAAACTTGGGTTTCAGGAAGTTCGTGAACTGTTGGTCATCCGCCGTCCACCGGGGCGGTTGAGGGATACACTGGCACCGGTTGGCGCTGTCGTTACTCCGCTCGTGGATGAAGATATTCCCAGCTACCTGTTGCAACGTGACCCGGCTGTCGCTTGGACTGAAGAAACAGAATCGCTGCTGCATGTGGGCAAGTTAAAAGGGCTGCACGCCAAACTGCCCTCTGGTGAATCGGGTTGGGCAATCTTCCAATGTCTGCCGTTCCAGCTCACGCATTTTGTTCTTAGTCCCAGCGCAAGCAGCGATCTGGCTCAAGCACTACTGTACGCTATCCATACTCAATACCCGATGCAGGATACCAAGATCGAGAATTTCCCCGCCCAACATCCCACTTGGCCTGTCTATCAAAAACTAGGTTATCTCGAAAGCTTCCGACGAATCGAAATGGTGCTCGAACTAGCGCCAGACCCCAAAAGAGGCCAAAACATCAGTCAACCGCTGCGACATGCGATATAGTCTAGACTGTGTATAGTCGCTCGTAATTATTATAGGGTTAAAGTGCGTCGGCTAAAATATTGGCTCACCGTGAGGCGGTTGGCTTACATCGCAGCGATCCTTGCATGGGCGGTTTTGCTAGTAAGCGAAGTCTTGCCGGATCTTAACCAAACGACGCAGGGGTTTACCGCCTATTACGCCGCGGCGTATGCTGTCTTGCATGGTGGAGCTGCGGATCTTAACAATAATCAGGCATTTGGTTGGTGGGTTGCTCGAACTGGGAGCCGCATCCATGAGGTCTTTGCTGGTAATGCGCCCACCTTATCACTGGTGATGATCCCGCTTACCGTTGTCAATCTTAGGATCGCCCAGACCGTTTGGTTAATTCTTAACGTAGGAATGCTGGCGGTGAGTGCATGGTTAGCAGGGCGGCTGTGTGCGCCACGTAACTTCACCGCACGTTGGTGGATCGCGGCGGTCTTCGCACTGCTAGCGCCAGTATTGGAAGTTATCCGTTATGGACAGGTCTATCTCTTACTAGCGCTGTTGTCACTGCTGATCATTATGTTTCTGCCTCGCTACCCGCTTCTCGTGGGGATCGCGCTCGCCGGGATGGTGCTGCTAAAACCTTATTACGGCGTGCTAACGCTGGGTGTATTGGTCTGGCTGCGTTGCCCACGTTCGATTCTAACCGCCATCACATTGATCGGACTGGTTGTGATTAGCACATTGCCTTTGCTTGCGGGGGCATGGCCCGGATTCCTACAGGCACAGGCTAGCATCAATGATATTGCTTGGGCAGCGATCCCTGCTAATCAGACTCTCAACAGTTTTTTTCAGCATCTTTTGCTTTATTCGCCCATTTGGAATCCTGAACCACTCGCCAATATTCCGTTGTTAGCAATAGGCTTGCGTTACGCGTTCTCTATGGTTTTGGTGCTCGTCACACTGAGACAGGCTAACCAGCATGGAGACGATCCATTCTGGATATGGATTCCGGCATTGACACTCATGCCGGTGCTGGCTCCTGTCGGCGAAGCGCATCATTACGCGATGCTGCTATTCCCCATCGCCGTTGGGGTAACTCGTTTAGTAGAGCGGAACACAAGCAAAGTCACTATGGGAGTAATCGGTGGTGCATTGTTCCTGTTGATCGTCCCGTGGCCTTCACTGCACGATCCAGCTAATTGGGGCGGCTGGGGTGGATTGTTCGCCTACCCACGCTTGATGGGAGCGCTGCTGCTCTGGGCAGTGTTAGTGCTAAAAGATCGGTCATATCTACGGGTACTTTCAACCGTTTAGACCCATTGCTGTATCATTGCTGTATCTATCGCAAAAGCCTAGTCGGTTGATCAGTCAGAGACGAATTATTCACATTTGTTGAGGATAAAAAACAAAGTCTATGTCGTGACCAATGTTGATCGAATGACCCATTGTATCGTCGGCTGGATGTACTTTGGGAGAGCACGAGCAACCCGATGCAAGCCTTGCTGAATCGTTCACTACAAGCCCTTTATTACTATTCTGACCGGTTTGCGAGACACCTTAATTTATTATTCTGGACAGCATCAATCCCTTCCTAACAAACGTCAGACCTATTCGGTTGAAGCGGATAATGCAGAACTACGCCACTATCTTGCACGGCTAGCCCGTAAACCACGCTGTTTTTCGCGCAGTATTCACGCTTTATGGCGGGCCATCACATTATTTGTTTTTGCTTGGAATCGCCGACAATTACATTAACGAACGTTTCCTAAATATCCTTCAAACGTCAGAGATTTTGCCTATTCCTGATCTTCACCATTCCCGGTGTAATCACACCATTTTCAATGGCATCTGTTATTAAGAGGGGTCGAAATTGAAATTCTATTACCGCGTAAGGCACTGTAAAGAAATAAGGGATGCAATTAAACAAGAAGAATGGAGTACAAA
>JBDTVG010000109.1:0-14609 GCA_040007395.1 Chloroflexota bacterium
GGGGGCCAGCCAAGATCGGTGGGAGCTGTGTTTTTTATCCCCTATATTGCACCCGTTACCGCTACCGCCGTTGTATTTTCGGTCATCTTCTCGCCGCGTGATTCCAGCCCTGCAAACCAATTCATTCATTTATTGGGGCTGCCGACCCAACGCTGGCTCGTTGAGCAGCGCGGCGTATTTGAAATCATCGCGCAATTGATCGGGGGACGGCAAACACAGCTCCCACCGATCTTGGCTGGCCCCCAGTTGCACTTGCTCGCGGCAATTCTCTTTGCTGTCTGGGTCTACAGCGGCTACGATGCCGTAATTTTCCTAGCAGGCTTAGGAGCCGTTCCGCGTGATCTGATCGAATCCGCGCAAGTGGATGGCGCAAACCGTTGGATGAATTTTCGACATATCATTTTTCCGCTGATTTCACCGACGACATTCTTCCTAAGTATTCTAGCGATTATCGGGACAATTAAAGCGCTCGATTCGATCTATGTACTGCGCGATCCGAATTCGCGGGGAGCAATGGATACTGCTACTGTATATATCTTCGACCAGATTCGGCAGGGCAATCGACCCTATGCAGCGGCAACGGGCTTCGTGGTGTTCGGGATCATTCTCATCTTAACGCTCGTGCAAAACCGACTCTCAAGGGATCAGGTGTTTTATGGCTGAGATAAGCAATCCAGCAGCGGTTAACAATAAGCAGGATCGCCATGACGTTGTGGGAGTACGCCCGCCACGCCGAAATCAAACGTTTCGGATTCTGGTGTATATCGTGCTGATGCTGGCAGCCTTGATCTACATTTTGCCGTTCGTGTGGATGGCGACGAAATCCGTCATGAATCTACTGGAAGCCCATTCGACAACGCTGATCCCTAGTGAAATTCATCTGGAAAACTATAGCCAAGTGCTGGGTGAGGCAAACTTTGGACAGTATTTCTGGAATACCGTCCGTATTGCTTTCTTGACGGTAACAGGCCAAACCATCGTATCAATTCTGGCGGCCTATGCTTTTGCCCGGATACGCTTTCCGGGTCGCGAAGTGCTGTTTTACGTTTTTCTGCTAACTCTGTTCGTCCCTGACACGATCCTATTGGTTCCGAATGTTGTTACTGTGACGCGGATTAGTCAGTTTTTCGAGGGAATCAATCCAGCACTGCGTTGGATCAATAATTGGCCTGCGTTGGTCGTACCATTCCTATCCAGTACCTTCGGGATCTTTCTACTGCGCCAGTTCTTCAAGCAAATTCCCGATGAACTGTGGGACGCAGCCCAAATTGACGGAGCCGGACACCTTCGCTTTTTGATACAGGTTGTCGTCCCGATCTCACAAGCGGCTGTACTGACGACGGTGCTGTTCGCCTTTATTGGCACATGGAACGCACTGCAATGGCCTTTGCTGGTGACATCGGATAATTCATGGCGACCTATCGCAGTAGGCTTGCAGCAGTTCCGTTCCGCTGATGCCGCTGACCAGACCCAGTTACTCATGGCAGCTTCGGTGATCGCCATGCTGCCAGTATTATTACTCTATTTTCTGGCGCAGCGTCAGTTCAGGGAGGGTATTGCTACGACTGGGCTAAAGGGCTAGTCAGCACTCGCGCTGGGTTGCCAGCGGCGATCACACCCGGCGGCACATCATGCGTGACAACGCTGCCTGCCCCAATGACACTGCCTGCCCCAATCGTCACCCCTTTGAGGATTAGACAGTTCATGCCAATAAATACATCATCGCCAATGACAATCGGCGCAGTTGCCCCCGCTAATGGGTTGACACGCCGGACAGTCGGATCGAGGGGATGAAAATCAGTATCAATAATAGTGGTGTTTGCGCCAACGATTACATGATCGCCAATGGTAACCGACTCTTCCGCGCAGATGGTGCCACCTGTCATGCCGAAATGCGCGCCGATAATCAATCGGGCATTAGCTCGCCGAGTGGAGAGGATCACGGCGTGGGCAGGCCCAAGCGGGTTGCTGCGTGGCGTAGAGCGCAGTTCTGCGCCGGGGCCAAGAGTCAGCGTACTGGGTCGATATTTCTGGATAATCGGCAGGCCATACAACCGCCAATCGTGATGCCACGCTACTCCCACTCCTGCAAAATAAGTGCGAGCGAAAGGCAGCAGCAGTAGGCGGCGTATCTCGTTAAACGCTTTCCAAGGGGTTTGCATTGCCAGCGTAGCAGCTTGTACTGAAAACAGCGGCGGAACAGGATCGGGTATTGTCATGCGAGAAAGTATATGATGGTCAAGGTCGTGGGGCAAAAACAGCGAATGAAAATCAAAAATCCACCGCTATACCTTGCCCTCAAACACATGGAGAGTCCATTGACTACCTTGCTTGCCCTACCATTCTTGAGTTTTGCGACAAACCATAAATATTAGGGTATCATATACAACTTCTCCGTAAAAGCTAACACTGCTTTTAGTTGAAGGCGATACATAAGCAACAATGATTAAATTGCAAATACCTTGGTTCAACACGTTTCGCACCATTCCACACTTCTCCGAAAAAGCATCTTTGTTTGCGGAACGTCATCAGCGAGCAATTGTCTTGGCGATAATGGCAGTTGGTCTTGCTTACTATGTTATGCTGATTCCCGGCTATCAGTTGGGTCAAAATAACGATGATGCCCACTACATTATGTTGGCTCGCAATCTGGCGGCTGGTAAGGGATTTATAGACGAGTCTGAACGTCAAGCTCGGGTCGATACCTTTGTCCCACCGGGTTATCCGTTACTATTAGCGCCCGTCGCATTTGTGTTCCCCAATGCAATCCTTCCACTGCAATTAACCTCACTTCTTTTTACGCTGGGTACTATCGTTCTCATCTATAGATATTTGAAGCTCAAGCGGTTGCCATTGCTGCTCAATTTGCTCATTGTGTTTTTGTTCGCCATAAACCCTACGGTTGCTAAATTTGCTACATTGGTTATGGCAGAAGCGGCTTTCGGATTTTGCCTGATGTTAACCCTTATCGCCCTATACTATTATGAAAAGGCACCACTGGCCTTTACCCGAACCGGCTTAGCTTGCGTTTTGTTTACGGCTGGTCTCTTTTATCTAAAAACAGCCGCTATCACAATCCCACTAGCGGTTGTCTTATATTTTGTATTGATCCGTAAGCCACGCCATGCGCTAGTGGTAGCGATAGGTACGGGGGCGCTGATTGGAGGCCTCTTTTTGAGTCGCATTGCGATTGGAGATCCAGCAATTGGTTATGGGTATGCCAACGAACTTAGCTTTTACTACTTTGGCACTCGCCAAGGCATTGTACTGAAAGTAGTTCAAACTGTTTTGAACAATATTTGGTTATATCTCACCAGTGCTTTAAATGTTACGATTGCCCCAACAGTCCCCGGAGTAAGTGTCCTTGCCAGCCCATTCGCCATGACTTTAGGGGCGCTCTATTCATTTACCATTGCTCCAATTATTTTAGTTGGTTGGTTAATCTGGTGGCGACTACATCGCGACGTAAGCATACTCATCTTTCCGGCTTATTTCGGTACAACGCTACTGTATCCTTTCGTCCATGAACGCCGTGTCATATTAGTGCTGCCTATTGTCTTGATGTTTTTTTGTGTAGGATTATATACAGTCCTAATCGAGTCATTGCCCAAAATTACGTCCTTACCCAAAAAAGCCGCGCAAGCCATGATTGTTTCAGCCGTCGTATTGATCTTGATTACGATTGGGATGCGCGCATATACCGATTATTATCTTACCTATAT
The DNA here is from genome assembly GCA_040007395.1 of Chloroflexota bacterium. Classification (GTDB taxonomy): domain Bacteria; phylum Chloroflexota; class Anaerolineae; order Aggregatilineales; family UBA2796; genus DATGFK01. The sequence goes on from JBDTVG010000109.1 coordinate 3,723, forward strand.
CCAACCGTTATCCAAGATTGACATCAGCAGTCAAGAACCTTGGCTTCAGTTCTTAAGCCAAGTTCCTACTTCGACTGACGTGGTCGAAAACGGTCAGACTTATTTGTATCATTTCCTGACAGGGAAGAAATATACTAATCAATTCGTAGCAACCTGTCAGCCTATCCTTAGCTATCAAGATGCGAGTAACTTTTGGTCGGCGTTGTATCGACAATACCCACGTTTTGTCTTACTCAGTGGGATTATTGATGACTCAAATAAATATGATGTTCCCATTAAAGACTGTCTTTTACCGATGCTTCAACAGAACCCTGATAATTTTGCGCGGGTCTACAGCCAACCCAAAGACAAGATTCAGATCTATGAAGTGCTGCGGACACATAAAGGTCCTGAAAGTCATGAACTACTGCGGACACACGAAACCCGCACAAACCTGACTGCGACCATGCCACGCTATCTCAATAGTAATCGAGGGGTGGCGCTCAATGCGTCTCCGAATCTCGACTTTGCCCAGATCGTTACGTTCGACAATAAAGGGCTTACGCAGATTACCGTACCATTCGCAGCGATGGCAACGGTGGATACTATTGCACTGGGGCAAGCAGGTTCGCAGATCGGTAAATTTTCCACGATGCGCGTTATGCTTCAGTCGCCAGATGGCAAGTGGCAAACGCTCGACACCCTCAACGATACCCGAATCGGCTTTCCTGAAGCTTCAGCCGTCGATGGCGGAACAGCCCGTCCTTACTATTATTTGCAACTATCACAGCCGATCTTGGCGAATGCCGTCCGCATCGAGTTTGACGGCGCGGGCTGGTACTACTTCCAAGATCTGAATGTCTTCGGCACGCCAGCAAATTATGCTGGCAAGCGTCCGACAATCACGGGAACCCTTCCAGCAAGTGTTGACCAAGGCTCATGGCGGCCCGTTGTAGGCCAGTGGGATGGCAAACGAAGCAGTATTGGCCTGTATGACGGCAACCTTTTCTACCTGCCCGGTACTGAAAAACCACTCCTTTCGCTAGACGGCAGCATCAAAGATATGAACGATCCTAATGCGCCGATTCCGGTAGTTGGTGATTGGGAAAACGTTAAACAGTCGGAGCCGGGTGTCTTTTATAAGGGCGCTTTTTTTCTGCAATATCACGATGGGATACATGTTGTTGCTTTTGGGCAACCGGGGGATCGTCCTGTGGTGGGTGACTGGAACGGCGATGGTGTGGATACTTTTGGCGTTTATCGCAAAGGCGCGTTTTATCTGACCGATAGTCCAACTGGCAGCGCGGCTACTTATGCTATTCCGATACGCATCCCCAGTCCCGATGACCCTGATGATTTAGCACTTACGCCGCTGGCAGGGGATTGGAACGGCGATGGCAAGGATACGATTGGTGTATATACTGGAGCCTTCGTCTTATGGAACTCACTTAAGCCGGGATTGCCGCCTGACCAAATCCTAAGTTTTGGTGTGCCGGGTGATGTTCCGATTGTTGGTGACTGGAACGGTGATGGTGTCACGAATATAGGTGTCGTCCGTGACAGCCAGATTATTTTGAGCAATAGGTCAGGGCAAGCGCTGGTTGAGTCACCTCATGTGGAAGTCAGCAAAATTGTCTCCATTCCCTTTAAATAGGGCAACTGGCTTGTTGGCTTTAGATATTCAGATATAGACAATAGCATCACTACAGGAATCGTGTATGATTAATGGTTGTGAGGCGTTGGTCTTGTTGACGCGCTTTCTGTTACCGTTATACTGTTGTAGAAGTACAACAGTAGCTATCGAGAAAACAATGACCCAGTTTGACGATTATGTAACGGTAACTGATGCTGCCGAACGGCTTGGTATTCATCCCGAATCGGTGCGGCGACTCATACGGTTGGAGCGCTTACCTGCCAAAAAATTTGCAAACTCTTGGCTGATCGCCCGCGATGTACTTGAACAATTTGCAGCGGGCTATGACCGACGACCCGGTAATAAGGCGACTCTTTTCAGCATTCGTGATAAAGCCAATAAACTTAGTAAACAAGATTCCAGCAAAAGCAAGAGTAAACTAAATGGCGGATGAGGCATTATCCATTAAGGGAATTCGCGAAGGGCTGTTGTTGACCATCAAACCCGACGTGGGCGAGTGGCCTGAGATAGCCACAAAGGTCGCGGAACGCATCGATGAACAGCGGGCTTTCTTCAAAGGCGCACGCATGGCACTGGATGTCGGCAGTCGGATCGTGCGTCACGATGAACTCGATAGCATGAAAGCGGTATTGACGAACCGTGAGATAACGCTCTGGGCTGTCATCAGCAGCAGCGAAACCACCTTGACGGCTGCTCGTAACTTCGGTCTAGAAACGACGCTGATCACCCATAATGACGAACAACTAGAAACCACCCCGGTCAACCCCGAAGAGGCTGGATTACCGGGGATTGTTATTGCCCGAACCTTGCGCAATGGGCGTAGTGTGCGTAACAATGGGCATGTGATCATTCATGGCGACGTAAATCCCGGTGCTGAGATAATTGCCGGGGGTAGTGTGTTTGTCTGGGGGAAGCTGCGCGGGAATGTTCATGCGGGCGCGAACGGCGATGAAACCGCTGTCGTGTGTGCGTTGGATCTGGCCCCGACACAGTTACGTATCGCAGGCTACGTGACTGTCTCGCCTGAAGATAAGCGGCGCAAGCCCCGCCCTGAAATCGCGTCTGTGCGTGAGGGGCGTATTGTTGCGATAGCTTGGAATGACTGAGCCTACAATGGCTGTACCACGCTAATTTGGGGGAACTGGATGGACGCACGGGTAATCACTGTTACATCAGGCAAAGGTGGAGTCGGCAAAACCACCACAACGGCTAATCTGGCGGCGGCGTTTGCGATGCTTGGTCGGCAAGTATGCTGTATCGATGCAGACATTGGTCTGCGTAATCTTGACTTGATCCTCGGCCTCGAAAGCCGCATTGTGTACGATATTGTCGATGTCGTGGAAGGGCGCTGCAAACCGCGTCAGGCACTGATTCGGCACAAATACCTACCCGAACTGTACTTAATCCCGGCGGCACAAACCCGTGATAAAACCTCGGTCAGTCCGACCCAGATGGCACAAGTAGTACGCGAACTGCGTCCCGACTTCCACTTTATCCTGATCGACAGTCCAGCCGGAATCGAGCGCGGCTTTCGGAATGCCATTGCGCCAGCCGACGAAGTGTTGATCGTGACCAACCCAGAAGTCTCGGCAGTACGCGATGCAGACCGGATCGTTGGCTTGCTGGAAGCCGATACACGGCGACTACCAATGCGATTAGTGATTAACCGCGTCAAAGCAGACATGGTGCGGCGCGGCGAAATGCTCTCTGCTGATGACATTATCGACATTCTCTCGATCAGCCTGATCGGAATTATTCCCGACGACGAAAATGTCCTGATCGCAGGCAATAAAGGCACGCCCGATCCGAACTCTAAAGCAGGCCAAGCCTTCCGCAATATTGCTCGGCGCTTGATGGGCGAAGAAGTGCCTTTTGTCGAACTGGAAGATTCAAGCAATATTTTGTCGAAGATCAGGCGCATATTTGGCGGTTAAGGCCGACAGACCGGAGGTTATGATGGTCAATTTGCTAGAACGGATTCTAGGACGCAGCGCCAAAGGCAGTAGTGCCACCGCCAAACAACGCTTGCAACTCGTTCTCGTCACGGATCGCAGCAATCTTTCGCCAGAGAAGTTGCAACAGATGAAGGACGAGATCATCGGCGTAATTTCAAAGTATGTCAATATTTCGCCAGACAAAGTAGCGATCAATGTCGAGCAGCGCGAACGCGACAATTGGCTAGTCGCCGATATTCCCTTGCTGCGCGAACTGATGCAGCAGGAACAGGGCGACGTGGACGATGCCTGACGCAGCACTTAATTTGCGGATCGCAAACCCGGCGCTATAATTCCGCTCCGTTTGGGAGAGGAACTGTAATTTGATAACTGCAAACCGGATGCGTATCTGGCGTAACTTCGATTTTGTCCTAATTGGTATTGTCTTCCTCCTGATCATCTATGGTGTATTGATGATCCGCAGCGCAACGCTGGGTGCAGTCGATACTGACCTAATCTCCCGTGTCCCACGTCAAATCCAGTATGCCCTTGTTGGAATCGTGATTCTGCTCATTACCGCGGCTATCGATTACCGGCTGCTTGGCGCACTCCACCAATATATCTATGGCTTTCTGGTCTTTGTGCTAGGTCTGGTCACTGTGCTGGGTGTCGTTGGCGCGGCAGGGGCACAGCGTTGGCTCACCGTTGGTATTCCGATCCAACCCTCGGAGATCGCTAAAATTCTGCTTGTGATTGTGTTGGCGCAGCATTTGCAGACACAGTACCACAAGTTCGACAAACTCCAAACCGTCATCATCTCGCTGGGCTATGTCGGAGTCCCAGCGCTATTCATCTTCTTGCAACCCAGCCTCGGCATTACGATTCTGGTCATGTTTACGTGGTTCGTGATGGTCTGGGCATCGGGGTTACGGATCAAGCATATCCTCTTGTTTTTGCTGCTGCTTGCGATTGCCCTACCGGTGCTATGGGGACGTTTGCAGCCTTACCAGCAAGGTCGCATTTTCTCATTCCTGAACTGTGCTCAGAGCAATACCGATGCGTGTTACAACATTAAGCAAGCCGAATACAGTATCGGGTCAGGTGGAGAGTTCGGCAAAGGCTATGCCTACGGCACGCAAACCCAACTCCGCTTTCTGCGGGTGCGTCACACCGACTTTATTTTTGCCGTGATCGCACATGAACTTGGGTTTATCGGCGCGATTCTCGTGCTAATCTTAATTACTATCCTGCTGTGGCGAATCATGCGGGCTGCTCGCTTGGCACAAGATCCGTTGGGCAGTCTCATCTGTTATGGCGTAGCCGCCAATATCTTTTTCCAGACTTTTGTTTCCATCGGCATGAATCTATCGCTGCTGCCCGTGACAGGGCTAACGCTGCCCTTTATCAGTTCTGGCGGTAGTTCACTGCTCACGCTGTTATTTGGCATTGGTCTGGTTGAAAGTGTCGTCATGCGGCACAAGCGACTTGATTTCTAAGATCCCTATCTAGGGTTGTACTGGTTCCGGGACGATCTCCACTAGATCGCCGACTTTGATATGCCCTGACTTCACCACTTGGCACATAATCCCGACGCGCCCATCGACAGAAACAGGCATCCGGTCATCGATGGGAGTCAACTGTTCGCAAGGGTCGCGTGGCTTGCCGAGCACAATAACAGCCTCGTCGCCAAGTCGCAGCAGCGTTCCGACTGGCAGATCGCGCAAATCTACGCCGCCCAAAATGATATTTTCGCCTAATGCTCCCGGCGTATTGGGGTAGCCTTCGGCCTCAAGTTCCGCCAGTGTGATTTCATCCATGACATTCAGGTTACGCTTCGGATTGCCGCCTTTACGATCCCCATCGATCCCGTAACCTTCCAGCAAATTGACCTCAGCGATAGGCTTGCGGAGATAACCAACACTGTTAGGCGCGGCTTGTTCGTCCTTAGGTTTGTATACAATGCTCTTGATGGTAATCATTTGCGTTCTCCTAAAATTCATGATGATTATAGCACCCGATGGACTTAGTGATCTAAACGAGAATCGAATAAACGCTCTTATGCGATTCTAAGAAGCTATACAGTATGCTTTAGCAAGATGTAACGGGGAGAATGCAGAAGATCGTATTTTAACTCTAGCATAATTCTCAACATTATCCGATAGAGCTTGATTAGCGATCCTGAGGAAAGCCATGCCTGAAATCGATTTTGAGCTTGTGAACTCAGTGCTTGCGGATTTTCAACGCGGCATTAGTCGCCCATTTATTGAGATCGCGTCTCCCTATTCTATTGAATCGATTGTGCGAGGGTTTAACAGTCAGCGTGAGGAATTATTCACATTGTTAGATAGCTTGGATGATACGCAAATTGTGTATAAACCTGCTGACAGCGAATTTTCGGTCAGTGAGGTGGTTAGCCACATGATTGCGGCGCAAGGTGGTGTGTATAACGCCCTGCTCGATCTATCGGAGATTGTCATGCCATTTGTGGCACACACACCGAATGGCCCCGGTGCTGGCGCACAAAATACCCTAAAGGCGGCAGATGCCCGTGAGCAATTACATACCGCTACCGATGAAATGATTGAAGTTATCCGGCAAGTGGCGCGAATTGACAAACCAGCGATGCGTGACTATCCCGATTTTGGCCTGATGTCGCCGAAATCATGGATGATGTTCCAGATCACACACGATTACGATCATCTCCGACAGGCCAAAAAGATCCGCGCGGCGGAAGGATTCCCCACACAAAATCAGGTGACGACTAACCCTTTATCTTAAGCCTTCAACAGTGGTAGCAAATATTGGGCATATTCGTCAAGGCATGTAGGATCACCATTGAGCGGTTGCAAAATCACGGTATCCGCTCCGGCTTCGGCGAAACGGGTCAAAGAGGCAACCGCTTGGTCGGGCGTACCGGAAACAGAAAGTTCATCAACCCAGCCGTCAGGCATGAGGCGGGCGGTTTCTTCTAGACCATGTTCACGGTACATGGCTAGCGCTTCATCGGCAATGCCTAACGGCGTGAGATGGACAGTAGACCACGCAAAGTGTGCGGCTAGCATCCGCCGAATGTTTTCACGCGCTGCCACACCATCAGGATTTACCTTCGATTCGACGAACACTACACAGCGGTTTTCGGATTGTCCCGACTCTGCCATCCCTGCGGCGATATGACTTCGCGCCCAGCGTATATAGGCGGGTGAGGACATCTCGGTAAGAATAGTCCCATCGCCGATCCGTCCGGCGAGTTGCAGCGATTTTTCACGGATCGCGCCGATATAGAGTGGTGGTATTTCCGGTGGAGTTAGTACCATCTTCACGGCTTCCAAATGAACGTGCGTGCCGTGCAGCGTAACGGTTTCGCCACGCAGCAGTCCCCGGACAGCGGTTACGGTTTCTTCGAGCGCTTTCATCGTAGATTTTGGGGCTGCACCAATCTGCTTCATCCACGACTCCACGCCATGCCCAAACCCCGGCAGGAACCGACCCGGATACAGCCGCGCCAACGTGGCAATTTCCATTGCCGCAAAGAGTGGATTACGTACCGTCGCGGGTAAAAGCCCAATCCCGACTTTGATATGATCCGTTTTGGCAAGGATGGTTGCCGCCGAACTAAACGCCCCCGCCAGAAAAGCATCTTCCCACAGCCAGATCTCATCAAATCCGGCGGCTTCGGAGCGCTGCGCATAATCGACTAAAGTTTCTGGCGGAAACACAGGATGAAAAATCACACCCAAGGCTGGCTTTGGCATAAATCGTGTCCTTTGTAAGCTGAGATCAGGCCGGGATAGGTGTTGTATTGGCAGCGCTGGAATTATAAGCGGCTTCGACAACTGCCATTGTCTTGTAAGCGTCGTCAACGGACGTTGGCAGCACGTTAGACGACCCTTCGATAAAGCGCATCAAACTTGCCATCGTGCCGATAAAGGCATCGGGGAACCATGTTCCCGAAAGTGGGACGGTTTGCCACTGCGGCACTTGACCGCTTTGACCGTCTTCAAGGATACAGTATTCTAGATCGTCCGGTTCGCCTTGCGGGTAGTTCAGATTTACGCCGACTTTGGCCTTAATCGCGCCGTGCGTGCCTTCCCATTTGACGTAGCTCTCCTGATGGCGCGATCCAAACTCATGCCCATGATTGGTCGTGATGTTCGCCCGCAGTGTATCCCCATAGTCAAGAATGATATTGGATCGCGTGCTTGCCAATTGGGGCTGCTTGGGATGTTTGAGCGTTTTGGCATAAACCCCTTGTGGTTCACCCAAAAACGAGCGCATCAGGTCGATATAGTGAATGCTGTGGTACAGGATCTCCATGCGTGGAATGCCCACCAGAAATGTCCAGAGTTGCCAAGGGGTATAGACCAGCATTCGGGCTTCCATATCGTGGAGATCGCCAATTGCACCTTGCTCGATCAGGCTGCGGGCGGCCAGAATATAGGGCGCGTAGCGCATCTGGAAGTTGATCGCGGCAATCAGATGTTTACTATGGCACAGGTCAAGGATCTGCCGTGCTTCCGCCAGATTATTGCCCATCGGTTTTTGAATAAGCACGCCACGTCCATCAGGAATATGAGGCAACACCGCCAGAATTGCCGAAGCGGGCAGCGCGACATCAAAGACAGCATCGAGTGGCGCACCTTTGATCGCATCGTCAAGCGAGGCAAACACCTGAGGAACTGCAAAGGTCGCTGCCATCTCAGCAGCACGTTTTTGATCACGATCATAAATGCCACCGAGGATGAACCCTGCTTTTTTGTAAGCTGGGTAGTGGGCATCATGAACAATGCCGCCCGCGCCAATGCTAATAATCGGTACACGCTTTTCGGGGAGCGTTACCGACTGGATGATGTTAAAGTTTGCCATAAAACTGAAAATCCTCGATCTGAGAAGGTTTTATTAAGTCAAAAGGTCGGATTTTATCGATAAAATAGGACGTGTCAATTTTCTTATGCCATCCTATGTCTCCATATTCTGATAAACCTTGACCGCAAAAGGTAACTGCGAAAGCGGGAATACTAATGAATATAGTCAATGTAGGCTATGACTCGACCAATTATTATGTGCTGGCGGATAAGAAGCCCCTACTGCTAGTAGATGTGGGCTGGCCCGGTACCCTCGCCAAATTGCAGCATCAATGCCAGCGGATGAATATTGCACTAACAGACATCCAACATTTTCTGATTACCCACTATCACCCGGATCATGCAGGGCTGGCGCAAGAACTAAGACAAATGGGCAGCAAACTCATTGTTATTGATTTTCAGATTGCCGCTATTCCTGCCATGCGTAGCTATATGAAGCCGCAAAACCATTATGTTGAAATTGATGTGACGGATACCGTTCAACTCAGCTTGGCAGACAGTTCATCTTACTTGGCAACGCTTGGCATTGAGGGCAAGATTATCGCGACTCCGGGTCACTCGGACGATAGCGTTACGCTCATTTTGGAGGATGGCAGCGCCTTTACCGGCGATTTGACCCATCCCGCCATGATCGAAGACGACCCAACGAGTCTGCTCTACCAGAGTTGGGAGAAGATTCGGGTGGAAGGAGTTAAAACTATCTATCCGGGACATGGCCCAATCTGGCAATTGCCATAACAGTCACGAGCATCCAAACGGTTCACGTACTGCTTACTCAGCGTTTCGAGAGGCTAGCAATTTCATCGGCGCTCAGGGGCAACCATTGACCCGGCACAAGTCCTGCCAGTGTGATCGATCCAATGGCCCAACGCACTAATCGCAAGGCGGGATAGCCGACAGCAGCGGTCATGCGGCGTACTTGACGGTTACGCCCTTCCGTAATGGTTAGGCGTAACCATGCTGTTGGAATATGCTTGCGATAGCGGATCGGCACAGGGCGCTCTGGAAGATCGGGCGGCGAGTCGAGTAGTGTCACAGTGGCAGGTCGAGTCCGACCATCTTTGAGATCGATGCCCTCGCGCAGGCGTTGTAGTGCAGGTGCATCGGGAATCCGTTCCACCTGCACCAGATACGTCTTAGAGTGGGCATACGCTGGGTTGGTCAATCGCGCATTCAGCGCCCCAGAGTCCGTCAGCAGCAGCAGCCCTTCGCTATCGTAGTCCAACCGACCAGCAGCGTACACCCCCGGCACATTGATATAGTTCGCTAGCGTATCACGCCCCTGAGAGTCGGTGAACTGTGTTAGTACATTATACGGCTTCCAGAAACGGATACTCTGTACGGCACGACGCATATCCGTTTGTTTTCCCGCTTTCATCACTGCTGCCGATTCACGATCACGGTACAAAGGTTGGCGCGATAATCGGTGTCGGCGCAGTAACTGCCCAATGTCCAGCGACTGGCTTGTCGTTGGCAATCCCATAGACGAGGCTCAAGTCAGCGAAGCCGCTAGTGGGCATGTTCTTGAGATAGATCAGCCCGTTTGAGGGGCGGAACACCCCGATCCCGGTGATGCCATCGCCATTCCAGTCGCCTGCAAACGGACTATCGCCAGCGATGCCTAACGCGGCACTGTAGTCGGCAAAGGCGCTGCAATTGCACACTTGATTGCTCAGGAAGAACTTGGTGAGCGACGGACGGTACACGCCGGGACTGTCCTTGCCATCGCCGTTCCAATCGCCCGCGACGGGGACATCGCCCGGAATGCCGAGCACCATCTGGAAGTCGGCAAAGCCTGTCGTCAAGTTGTTCTTGAGATAGATCAACCCGTTCGAGGGGCGGAACACGCCGACTCCATCTTTGCCATTGCTATTCCAATCGCCCGCCATCGGCACATCGCCCGATGCGCCGAGGACAAAATTGTAGACGGTTGGAGCGCCAGCGCTATTGGAGTCGCGCAGGAAAAACTGCCCCGTGCTGCTGCGATAATAGCCGACCGTGTCGATCCCATCGCCGTTCCAGTCACCTGTGACAGGCAGATCCGTCGAGGTGCCGAAGGCGGTGATGATATTGGCAGCACCCGTCGTGTTAGCATTGCGGAGATAGAACGTTGCCGTCGAGGGACGGAATACGCCAACGGTATCAAGCGGCCCCGCGCCAACGGTGAGCGTGAAGTTCTGTGTCGCGTTGGGCAGCACGCCATTCGCGGCAGTAAAAGTGATCGCAAATGGCGACCCAACGCTGTTCAGCGGCTTACCGCTGAGAACACCTGTGGTTGGATTGAACGTCGCCCAACTGGGCAAGCCAGTCGCACTGAAGGTTAGCGTAGGAGAACCCGTTGCTGTGACCGTAAACGTCCCGGCGCTGCCCACATGGAAGGTTGTGGCATTAGCGCTGGTAATGGTCGGGGCTTGATTGACGGTTAGCATGAAGTTCTGCGTTGCGTCGGGCAACGTCC
>JBDTVG010000110.1:0-22930 GCA_040007395.1 Chloroflexota bacterium
GTTTGCCATTCGTGTTCGCGACGCTGCATGTGAGCTATGGCTTGGGCTTCCTGACGGGCTTGGTCAAGTTCGCTGACCGCTGGTGGAAATAGTAACTAAAGCTAGACAGACATTAAACATGACTCGGTTTGTTAGTCGCTGAGTTGTGCCATTGTTTGGGAAGTAGACCTGCCACTATCGTCCTTTTCATCTGTGCTACTAGGTAGTATCTACAGCAATGAAATGGTCGATAGTGGCATCATCTAGCAAATTCTACGCTTGGCTCATTAAGCGTAAAAACCTACAATCAAGTGCTGCCTACACGTCAAGCGTGGCGTTGCGGGCGTGAGTCTGAATGAACTTACGGCGTGGCGGCACGGCTGGCCCCATCAGCATGTCGAAGGTGCGATCTGCTTCGGCGGCATCTTCCGAGTTCACTTTGAGCAGAGTCCGGTTGGCGGGATTCATGGTTGTTTCCCACAACTGATCGGGGTTCATTTCGCCCAGACCCTTATAACGCTGCACGCCTACTTTGTCCGGTTCGGCAAAGTTCGGCAGCATCTTGGCAAGCAACTGATCTTCCTTCATGTTGCTTTCGGGATAGACATACTGGATCTGCTTCTTGTACTCCAGCCGGAAGATCGGCGGCTGTGCGATGAATAGGTGGCCCCCTTGAATCAGCGGGTTCATGTAGCGATAGAAGAACGTCAGCAGCAGCGTGCGAATATGAGCGCCATCTACGTCAGCGTCGGTGTTGTGAGCACACAGACCGCCCGTGCCGCAGATGAAGTTCTCATCCTCGTTGACCGAAAAGTCATAGACATAGTCGCCTACTGGGTCGATCTCCTCAGCAGACAACACTTCAAGACCCATCAGATCTGCGCCGACAGGGACAAAATCCAGCGCTTTGTGGGCAGGTCGCGCCAGATGTTCATCTAGCAGCCATGCGTTCGCGTGGCGCTGCCAAATTTCACGGCTAGCGGCGATCTGTGTCTTGCCAGAAAGCGTGATCGAGTAGTAAGCATGGCGAGTCTGGATTAGGGCGTTGGACGAAGGCTGATGTTCTGTCGTGGAGGCGACCAATCCCAACTGACCCAACAGATATAACAAGCCATCTTTGAGTTCTGGCGAATTCGTCACAAACGCTAGATTAGTTCCGGCGGTTGTGCCATCGCCTAAGAAGTAGCCTTCAAGGAAAGTAAGTTGCAGCGTTTCGGGTAGGCTAAAGAGAATATCGGGCAGCTTCTTCTGATGTGCTTTCCCGCCGAGTCCCCATGCCTCTAGGAGACGCGCCGCCGCGACACTGTGGAAGTACAGCTTGATGCCTTTGCTGTCTGGGTCATGGTAGCAGCGTGGCGTTTCACCAAAAACTGCTTCAATTGCTGCGCTGATCTCAGGGATAAATCGCTCGTCTTTTTCGCCTAGATTCAAGCTAATCTGATGAGCGCTCATTGTGCCTTCGGCAACATACCAGCCCAAGAACCACAGCAGATCGCGACTGATGGGCAGATTGCGGGCGAAGGCTTTTTCGCCGTGCGCCTGCGGTACAAGCTGCACCGTAACGCCAAGTTGGGCCACTTCGTCAGCAGTAAATTCTTTCAGCGCCTTGTAGCCGCTGACCACCCGCCAACGGGCGTTTTTGCTGCTATCGTCCTGTGACAGCCGCTCATCGAGTTTGGACGGCAGCAGTTCATAGTCCAATACCCCATCCACGCCGATAGCCTGTATATAAGCGTTGAAGTGAGATTTGATAGGCCGATTGATCCCACGCTCCCAATGGCTAATCGTGATAGGCTGCTTGACCCCGACTGCCGCCGCGACTTGCTGTTGTGAGATACCTGCGGCTTGCCTCTGGGCGACTAGTTCCTGCCACCCTGATTCGGTGAGATGGACACGCGGTTCGCTCAACAATTCTGGTCTGGCGGCATTTGCCAGAACACGCTGACCAGCCACCTGACGCACATCTTCGCCCTTGACATACAAGCCATCGATCAGGCCAGCGTTATAGAAAGTAGTCAGCAAATCGATATAAGTTGGGTTGACCGCAGGTGCAGGCAACCGCTTACTCGCGACCACTAGATCGCCGGGACGGATCTCATTGCCCTTCTTGAGCCGCACCTGTCCATTTTCCAGCACAAACACACTATGCGAAGAAGTTACTTTGATCGAGCGATTGTAGCGGGTGGTGATCTTGTACATCGCTTCTTCGTGACCGTGCCGGATAACCGCTTTCAGCGGTCGGAAGCGAGTCTCGTGCGTTTTTAGGTCGAAGGACATAACCTGATAGTCGCCTGCATCACGGCGACCTTCTACGCAGTCATCGATGAAATCGCCAATCTTGACAAACTCGGTGCGTCCAGCCTTGTTCATGACCAGCGTTGGCTCATCGCCCGCCACACTCATGATGATGACACGCCCATAGCGCAGTTTTTCGAGATTGAAGTCCTCACGGATACCCACACCTAACGCCGAGATCAGAGTCTTGATTTCGTTGCTGTCCAGAATTTTGTTCAGGTTGGCACGTTCAGTGTTCAGAATCTTGCCACGCAAAGGAAGAATCGCTTGGAAGTGGCGGTCACGGCCTTGTTTAGCCGATCCGCCTGCGCTGTCACCTTCCACGATGTAAATTTCTGTGTTTGCGCCCTTATCAGAGCAGTCAGCGAGTTTACCGGGAAGTGTTGTGTTCGAGAGGAAGCTCTTACGGTCATTCAGGAGTAACTCGCGCTGCTTGTCGAGTGCTTCCTGAATCCGCATGGAACTCAGGCACTTATCGACAATGCGCCGCCCTTCCTTCGGGTTAACCTCAAGGTATTCGGTGAATATTTCGGCAACGACTGATGAGGTTGCCGCACTGACTTCGGGGTTCATCAGCTTGACTTTGGTCTGGCTCTCGAACTGCGGATTGGGGTGCTTCACGCTAACGATAGCGGTTAGCCCTTCCAGCGTATGGCGACCACTGAAATTAGAATCTTTATCCTTGAGCATTCCCGCCTTGCGTGCATAGCTATTTAGCACGCGAGTTAAGGCAGTCCGCAATCCGGTGAGGTGTGTACCGCCATCGGGCGTATTGATCGTGTTGGCGAAGGCTAATTCAGTCGTGTTGGTGCTTTCGGTATACTGGAAGGCGAAATCGACTTCCATTGTCCCTTCGCCTTTTTGGCCTTCGTTGAACTTGATCTCTCGGCTACCATGAATGACATCATGGATGGCATCACGGTTACGGTTCAGATAGTTCACAAAAGTTTTGAGGCCGCCCTCAAAATAAAAATTGTGTTCGCGTGGAATGACAGGTTCACGCTCATCGATCAGGCGAATAGTCACACCGCGTGTCACATAGGCCATTTCGCGGAAGCGATCCATGAGGGTCTTGAAAACATAGTCGAATTCTTCGCGCACCCCGATAAAGATCTCTTCGTCGGGCATGAACGAGATAAAGGTGCCAGTTGGCTCATCAGGTTCCAGTTCGCGGATCGCTTCGACTTCGCTGGTACGGATACCGCGTTCATAGGTTTGCCGCCAGACATAGCCATCACGGTGAATTTCGGCAGTCATCCAACGCGAAAGCGCATTGACTGCCTTGACACCAACTCCATGCAGACCACCCGACACTTTATAAGCGCCGCCGCCGAACTTGCCGCCAGCGTGCAGCGTGGCAAGCACCAATTCCAGCGTTGAGATGCCTTCTTGCGGGTGCATAGCAACGGGAATACCACCACCATTATCCGAAACCATCACCGAGCTATCCGCATGGATAACAATCTGAATAAAATCGCATCGACCAGCCATCGCTTCGTCAATCGAGTTATCGACGACTTCATAGACAAGGTGGTGAAGCGCATGAATATCGGTGCCACCAACATACATACCGGGTCGCAGGCGCACAGCCTCCAACCCTTTTAGCGCTTGAATATCTTCGGCTTCTTGCTGCCGTTGTGGTACGGGTATCTGAGTTGCCACAGAGGTCTCCTCGTAGTGCTTACATTAATTCCAAGACAAGGTTAATTATACCTCATTTGAGGCGGCTTTGCAAAAACGGATGTTCGATACTTTTTGGCACTATGAGACGAAGATCGGGGCATAAAAACGGGCGAGATTAGACTCGCCCGAAAGTTGTCAGAACGTAAATTTTACAGGGGCGTTAATAACCTTAGCGCATGGTCAGCGCCATAACTGCTTTTTGCACATGCAGACGGTTTTCGGCTTCATCGTAGACGATGCTCTGCGGGCCATCGATCACTTCGTCGGCAACCTCGATATTGCGGTCAGCGGGCAGACAGTGCATATAGACGGCGTGTTCCTGTGCCAGTTTCATGCGCTTGGCATCGCAGATCCAATCGGTGTACTGCTTGCCGATCTGCGCCGACTCGTTGTTATCGGTGGTGGTCAGCAGTGCGCCCCAACTCTTGGGATACACAATGTCCGCACCCTTGAAGCCATCGTCGAAATTATTGGAGATCTCGAACGTGCCACCGCTTTTCTTGGCATTATCCTGAGCCTGACCGAGAATATCGGGCATCAGCTTATACTCCGGTGGATGCGTGAGCGTGACGTTCATGCCGAAGCGCGTCATGAGCAGGATCAGGCTTTGCGGGACAGAGATCGGCTTCTGATAGCTGGAAGCATAAGCCCAACTCACGTTAATATTTTTGCCCTTGAGATTATTGCGCCCGAACTTCTCCATAATGGTCATTGCATCGGCAAGAATCTGGAAGGGATGATATATATCGTCCTGCATGTTAAGCACAGGGACACGGCTGGCGGCGGCGACTTCGCGAATGTACTTGTTGCCGAAATTCCAGTCGCACTGGCGAATGGCGATCCCATCGTTATAGCGCCCGATGATCTCCCCGATTTCCTTTGCCGTGTCGCCGTGCGAAATCTGCGTCGTTTCGCTGTCGATGAACTGAGCATGACCACCAAGCTGTGCCATCCCCGCCTCGAAGCTGGTACGAGTGCGTGTGCTGGTGAAGAAGAACAACATCGCCAGCACTTTATCGCGTAGCAGCGCATGAGGCTCACCAAGCGCCCGCTTGCGCTTGAGATCCCATGCTACATCAAAAACGGTTTCTAGTTCGTCCATCGTCCATTCTTGTTCCGTGATCATGTCACGGCCCCGAAGATCGGTTTGCATGAAATTTCTCCTTAAGGAAACTACAGAGTCGAGTCTAGTAGAGTTTAACTGCCACTCGCAGTCAGCGTGGCAAAATCGGTCAGAAAGGCACGTTGAGACTCGGATAAAATGAGAAAAGCACAGGCGGGTCTGCTTGCTCTCACTTTTTTCTTGGCCTCATCCAAACTTATCCCACGCCCCACATAATAGGCATGGAGCATGGTTCCAGTACGACCTATTCCCGCATGACAATGAACCAGTGTTGCTTTGCCCTGTGTGGTCATTGCATCGATAAAGCTCAAGACATTGCGGGTGGTTTCTAAATCCGGTGGGTGTCCATCATCGATAGGCGCGTGAAAATAGGTCAAGCCGAGTGTATCAAAGGTCGCAGGGGTAATCTCGCGAAATGTGGTCAGAGGATGTTCAGTAAACGAAACGACTGCGCCAACGCCCTGATCGCGCAGCGATTGTAGATCCGCTTGGTTTATCGGGATTCCACTTGCCGCCAATACCCCCGGCTCAATCCAATCAATCTTCATGCCGTGTGATCCTGTGTCTCTATTTCAGCAGCGCGGGCAGCAGCGTATAGAATTCGGTTGCCGCCACAACATCATCCAGTTTAACCTGATCGATGACGGTATGCGCGTGGATTTCGTCGCCGGGGCCAAAGCCAATACTCGGAATGCCCGCCTTGCCCATCCAGTAAGTGCCGTTGGTCGAGAAGTTCCATTTGCCTGTCACGGGTGCAGAGCCATTGAGCAGCGCGAGGGTTTGCTGGCCTGCCTGCACAAATGGATTATCTTCCGGCAGCGCCCATGACGGGAAGATTTTATCGAGTTTGTAGACAAATCCCGTATAGCTAGGATCGTCGTATTGCAGCAGATCCATCTTCACATCGGCGCGATTTCCAACCACTTGCTGAACCTGTTGCAATACACTCTCCGGCGTTTCACCAAAGGTCATGCGTCGGTCAATGAAGATCGTGGCTTTATCCGGCACAGCGTTGATCGATGGTGTTTCGACTTTCATATCCGTCACCGTGATTTTGCCATGTCCCAAAAACGGATCGTCGCCTAGTTCCGACTCCATGTCCGAGATTTTTTCGATGATCGGCAGTAACTTGTAAATAGCATTGTCGCCAAGGTGATTGCTAGCGGCATGGGCGCTCTTGCCAGTAGCGACAATCTGCATCTCGACGCGCCCTTTGTGACCACGATACACCTGCATCCGCGTCGGCTCACCGATGACCACGTAGTCGGGCTTAATGCCTTCGGTGTTAACGAGCGCATCCCCAGCAATACCGTCGCACCATTCTTCCATGTTGCCGAAGTAATAGACAGTCAAGCCATCTAGCAAGCCCAGATCCCGCGCCAACGCCAACCCGTAGATCATACCGGGCGTACTGCCTTTTTCGTCACAGGCTCCCCGCGCAAAGAACACTCCATTCTCGACTTTGCCTTTGAACGGGTCCCATTCCCACTCCGCAACATTGCCGACCCCAACAGTGTCAATATGGCTGTCGTAGAGCAGCTTTTTGGGGCCATCACCGATGCGCCCTAGAATATTGCCCATTTGGTCAAAGCGGACTTCATCGTAACCGAGCTTCCGCATTTCCTGTGCGGCGCGTTCGCCCACTGGCCCGATCTGGCTGTCGTAGCTAGGGATCGCGCACAGGTCGCGCAAAAACTCGATGATCGATTCGCGCTGCTGTGCAACCCGTTCCTTGATAGTGGGTACAAGGCTTTGTAGTTCTGGTGAGGTCATGGAGACTCCTTAAAATTATGCGTGAATGTGCTACCCTGCATCGGTGGGTAAATTGTCGCACCATTAGGGTTAGTGTTGGGTACGCTTCTACTTTAACTCGCAAAGAACGTGGGGCAAAGCTGCATATGTGCAAAGTCAGGAACTGATATTGGCAAAGATAATTTTAGGTGAGCATTGATTCCGGCTGGCGCAAGCGAATTGTCTCCTGCTGGAAAATGCGTCGCAGGATGGCAATCGCCGCCGCGTAAGTCGGTTCCGCGCCGATATAGCTCAGACTGCCCGCCCCCAACGTTTTGCCTTTGCTCAACGGCGTGTCGCTAGCATAGTGGATAAAGCCAATGTCGAACGGCACCGGGTACAGGTTAACTATCTCGTCTACTGGATGACGCTGCGGCCTGACCATTTCATAGACCGCCGAAAGATAGGGGCCAGCCTCCATCTCGATGATCGTGTAGCCTTCGCGGTAGAACACATCCATATACCGCGAATTTTGCAGGAACGTCCCGCGCACCGTCACCGCTTTCTGGTTATCCAGCACACTGCCCATCTTGAGGCATGGCGCAATATCGGGAGCCTGAAAGCAGTTGCCGAACAGATAGGTGTTTTGGCTGTGTTCATCGTACACGACATTGGGTAGCATCACATCCCCGATCCGCCCGTTGAGCGAAGCCGCTTTGCCCATGAAGTACACACCATTGATCTTCATGGCTTTTTCGCCCACTTTGGAGAGCACCTGATAGGCCGCCATCCCCAGCGGATAGTCAATGTTGACGATAAGTGCGTTGCTCTGTTTGAGTGCATTGACATCAATGCCGTCGATCAACCGTGCATCGAGCCAGTCTGGCTGCAAATGGTTTAGCTCAATGATTTGGGCGGCAATATCGAAACCTTCTTTGGGCGAAATATGGGCAATGCCAATCGTGCGTTCGTCGGCGGTTTTGCGGGCGGCAGCATCGTGCAATCCAGCGTGTAAGTAACGCCGCAAAGCATAGTAGACAAAGTTCTGATCGTTGTCGGCTTCCTCCAAAAGATGATGCTCATTGAGCAGATCCGGCGCAGCACCCGATTCGACAAAGGCCATTAGGTTATCCGACTCGCGCACCGCAAACCCGGTCAGCAGATTGGTCATGGCGTGCAGATTGCTGGACACAAAGTAGATCGGATGCTCGTCAAGTTCGATGGGCGATGCGCCGTGTGCGATACGCCGCCACCAATCGGAGGTTGCCTTCTGATAGTTGACTAGACTACCTGCCAATAGGCGTAACAGAAAGCGCTTGGGGTGGGCGGCAATCGCTTGCAATGTGGGTAGAAAAGCCCCACCCCATGTCGCTTGCAGCCGAATAAGCGTTTCGCTGGAAATCGAAGTCGCTTGTCCCAGCAGTTCGAGCGTCGAGTCGGCGAACGGCTGCGGCTGCTGACTAAGCCAGTCTAACGCGGATCGGGCTTGCGAAGGTTGCAACAGCAGGTGCAGCTTGTTCCACTCGATCTGGTAGGTGGTCAAGATCGGGATCAGGTCGTCAATATCGGAACGGCTGGCGATGTACGCTGCCAGCGTGCTTTCGCCATCGTAGACCGTATAGCGTCGTCGCCCCGGTGTCGTGACCCGTTTCCAGTCGGTAATCGTGGGATAGCCGTGCTGCTTGAAGCCTTCGCTGTTCTGGCCCAACACGACCAGCTTGACATCCACGATACACGCTGGCAGTCGCAAACTGGCATAGGTAAAAGCCGATACATCGGGCATGACTTCTTCTGCATCACTGTGCAAGATCGATTCCATTGCCTTATGCGTTTCGACCAGCGCGTCAAGCTGAATAGCGTTGCTGGAACGCAGCAGCGAATAATAGGTGCGAATATAGAGGTCAATTTCCTCGCTGCCTGTGCGTGGTACTTTTCGATCCATGTCGCCTCATCGTGCAGAACTTAAAAAAGTTAACCGTTGATTGTACTTCGCATTTGTTAAATTTGCGGGTTAATTCTCCTCACGACCGTTGGTTGATGACAACAGACAACGCAGGCGTTTGTCCACTGAATGGTTCTGGTTATTGATGTGATGCGTTTGCCCGACTCTCTATGCACGAATCGGTTGGCATCCTCAATCAAGCGTGTTAACCTTTGGAGAGAGTATGATGGTTCATGCCCCACCCTGGTTATCTCTCCACGAGATTGAGTCTTCAACTTTACTGCGCGACGAAATTTTGAAAGGAAAATGTCATTATGGAATATGTACATTTGGGCCGGACTGGTCTCAAGGTGAGCCGTCTATGTCTAGGTACCATGAACTTTGGTCCGCTGACCACTGAAGCTGACAGTTTCGCCATTATGGATCATGCGGTGGAAGTCGGGATCAACTTCTTCGACACTGCCAATGTCTACGGCTGGAAACTGGGCGAAGGGATCACCGAGCAAATTGTCGGGCGCTGGCTAGAACAAGGCGGCGGGCGACGTGAGAAGATTGTGCTGGCGACTAAGGTCTACAACAAGATGGGTGAATGGCCCAACGAATCGAGACTCTCGGCCTATCACATCCGCCGTGCCTGTGAGGAAAGTCTGCGTCGGTTACAGACCGACCATATCGACCTATACCAGATGCACCACATAGATCGCGAAACGCCATGGGAAGAGATCTGGCAGGCGATGGAACAGCTTGTCCGCGAAGGCAAGGTGCTGTACGTCGGCAGCAGCAACTTCGCCGCATGGAATATCGCGCAGGCCAACTCCATCGCCCAGCAGCGCCACTTCATGGGCCTTGTTGCCGAACAAAGCCTGTATAACCTTGCTGCCCGCAGTATCGAACTGGAAGTGATCCCGGCGTGCGAAGCGTTTGGTCTGGGCATCATCCCTTGGAGTCCACTAGCGGGTGGTCTGCTCGGTGGTGTGCTGGAAAAGGCGAAAGAGGGTCGCCGCGCCCGCGAAGGTATGGATCGTGAGATTGAGAAGTTCCGTCCACAGGTCGAAAAGTACGAAGCGTTCTGCAAGGAACTCGGTGAACAACCTGCCGATATTGCCCTGACATGGATGCTCAAGAACCCGGCGATCACCTCACCGATTATCGGGCCACGCACCATGCAACAGCTTGACGGCAATCTGCATTCGCTGGACATCAAACTCGACGATGCCGCTATGAAGAAGCTCGATGAGATCTGGCCCGGCCCCGGCGGTCAGGCTCCCGAAGCCTACGCTTGGTAATAAGCCACACGCACTAGCGTTGGCTTCTCGCTAGTGCTTACTACCTCATTAACCTCTCTCCACCTCCTATCTACGCGAATGGATAGGGGGTTGAGTATTTCTACTAAGTTATGCCTGATCGCCTAGCAGCTTAAGAAGCCAATATGCTTCATTCAATTGCTCGGCTCCCAGATATATTTTCCGGTCTTATCGATATAGCCTAATTTGCCATCAAGCTCCACCCTAGCCAGTTTTTCGAAAAAAGGATGCGCTCCATCAAATTGAGGCTGGATGACAAGTTTGCCTGTCGTGTCGATATAACCCCATTTGTCGCCCACCTCAACCGCCGCCAACCCTTCATTAAAAGGATAGGCTGCATCAAATTGAGGCTGTATCACGAATTTGCCTGTCACGTCGATATAGCCCCATTTGTCGTTCACCTCAACTGCCGCCAACTTCTGGGTAAAAGGCCAAACATCCTCAAACTGCATCTCGACAATGCTCTTACCCGTCGTGTCGATATAGCCCCATTTGAAGTTAACCTGAATCGCCGCCAGCTTTTGGGTAAACGGATATAACCCATCATATCGAGGATATATGGCGCGACTGCCCGTCATGTCGATATAACCCCATTTGTAACTTATTTGAATCGCAGCTCGCCCATTGGTAAAAGACAAAGCAACATCATATCTAGGCTGAATAGCGAGTTTGCCTGTCGTGTTGATATAACCCCATTTTTTAGCTAGACGGATCGCTGCCAACCCTTCGCTAAAAGGGAATGCTCCATCAAATTGAGGCTGTATCACGAATTTGCCTGTCACGTCGATATAGCCCCATTTGTCGTTAACCTCAACCGCTGCTAACCCATTGGTAAACGAATTAACACTGGGGTATTGAGGCTGAATAACAAGTTTGCCTGTCATGTCGATGTAGCCCCATTGATCACTCACCAGAACCGCCGCTAACCCTTCGCTAAAAGAATTAGCGTAGTCGTATTGGGGCGGAATAACGAGTTTGCCTGTCACATCAATGAAGCCACTTTTGCCATTTTTTTGAACGACATACAGGAATGGAGTATCTGCTACCATTGAAGTGGGTGTGGCTACCAATATGGATGCTGCATTTACTGTAAAGGCATTACTCACCCGAATCGGAAGGAGCAAGAACAATGCGGCAATAAGTAACATCCCGCTGGACGCAATGATGATGTTGATGCGTTGAGCCATGAATTCTCCGTGACCTTTATTGATGACGCATTTTTGCCCGACCACCATTGTAGCCTTATTCTAGAAAATCTCGTTTGACTTCACTTCGCTATCCAGTGGAGCAATTTATTGATCTCTATGTACAGGTTGAACGTGAAATTTTGGCGTGCGTGTCCCTCAAATTTGGGCTACAATATGCACTATGATGATTAAAGTGTTGATTGTCGATCCTGATATTGCGTTTGCCATTCCCATCAAGCGGGCGCTGGAACGGGCGGGCGACTACACGGTCAACGTGTTCGCCACTGGCAAAGCGGCTATCGAAGCTGTTCGCCGCGAACCGCAGGATATTGCGATTCTCGATTTCAACATCGATGATCTGTCGTTGAATATGCTCATCAAGGCATTGCGGGCGGCACAAGCGGGCTTATTCATTTTGACCAGTCCGCGCAGTGCCGAAGATGTTGCTATGCTTCCGTCGCTGGATGTGCAGGGCAGCATCACCAAGCCCTACGCCGCCCGACAGCTTGGCCCGGTCATCCGTGAGGCGATGGCAGCTAAACAGCGCTTGGCGAAAAAAGAAGCCGAACGCCGTGCGAGTAATCCGTCTGCACCGAACCTCGGCAACCCAAAACCGCCCACTGCATCGCTGCTTCAAGAGCCAGCGCTCCAACCTGACGATACGTTCTTCAAACTGATCTCCCAGATGGCGAGTGGCGGCAGCAATGTTGTTCATGATGAGTTTGACCAGTATGACACCTTCAAGTGGACGTACACCAATGTCCCTAGCAGCTTTGAGGAGCCAGAAGTTCCCGAAGATGCCACAATCCGCGATCTAGTGAGTGGGCAAACGCCAACGCACAGCCCACGCCCCGATCATATACCAGAGATTGAGCCACCCGCACCGTATGATCCCGAAGTTCCACAAATACCGGATGCGGCTTCCATCTCGCCACTCGCCATGATGGCGCTGTCTGCGGCACAAGACGATACCATGCCGATGGAAGATCTTACCAATCCGTCGTTTCTGGCGCAGATCGAACAGGTGCAAGAGGACATTCTATCAGCCTCGGCAGCCATGCGAGTCGCGAAACTCTCGGCTGAAACTGATGCTGAATACGAACAGCAGTTACAGGATTTGCTGACCGAACCGGAGATCACGAGTGAGGATACTCATCCCTCGGAACGGCTTCAAGGTGGGACGGCCTATGATACACAGGCCGCGCAAGGGATTGTGCAGGAAGTGCTTGAACAGCAGCAGCAGGATGAAGATGATCTGTTTGACGATGAGGATGTCCCGCCGATAGGTGACACCCAGCCCGCGCAAGGGATCGTACAGGAAGTCCTCGAACAGCATTTTGACCAAGCCGATTCTGAAGAGGCGTGGCGCGACGACGCGGAGCTAGAGTCGGATCAGTCGAATTTCTCGGATCAGTCAGAGCAACTAGAGCAATCAGAGCAGATCGAAAGCCCGCTGCCTACCGCTTTTCAGGACAGCCCTGCCCCATCGGAGGAACCTGTCGCGACCCTCGCCGTACAACTGACCCAGCTTACTGTTAGTTTGGCGGCACAGGCCACGCTCGTTATCCGAGGTCAGGAATTGATCGCGTCGGCAGGGCAGCTTACTCAACAGACGGTTGACGCAGTGATCGAAACGATCAACAGTGCGTGGCCTGAGGACGCGGATCGGGTAGGCGTGCTGGTACGTTACCTGCATTTCGCTGGCGAAGGTGACTATCTACTGTATGCCACGCCGACTGCCGACACGATGGTGCTGTCGATGCTTTTCCCGGCAGAAGCCCCACTCGGACTCATTCGCAAGCAGGCCAAAGAACTCATGCAGGCGCTAGAGAGCGTCCCTGAGTCATCGGCTTCCGAAGCCGAGGTCGAAGCGGCAACTACATTAGTGTCGCGACCTACCGATTTGCGCCCGCCCGATGGGTTACGCGCAGCGGCTGGCGAGGACGCAGAAGCGCTATCAAATAGCGAAAGCGGCGAAGGTGAGGCTGCTGCGCCGCGTGCCGAAGGCCCCTATGCTAGTTACGCTTTTGTGTGGCTGCCACAAGCTGATGAGCTTGAGTCGGGGCTTGTTGAATTATTGCCCACGTGGATTGGTGAAATTGCCTCCGCGCATCTATGGCACCTTGACGAGATCGAGATCCAGCCAACATACGTGATTACGCAAGTGGATATTCCTGCTAACGAAACGCCCACCGCCACCGTCGAGACGCTGCTGCACGAAACCGCGGCCCGTGCCGAAAACGATAGTCTATGGGCGAATGCCTACTATATCGTCGCGCCAAGTCGTCCGGTCACGCCACAAGAGATCGCCAGCTTCAGGGAATATCAACGCGATGCACAGAATTCTGCATAGTGGGTGATTAAGCAGTATCAGCAGCGATTGATAACACATTTCTCCCCGAAATCTAATACACATGGATGGCCTACCAATGTCTGAACCGACACCTGAATCCCGTCCAAAACTCATGCTGATCGATGGTCATGGGTTGGCCTATCGTCAGTTTCATGGGCTGCCGATGGACAAGTTCACCACGAAAAGCGGCGAACCGACTAACGCGACGTGGGGCTTTGCCCGCACGCTCCTCGATATTTTGCAATCGCCCACACCGCCGGAGTATCTCGCTGTGTCGTTCGATCAGGGCTTGAGTGGTCGCGAGATAACTTATACTGCCTACAAGGCCAATCGTGACGAAATGGCGAGCGCCTTGAGCGTTCAGATTGATCGTATTCGCCAACTCGTACAAGCCTTCAATATCCCAATTATGGAAAAAGCGGGCTACGAAGCCGATGATGTGTTGGGCGCGGCTTCGGTGCAAGGAGTGTCGCTGGGCGTGGATGTGCATATCGTCACCGGAGATCGCGACCTACTGCAACTGGTTAACGAGCATGTAACGATTGAACTGCCTGCCCCACCCGCCGCCCGTCGCGGAGCCTCGACGGAAGCCCAAGTCTACGACATCGCACGGGTTATCGAACGGTTTGGCGTGACTCCGCAGCAGTATGTCGATTTCAAAGCCTTTGTCGGGGACACATCCGATAACATCCCCGGCGTAAAGGGCATTGGCGACAAAGGCGCGGCGCAGTTGATTCAGCAGTATGGCACGCTGGATAACATCTACGCGCACCTTGACGAAATTCCCGGCAAAAAGCGTGAATATCTGGAACAGGGACGCGAGAACGCTTTTCTGAGCCGCGATCTGTCGCGCATAATGATCGATATTCCACTAACGCTGGATCTAACCAAGTGCGTAGCGCACGATTACGATCCTGCGGTGGTGGCAAAGCTGTTCCATGAACTTGAGTTTAGATCGCTGACCAACCGATTGGCGCTCCCAGCCGCCGCGCCAGTCGCTAGCGGTGCAGCCAATTCGCCGCAGCAGTTGAGCATGTTCGAGTCGGACGCGCCCGCCGTACCAACGATTGACCCTATCGCGCCGATTAACCATGTCGTGACAACGATTGTGGTGGATACGCACGAAGCGCTGGACGATCTGGTGCGGGTGCTAGCAGCAGCCGAAGCGATCTCCTTTGACACCGAAACAACAGGCGTTGACCAGATGCGCGCCGATCTGGTCGGTATATCGCTGGCGGTAAATGCTGAGACAGGCTATTACATTCCAGTTGGGCATCTCGCGCCCGATGCGCTGACTGAGCCGCCGCGCCAACTGCCGATAGCGACGGTCATTGAAGCGTTACGTCCCTCAATGACCGATCCTCACAAGCCCAAATGGGCGCACAACGCTCCTTATGATTTGATCATGCTGCGCCGCTATGGGCTAGACGTGACCCCGATTACTATCGACTCAATGATCGCGATCTGGATGCTTGACCCAGACCGCCCCAAAGGACTCAAGGATCAAGCGGATCGACGGCTCAATATTGAGATGACGCATATTGAGGAGTTGATCGGCAGGGGCAAAAAGCAGATCACGATGGCACAAGTTCCGGTGGATCGTGCTGCGCCCTATGCCGCCGCTGATGCCGCCGTGACCTATGCGCTGGTCGGCGGGTTGCAGACCGAGTTACAGGAAAGCGGGCTGTGGAAAGTCTTTGAACAAGTCGAAATGCCGCTGGTTCCGGTGCTGTCCGATATCGATATGAACGGAGTCAAGCTCGATCTGCCGTATCTTGCCGAATTGGGCGTTGAATTTACCGAACGACTTGCGGCTTTTCAGGAAGAAATCTACGAGTTAGCAGGCCAACCGTTCAACATTGGCAGCCTAAAACAGCTTAACGAAATTTTGTTTGACAAGCTGAAACTGCCCACGAAGGGGCTTAGCAAATCTCAACACGGCTATTCTATCGATGCTGACGCATTGGAATCCCTGAGCGAACATCACGAGATCGTGGCGCGCATCTTGGAGTGGCGTGGCCTCGGCAAGCTCAAGAGTACCTACGTGGACAGCCTGCAAACGCTGGTCGATTCTGAAGGCCGCGTCCACACCACCTATAACCAAACGGGATCAGTCACCGGACGTATCAGCAGCGAGAATCCGAACTTGCAGCAGATCCCGATCCGCACGGAGGAAGGCCGCCGCGTGCGTCGTGCCTTCATTGCCTCGCCGGGGTATCATCTGCTGAGTGTGGACTACAGCCAGATCGAACTACGCATCTTGGCAAGTTTCAGCGGCGATCCGTTTCTGCGTGAGGCATTCCTGCACGATCAGGACGTTCACCGGGCAACCGCCGCAGCGGTGTATAGCATCGGCTTTGACGAAGTGACAAAAGAGCAGCGCTACTTCGCCAAGCGCGTCAACTTCGGGCTGATGTACGGCATGGGGGCGCACCGTCTCGCCCGTGAAAGCGGAATGCCGATGTCGGAAGCGCAGCAGTTTATCGAGCGCTATTTTCAGCGCTTCCCCGGTGTCCAAGAATACTTCGCCAAAAGTAAAGCCGAAGCCAAAGACAAAGGCTATCTCACTACGTCGTTGGGACGGAGACGCTATTTTCCCAGTTTGCTAGCCGGAAGCGGCGGATCGCAGGTGCATCGCGCTCGCGCCGAACGTGAAGCCATCAATATGCCGATTCAGGGAACAGCCGCCGATATTATCAAGATCGCGATGTCCCATCTGGCACAGCGCCTCAAGGCAGAACGACCCAACGCTCGTTTGATCTTGCAGGTTCACGACGAACTCGTGCTGGAAGTTCCTGACGCTGATATTGCAGAGACGGCAGCACTAGTGCGCGAAGTAATGGAAACTGCGCCCCTCACCGAGATTGCGCTGGATGTGCCGCTGCGGGCAGATGCCCATATCGGGCTGAATTGGGCAGAGATGAGTCCAGTGGATGAGCGCTGATGGCTAACATTGCTCTCGATCCATTCACGGACAACGCATATATCGGACAACGCGGGCGTTGTCCCTACGAAATACCGTCTTGATGTAGGGACAGCCCTGTCCGCTGAAGTTTGACTGATTTCGAAAAAGCGATTGGCTTCTGTTAGGCTTAGGTTACGAGCAAAAGTCCACAGAAACCAATCGAGGAAATAATGGCGTACAGTGGCGAATTAATCAATGGAATGTTGCTACTCTTGGAGGCGCACCGCGGGATATTGAGCGGGTGTATTGGCGGGCCATGGGACTGGTGTTGGGCGAAATCTTCGCGTTTAAGCCGCATCGGGTGACGGATTTACTGAGGGCGCTGGGTTTGGTGGAAGAAGACTGGGGAGCAAGGTATCGGCGGTTTCAGCATCTGCCACGCTGCATGGCGGAGCGGGCTGGGTAGGTAATGGTCCAGCAGACGCTGGCACACGTGGGGGGCGGCGGTGTATATCATCGGTGGGGATTGCACCCAAGTACCGTGCGATAGTCAGAAATTGGAAGGCAGCGCGTGGCTGAAATATCCGCGTAATCCGCCGTGGAAGGTAGGCATCCATCGGGCGCAACGTTTTTTTAACGGGAGTTGGCTAAGGCCAGTTCACAACGGGTTTAGCCGAGCCATTCCGTTATTATGGTTGCCCGCCTTCCCCGAAAAAGCGGTGTTGAAAGCGCATGAAGCGTGTAAAGAACACGTAGCCGGGCCTCCTACGCTTCCCGCCATGCACTCGCTTTTTTATCCAAAAAGGCCAAACTTTAGGCTTGCTCCATGCAGTAGAGCAAGCAAGGGTGAAGATAAATTTGATACGCTTGCCCTACTAGAGTCGCACGCCTGTCGCCATTTTGCCCGCCGATTGCTACACTTTAGGCGAGTTTCCTTGCAAGGAAGATGATGTTATGTGCTTCCCTTCGGATTACATCCATTGAGTTTGCCACGCTTGGCATATCTCGCCGGACGTGGTGTGCGGCGCTTTGGCCCCGCCGTGCTGCGTGTGATCGTGTTATTGGCGGCTTTGCTACAACTGACTCCTGCCCCACCTAGAATGCTGCCCTATCCGCCACAGGCTGTCGAGACACAGCATCCAGTGGTATGCGTTCACACCCGACTGACCGATGAAGTTGAAGACCTCAAGATTCAGCGGACTCTGCAACTAGTGCGCGAAATGGGAGCCAGTACGATTGTTGATTTTTTGCCTTGGGCGTATATCGAAGGGGAAAAGGGACAATATGACTGGCACCATCCGGATCGCATCATCAACATGGCGCGACAGGAAGGCATAGACGTAATTGTGCGGTTGGGGCTTGTCCCCGCATGGGCGCGTCCCAAACCCCCAGCACAAGAAACTTCGTTAAATTACTTAACGCCCGATCACTTCGAGGACTATGCTCAGTTTGTCGGCAAGTTTGTTGAACATTACCGGGGTGTCGTGGGGAAAATTATTGTCTGGAATGAGCCAAACATTAATATGGAGTGGGGCTATCGTGCGTCCACACCCGAAGAATATGTGCAGATGCTCAAGCTCGTCTATGCCGCCGCCCATGAGGCCAACCCGAATATCGTTATCTTGGCGGGTGCGTTGGCCCCGACTCTTGAGCCAGAAGGGAGTCCCAATGGACTCAACGATCTAGCCTATTTGCGACGGATGTATGCAGCAGGCGCGGCCTCCTATTTCGATGCGCTAGCGGTTCACACTTATGGTTTCACCGATCAACCAGAGGCCGAACCAGCCCCAGATCGCTTGAACTTCCGGCGGTTTGAATTGTTATACGCCATCATGCAGGAAAATCACGATGCTGCCAAACCTATCTACATTACCGAAAGTGGCTGGAACGACGATCCACGCTGGACAAAAGCTGTACATTCCGGTCAGCGAGTCAAATACACACTCGATAGTTTCAAGCTGATCGAGCAGCGCTGGCCTACTGTCAAGAATCTGTGCATCTGGTATTTTCGGGTGCCGCTGCCCGTGCTGAATTACCCCGACTATTTCGCCTTCGCGACTACCGAATTTCGCCTGAAGCCGATCTATTATGCTGTACAGGGCTATGCACGCGGACTCGCCGAGCAATGAGTCGCGCAAGAACCATCTTGAGAAAACTTGGCTGGCGGCGACCCATGCTAGCGCTGCTGTGCCTGATTCTCACGGCGATGTTCTTCTACGATTGGCTGTTGGCGCAGCCGTTCAACGATGGCACATGGGATAGAGTACGGAAAAACGGCGTGCTCCGGATCGGCATGGACGCAAGCTATCCGCCCTTTGGCAATACCCCAAACGGTCAACCTGTCGGACTGGATGTGGATCTCGCCAATGAGATCGGGCGGCGGCTTGGCGTGCGTATAGAGATCGCCAATATGGGCTTCGATGGCCTGTACGATGCGCTCAAGACCGCCCAAGTCGATGCCCTGATTTCAGCGCTATCGTTTAATCCGACCAAAGGCAATGTCCTGTACACACAAAGTTATTTCGATGCTGGACAGATCCTTGCCTCACGCGACGGGCATATTGCCACCATGAACGATCTTGAAGGGCTAACGGTGGCGGTTGAATATGGCAGTGTGGCGGATGAAGTTGTCCGAGTGTGGCAGCGGCGCTTGCATTTACTCAAGGTGAGCCGCTTCACCACCTCGGACGAAGCACTAGCCGCCGCATCCGCAGGCAAAACCGATGCTGCTTTGACCGATGCCCTTACAGCGCGGTTGTACCTGCGATCTCATCAAGGACTTGTCCTTAGCCCAACTCAGGTCACGCATGATCCCTACAGTGTCGCGGTTCGCACCTCAAGCTATGATCTTGGTGCTGCGATCAGCGGTGCGTTGCGTGGGATGCAGCAAGACGGCACGTTGACAAAGATCCTGTCGCGCTGGTTGTGAGATAACTCTCACAATTAGCGCCCGCCTGCCATCGAAGAAATTATTAGGCTCTTTTCTGCTTCACGCCCCACAGCCAAACCGTGCCATCCTGACTCGCCGAAGCCAGCAGCGATCCATCGGGGCTAAAGGTGAGCCGGGTGACGGTCTGCGATTGACCCTTCAAATCGGCAAAGTGATCCCCGGTTTTGCTGTTCCACAACCTGATCCCATTATAGTAGGTGTCCTTGAGCGTAAAGCCTCCGGCTGAAGCCAACACCGCTCCGTCAGGGCTGTAGGCCAGCGCGACCACTGATCCATTATGAGCTTTGATGCTGGCTTTTTCTTGGCTCAATGCGAGATCCCACAGATGGATTGTGCCATTGGTATCGCCATAGACGAACATTTTACCGTCGGGGCTAAAGATCATTGTGCTAACCTGACTCTTGCCATCCCGGCTATCCGAAGGCAAAACTTGCTCTTGGGCTTGGCCTATATCCCACAAATGAATCTTCGCATCAGTACCGGAGGCGGCAAGTGTCTTCCCGTCCGGGCTGAAAGCGATGGATAGCACGCCGTAGTTTTTGTTCTTGTCGCTGCGCCCGTTTAGGAGGGCGCGTTGTTGGCCTGTCTGAATTTCCCACAGGCGGATCGTGCCATCCTGACTAGACGAGGCGATCACCTTGCCATCAGGTCTAAAGATCACGCTGGTAACGGCTTGTGTGTGTCCGCGCAGCACCGTTTGCAGTTCGCCCATCCGAACATCCCACAAGCGTACTGTGCCATCCGTCCCCGTTGAAGCCAGCAGTGATCCATCAGGGCTGAACATCGGGTTATAACCTGTCATGAGGGAGCGCTGCTTACCCGTCTTGACATCCCACAAGCGCACCGTACCGACACTGCCTTCTACCGAAGCCAGAATCGCACCGTCAGGGCTGAATGAAACATCCGTTACTGGGTAGCGGTTGCCTTCCAAAACGACATGCCGCCGTCCACTCCTGACATCCCACAAACGCACAGTACCATCGGAACCTTCTACATCTGCCAACACCTTGCCATCAGGACTAAAGGCAATGCCGCTAACTTGACCCCGATTGCCAACCAGTGCAGTCCGCTGGTTGCCAATCTCGGCATCCCACAGCCGTACTGTGCCATCGTCACCCGTCGAAGCCAACATTTGCCCGTCGGGACTGAACGATACGCCGTTCACCGCACTGCGATGGCCTTTGAGAGTCGCCCGTTGGCTGCCAGAGCCGACATCCCACAAGCGCACCGTACCTGTATCATCACCAGATACCAGCGATGTTCCCTTCGCATTGAAAATCACGCTGCGCATCTGGATCGGTGGCTGCCCTTGAAGGTTAGTCGCCTGCATTGTAGTCAAGGCTTTGCCGGAGTCAGCATCCCACAGGCGAATCGTACCATCTGCGCCGCCCGACACAACTTCGGACGCATCGGCGTTGAAGGCGACACTGTACACCTGTCCAATATGCCCTGTTAGAATGGTGCGCTCAACGCCCATGCGAACGTCCCACAATCGCACCGTACCATCTGCGCCGCCAGAGACAAGGATCTCGCCGTTGTGACTAAAGGCCACGCTGGTCGCCATGCCCTGATGACCTGCCAATACCGCCCGTTCGACTCCCAACTTCACATCCCAGATGCGGATAATGCCGTTCGAATCGGCGGAAGCCAACGCATCGGCTTCGGGGCTAAAGGCTAGACTGGTGATCATGGTGTAGTAGCCGCCGAGAACTTCCTGTAGTGTCCCGGAAGCAGTGTCCCACACCCAGATATAGCCGTCATCTCCCCCGGCGGCGACCAATTTACCATCAGGGCTAAAGGCAATACTGCGCCGATTCTGACCACTGGGTCCACCTAACAAGCGTGGCGGCGCGTCGAGCGCAGTCGTATCGTACAGACACACATTGCCCGCAATAGACCCTGTACCCACCAATCCCAACGTCTTGCCGTCCGGCGACCACGCTAGCGCTAACCCGGTTCCGCAGTGAGCCATCCATGCCAACGACGCAACTTGTTCGGCATTGTTCGCGCCGATAGCAGGCAGCGCCTCGGCGGGTAACTGAGGCGGCAGTGTTGCTGTCGGCGTAAACTGGATCGTCGGAGTCGGTGAGGGAACAGGCGGCCTATACGACACAAGACCGCCCAACGCCAAAAATCCGACCAACAAACCCACAATGATGTACAGGTTATAGCGAATATACCAACTTACGCGGCGAGTTTTTTGCTTCATCAGGAGTCCTCCACGATGCTTGCACGACTTACTCGCCTCACTATAGGGTTATTCAGTACGGTCTGTCGTCTGACACACACCACAATCCAGTCGTGACATTCGCACAAATTGCGTGTCGAAAGTTATTACCGTCTTCTCATTAACCCGCTATGTTATTTCAACCAGTAGAATGATACGATTACCCCACGAACGCTAGGCGAACGCTGGCAGTCGTCGTGTCATTTGTTAAACTCATCGCTCATTACGTTTATTGCAGGAGCATGGTATGCGGAAGCGTTGGATAAACTTTCTGGTTGTAATTTCTCTCTTTGGGTTGGTAGGTGTGCCGATGATACAAGTCAAAGCACAGGGGCCAACCGAGTATGATCCGTCAGCTTGCGCCGACGACACCGCTGGCAAACCTCTGTCCGATGCGTGTCAGGCGATGATCGAAGCGTTCCCCCGCCCGAATGTCAAAGAGATCAATCAGGATCGCTATACGCTCGATAAGTATAGTTTCTGGAAGGTCGGGCCAGAGCCGACCAATACCTACGACGCACCCAATGGCGGCGTAACGGGTCAAATTCCCAAAGGCTTCAACTTTGTCAATGCGGTCAATGAGAGTGTTGATGGCTGGATACAGATCCTCGGTGGGAAGTGGGTTAATCGCAAAGATGCTAAGCTGACCAAAGCCTCGTACTTTGTCGGAGTCACCCTCCCCGACGGTCTCAAGCACGATTTCGCATGGGTGCTCGACAAAAGCGGCATTTATGTCTCTGAATATCCCGGTGGCCCGGCCTCATCCAAGGCCAAGCGATCTCTAGTTCGCTATGAGCGTGTCAATATCTTTAGTGTTGCCAAAGATGATCAGGGCAAAGAGTGGTACATGATCGGCCCAAACCAGTGGGTGAAGCAAACCTTTGTCGCCAAAGTTCACCTGAGCGAAATGCCCAAAGACGTGAGTGGTCACTGGGTCGCCGTCGATCTTTACGAGCAGACTCTTGTGGCTTACGAAGATGCAACCCCCATCTTCGCTACGCTCATTTCTAGCGGTCTGCCCCACCACGAGACAAACGAAGGGTTATTCAAGGTCTGGGCACAAGTCGATCATGACAGTATGTCCGGGGCAACGGGCGCACCAAGCGCCTATGCGCTGCAACTTGTTCCTTGGGTAATGTACTTCGATGACAGCATCAGCTTGCATGGCACTTATTGGCACGATCTGTTTGGCTATCGTCAAAGTCACGGCTGTGTCAATATGACGATTAGCGATGCCAAGTACATCTTTGA
>JBDTVG010000111.1:0-49707 GCA_040007395.1 Chloroflexota bacterium
ATCCGCACCACTAAAATATTCAAAATAGGGATAGTCGTTCTGAGTATTACTTCTGTGCCACGATCCAGTGCATTGTCTTGGTCGCCATCTTATCCAGCGCTTGCACGCACAGTGCCAAATGTTCCTCTTTGGTGTCTTCTTCTTTGGCGTGCGAAAGACCACGCAAACTCTGCACGAACAACATGACCGTCGGCACACCCGCCCGTGCGACTTCGGCGGCATCGTGCAACGGGCCACTTGGCAGACGATGCGATACGGCAGTTGTCTCGCGGATGGCTTCGTCCGTCATTTCGATCAGATCCGGGTTGAACAGGATTGGTGCAATTTGCCAGAGGCGATTCCACTCGACACTAACTTTTTCTTCGGCGGCAAAGCGTTCGCTAGCCTCTTTGGCCTCTTGTAACATCTTCGCCAAGCCCTCAGCGTTCAAGTGACGCTGATCGAGCGTTATATCACATTGGCCTACTACCGCCGTCACGATACCGGGTTTGGTGATAACACTGCCCACTGTACACACCCCGCCATTGCGTTTGGCGATCTCGCGGATTTCCAGACTGAGTTTCGCGGCTGCACCCAGCGCATCACGTCGCTGATCCATCGGCGTAGACCCAGCGTGCGCCGACTGCCCAATAAAGCGAATGGCGTGCCGTTCGACTCCGAAAGTCCCCAACACCACACCCAGCGGCAAATTCATACTTTCCAGAACCGGGCCCTGTTCGATATGCAGTTCAAGATAGGCGGCGGCATTCTTTAGTTCTCGCTGCGCTTCTTTGGCATGATCCAAATCTACGCCAAATTTAGCAACGGCATCAGTCAGCTTGATGCCCTCTTTGTCTGCCAGATTACGCAAATCGTCAGGATTCATCGTGCCAGAAGCGGCACTTGACCCGAACAAGCTGCGACCAAAGCGTGCGCCTTCTTCATCCGCCCAATCGACCAGACGCACGGTGACGGGTGGTGTACCTTCGCTGGCGATGCGGCGCAGCACTTCCAGCCCCGCGACAACATTCAACGCTCCGTCCAGCCAGCCGCCATTAGGCACAGAGTCGATATGTCCGCCGATCAGCAGGACTTTATTAGACGCGCCGCGCAGTGTAGCCCACGAATTGCCCGC
The DNA here is from genome assembly GCA_040007395.1 of Chloroflexota bacterium. GTDB lineage: Bacteria > Chloroflexota > Anaerolineae > Aggregatilineales > UBA2796 > DATGFK01. The sequence goes on from JBDTVG010000111.1 coordinate 1,115, forward strand.
CTCATCGACTTCGACTTCGACAGGTAGTTCAGCCAATTTGCCACGCATCCACTCGCGTGCTTTTGCCCACGTATCTGTCCAAGCCACACGTTGTGCGCCATCGGCATTGCCCGTGAGCGTTCGGAGTTCCTTGAGTTCATCAATTGCACGCTGTGATTGAACGGTTGAAGGAGTTTGTGTCGTCATAATTTTACTTTTCTCCTCACTAATGAAAGGACAAGTTAAAGGATATGGACTGCTGAAATCGTCACCTATATTACCAAATCAAATCCAATGTAACACACGGCATCTAACCGTATGATTCCGGCTCACGATGCGGTATAATATTCTCCCCACTTATCGGCAATTTGAGAGGTGCGATGGACAGGCAAGAAGTTGACTCAACAGTCATCGGCGCGGTAGGTCACTCGCGGGTTCTGGAGATCGAGTTTGAAAGTGGCAGAATCTATCAGTATTACGATGTGCCGGAAGCAATCTACGAGGAAATGTTAAAGGCCGAGTCGAAGGGCAAATACTTCAACAGCCATATTCGCGGTAAGTTCAAATATCAGGAGATCGAATTTAAGCACCGCGAATCGTAATGTGGATCGTAATGTTCAGGGTAAGGCAGTCACCAGTTGGCGACTGCCTCGGTAGTCCTGATGAAGGCTATCGTCTGGATGATCGCTTAAAATAGGCCGCGCCATCTTCATTGTTGATAATGCTCAGATCGTCGCTCTGGTAGGGTCGCAGCGAGGCAAGTACATCATCCGTTGTAATCCTAAAGCCAGCCTCATCAGCGATCTGGATCAGCCCCTGTATATTGTTGTCCTGAAGCGCATTCACCTGTCGCTGCAAAACCTTGTCCTTTTGTAGAAGCTGGTTAAAGGCTAGAAAACTTTCCCTGCTCATCGTGCTTTGCTCCTGTCGGTGGGTGCGTTGAGTGCTGGTATGTAGTTAAACACCATTCTATAACCAAGATGCTCGTGGGGATACAAACCTTTACGGGTTTTTCGCCGTTTTCTCGAAGTTTTTATGAAACTGTTAGGGAGCAAACGGAAAACTAACGCCGAATGAACGCCCAATACAACGCAGCAACCATCACGATCACCGCGAGGGCTATCCACAGGCCAATCCATAGCACGGTTGGCGTATTGGTATACATCGCCATTGCTAGTGCATCGTTAGGCGTGCCTTGCAAGGCCGCCGATTGATTGCCCAAAAGAAAGCGAACATCGTTAATCGCATTCAAGCCCGTGATAAACGCTAGCCCAGTTAGCGCCGCACTCAACACGATGGGTGACGCATACGCCGCCAACAGCAACAGCACTACCCCGGCAATCAGCCCAATCATCAGCGCATTGTTGCTGTGAACCAGAATCAGCGTAATCACCACCGCGATTAACGCCACAATCCGTAGCGGCGTGCGCCAGCGTTCTGAACGCAAGGCTAGTATCCAACACACGGCGATGACTACCGCGCCAATCAACGCATTAAATCCGCTGCCTGTGTAGAAGATCGCACAGCCTAAAAAGAAAACTGCCAATCCAACGGTCAACGCTTTGATATGGTGGGTGCGATTTGCAGTATAGAGCAGTGTTGCACCGAATAAGGCTGCGCCAAGATAGCCCATCTGGATCACGAAGAATGGATTGCCACCCCGCGTCGTGGCGACTCCTGAACCATTGTCGAAGACAACAAAGTTCTCGAAGCGCCCGCCTGTGATTACAGCGGTCAGGCCATGCCCCGTCTCATGCACGAAGGTCACAAGCAGCCGAAAAGGGTATAGCAGCGGACTATCGACGAATTGCCACAACACATAGACGAGCACAAACGCGCCTACCGCCACAAGCAGCATTTGCCAGCGCGATGTGCGTCCAACTCCGAAATTGTTTGACATGCCAGACTCCCTGAACACAAGCCGTTGAATACGTTACAATTAGTCTATTCGACTTGCTACCGAAATTTTATTAAAAGAGGCTTTAACCAGTGGCAAAACAACCCCCGCCCGCCGATCCGATCCGCATGGGAACTGTGGGTGCGCCGCAGGGAACACCCACCAGCGGCACCGCAGCAGCGATCAAATATTCACGGGCGCTTGGCTTCGATCACCTTGAGATCGCGTGGGTGCAAAGTGTCCGGGTGAGCGATGAAGCGTGCCACGAGATCGCAGCGGCGGCAGCAGAACACCGCTTATCGTTGAGCGTCCATGCGCCGTACTATATCAACCTGAATAGCCTGACCGCCGACTTAATGCGGAAAAGCGACGAACGTTTGTTGGCTGCCGCACGCAAGGGTTTTCTCGCTGGCGCACGGGATATTGTCTTCCATCCCGGTTCATACCACACTCAACCGCCTGAACAGGTATACGAACGGGCACGCGAGAAGTTGCTAGAGATCACCGAGATTCTGCGGCAAGAAAAGGTTAATGTAACCTTGCGCCCGGAAACAATGGGCAAGGGCGCGATGTTCGGCACGCTCGAAGAGACAATCCAGTTGAGCCGCGATGTTCCCGGCGTACTGCCCGCCATCGACTTTGCCCACTGTCACGCCCGCGACGGTAAGCATAATAGCTACGCGGAGTTCTGCGAGATGCTCAAAGCGGTTGAACAGGGGCTTGGGCGGGCTGGTCTAGATCACTTACACATCCATCTGTCAGGTATCCAGTATGGGCCGAAGGGCGAAAAGCAGCATATCCCACTTAACGAAGCCGATATGAAATATCGCGAACTGCTGCAAGCGCTCGTTGATTTCGATGCCAAAGGCTCCATTGCCGTCGAAGCGCCTGAGCCGTTTCACGTTGCCGATGCCCTGACCATTCAGGCCACCTATCGCCGCCTAATGAAGCTCAAAGCGGGTGAAGCCGAATTGGAAGCCGAAGACGAAGACCTATAACCCAAAATGCCTAATTACTATTGAGTGCGACGAGCATTTCCGCCAACCGCGATTGGATAATGCCGAGTAGTTCTGCCTGATCCGTGTTCAGTGACCCGCCAGCCCGCGACAGTAGTTGATCGACACAGTGCATACTGTGCATGACTGGTTCGTGAAGCGTTTGCGACAAAATCATAAGATTTTGGGTGGAGGTCATATCCAGCCCATTGGCTTGCATCGTGTTAAGCAGTTGATAGCGTTCGAGACAATGAGCAACGCGCGATTTAAGCAGTACCGAGTTATAGGGCTTGAGCAGATAATCTTCTGCGCCCAGTTCGATACACCGCACAATGTTGTCCAAGTCATTTTCCGCCGAGAGCACAATTACCGGAATCTGCTGCAAGCTGGGATCGGCTTTGAGACGCTCCAGCACACCAAAGCCGTCCATTTTGGGCATCATCAGGTCGAGCAGCACAAGATCAAACGGCTGACTCTGTAGCAGATTCCATGCGTCGAGGCCGTCCTCTGCGACAGCAGAAGTATGACCTTCCCGTTTCAGTTGACGCGACAGTATCTCGCGATTCATTTCATTGTCATCAACGATTAAGACATGGCTCATTCGCCCGCAATCTCCGGTTATAGCTGTGCTGAATTAAGGTTGATCATTTTGGTGGGCGAAGCAGGTCTCGCCCCTGCATTTTTGGAAATGCCTATTCCCCTTTAAAGCTGGAATAACGATTTTCCCGCTAACCGCTAGTCATCGTAGGTATGGTTGAGCGTGCTGCCGGAACGAGCCACTGCATCTTCGCCCAGTTTATCGACTAGCTTTTTTCGCAGCTTAGGCGTTTCTTCGGCCCATTTGGCGCGTAGTTCTGCTTGTCCGGCATTATGGCTGACATTGGCGGCAGGCCCTTTGAGCAAGCGTGGCGTACTCGTAATCAGGCGGTGGACTGTCGGGTGTCCATCTGGGCAGGGCGGCATGGGATCATCGAAGCCATGACGTGCCTCGAAGCGCTTGCCGCAGGTATCACACTCGTAATCATAGCGTGGCATAGCAGTTATTCCTCTGACCTCTATTATCCTACTCCAACGAACGTCTATCGCCTACCAATGCCATCAATGCCTCGGAGTCTTGATCTGCGCCAATCTGGTAAGCGCCTATTTGCGACGGCATAAAGGCCGACTGACCCAATGTCAAGTGTGTCGTGTTTTCCGGCTGGGAGAGCGATGATAGCGTAATATCTCCCTTAGTCACTGTCAGTGTATATGAGGGGGCATGTATTCCCTCAGCCCTGTAATCGATGATAACCTTGCCCTGCTTGAGCGAAATCTTATTGAGCGTAAAATACGGATTAGCTATCAGCATCGAGATACTTTGTGGCGCCTCTTGAGGATAGTTGACCTTTGCGGTAGGCCGCACATCGTAGTGCGTCACTTTGAGCGACTTGTCGATATGGAGATCGCGGGGTTTTCCGTCCAAGCCCATCCGATCCCAATCGTACACACGGTAGGTCGTGTCGCTAGTCTGCTGCAATTCGTAGATCAACAAACCGGGGCCGATAGCGTGCATCGTTCCAGCGGGGACATAGATAAAGTCACCCGGTGCAACATTGACGAATTGCAGCATCTCTTTGGCTGTGCCAGATTCAATCGCATGGCGAAAGCCTACCGCATCGGTTGCTTGCGAAAATCCATAGACAATCTGACTGTCTGGTGCTGCATCAACAATATACCAACACTCTGTTTTTCCGCGTGGCTGCCCCTCTAGTTCAGCGGCAAGCTTGTCGTCGGGATGGACTTGCACCGAGAGCCAATCCTGTGCATCGAGCAACTTGATCAGCAGAGGGAATTCAGGATCAGCAGTAACGTTACCAACCATCGCTTCAGGATAGGTTGCGATCAATTCGCCCAGCGTTTTGCCGCGAAACTCGCCATTTGCCACCCGGTTTTCCCAGTAGATCTCCCACGATTCACCAATAGGTTGATCCGCCGGAAGTGCCTTGCCGAGCCGCGTTTCCAACTGCCGCCCACCCCAAACTTTCGTGTGCAGGGCTGGCTCAAAAAGGAGTGGATATAGGTTGAGAGTCGAAGCCGTCATAGGTCTCACATCCGATCCATGCGCTGGGTAAGGATAATTATACTATACGTCTAATGTGAATTCGATTTGACAATCCGCACTATAGCTTGGTCCGTGTTTGCGATTGTCCGTTTAACTCGATGCGCGAACTGTCTATTCATGAGGTTAAAGGCGATTCCACATCAGACGTACTATACAGACAAGTGAATGTTGACGCTATGATATTGAGCCGTATTTCCCAAAAGCGCCTCGACCAAATCTCGGCTAGTGAGTTTGCTCACATAACTTGTCAATAAGGGCATATATCAAGCCTAGTACTCACCCTGACGCACTGTGCCAACTCAAGGGGATACCAATGGACTCTGGCGAGCAAAAAATGCCCAAATGACTGCTGGCGCATCGACATCATGAGTTGTCGACCCCAATAAACGAGGGAAGGTGTAGGTAGGCTGCGGGACAACATGACCGCCACCATTGATGGTGTATCCCTCGACTTCCGGTTTCCCCGCGGCTTGATAATCGATTACCGAAACCAATGTCGAACCGGAGGTGGCTTGATGTGGCAAAATTGTCGGCTCTGGGGCAGTGGTGTATCCAGCGAGGTTGGCAAAATATTGAACTGTCGCGGGCGAAGAGATGACCGATCCACGTGGTTGAAAGCCAAACAGCGATACTATTCCACCATCAAACGGGCTGATGGGATCGCGAGTGCCTGCCATAATCAGCGCTGGAATGGGCTTCCCACTCAGTTGGCAATCGTTATTGTCCACCGTCGGCAAATTCGAGGCAACTGTCGCTACAGCCGCGATCACACCGGGCATTTCGACAGCCAGACGATTCGCCATTTGCCCGCCGTTCGAGTAACCCATCGCAAAAACGTGCGTCGAATCGATAGCATTTGTGGTCTGAAAATGGGCGATAAGCGCTTTGACTAGGCCTTCATCATCAATATGTTGCGTATGTGCTGGGTAGTTCGCTTGGCTGCGACAATCGTCCCAATTTCCCATATAGCCATCCGGGTAAACGACTATAAATTTATTGGTATCCGCCAGCATTTCAAATTCATAAGCCGTCGAGACTCGCATTCCTGCTGAGTCTTGCAGTGAGCCGTGAAAAACGAATAGCAGTGGTGCATGAGCCGGCAAATTGGCAGGGATGTAGTACAAATAGGTTCGATTCAATGTACCAACTTGGATATTGCCATTTTGAACAGTTGCACTAGTCTGCGGTAATTGTGGCCTCGGTGTGTACCAGAAATACCCGTATGATCCTGCCGTAATAAGCAGAAGAATAACCACTAGCCCAATAACAATTCGCAGAAGTCTTTTGACCAAGATTTTAGTCCTTTAGTGGATTAATGAGAATTCTTGTCTGCCCTCTGAAAACCGAGAGCAAATTATTCCTCAGCAGAAGAAGGGCACCCTGTTGGAAAAGTGTCCATCGTAACAGGCCTCAAATAGAGTGACCGCACTTTAGAGATTATCCGCAAGTAATTAATTTACGAAACCATTGATTCTTGGATCAAGGCGACAGGGGAATGTGTCACACCTCCGATCCATGCGCAGGGTAAACATCCCTAGAATTATACAGGCGCAGTGAAATTGGAGTCGTTCCGCCGGGTGTGTAATTTTAGGAGGTTGCCATTTTTGATAGCGCAAGTACGGTGACTCAAAATGAATAAGTTGAGCCAGCTTCATTATCATCTATGACCCGCAGTACTCAGGCTAATTCTAAATTGATATGCTGCTGTGATCTACTGAGGGCTGATTATCAACTATAGTTAACACGTTCACTGAGAGTATAGAGATGCCAATGCAACTTGCAAGAAATATCTGCATTATGATGGCATTCTCTAGGGCTTTACCCCTATATCGTCGCCTATGCAAATGGAGCAAAAATGTATCATCGTCGTATTTTGATTGTTGCGTCAATCCTCGTTCAATTCTTGCTGATCCCTTATGGAACTGCTCATGCAGCGCCTAATCAAGCAAAGACATTCATAATTGGTGAAATTACCAATGTTCCTTCGTCTGCAAGCGCAGCATTCAGTGCGGCTGCCGCAACTCCGGCGGCGACTGCGGCATCTGCCGCAACTCCAGCGGTCGCTGCCCCCATTGTTGCCACGACAAATGGTGCAATTGGAGATCGCCGCTTGAGTTTACATGCAGCCTTGGAAAAAATAGGCTATGTTGAGGGTCAGAATGTAACTTACATGTTTGATCCCAACCCTGCTGTTTTCTCGACCCCCGACAAGCTCAATGCCGGTATACAAAAGTTGATAGACGCAAAGGTAGATATCATTGTCGCCTATGGTACTTCCTCGGCTATAGCAGTGCAAAAAATGACGGCTGGAACTGATATGCCTGTGGTGTTCGTAGGCTCCGCCGATCCGGTACAATTGGGGATTGTGAAAAGCCTGCAAAATACCGAAGGAAATGTCACTGGCGTTGGCGGTTCCTCAAATGCCTATGCGAAACAGCTTGAATGGTTAGTAAGAATTATTCCGACCATCAAGCGAGTCTATATGCCCATCGGGCCTACTAATGTTGCGCTTTCAGCCGCTGCCCTGAAAGCAGTTCAGGAGTATGCTGCGAAGTCCGGCATCGAAGTTGTTAGTCCAACCATTAACACCGAGGCGGAGGCAACAACAGCCATCGCTAACCTGTCAAACATTGATGCGGTGATTCTTACGCCCGGTAGCGCAGGGCAATCTCAGTTTTTCCAAGCGGGCAAACAGCTCAAATTGCCCGTAACTACTTCGTTTCCCAACATTATGGATGCAGGCCCGTTACTGTCATTCAACTATACAGAACAGGCGGTAGGCACAGAAGCAGCTCGCTATGTAGATCGTATCCTTAGAGGCGCCAAACCTAGCGATTTACCAATTCAGATCGCTTCGAATTCTTTGGCACTCAACCTCAAAACTGCCCAGACTATCGGCCTGCCCATTTCCAATGATATTCTACAACAAGCGGGCATTATCGTTCGTTAAACGGGGAACACGCCATTATAGCCCCATAGGAGTGAATTCATGCGTAACAGTATCCGTACCCGTTTGATTGTGACGTTCATCGCATTAGCGGTTATCCCGTTGATCGTGGTTATTTCCATTGCGATACCGCAAACCTTAAATACTGAAACTCAGCAAGCTTTGGTGGTACAAGACACACTTGCCAGTCGCGAGTCCGGTCAGGTAGATGCCTTTTTCCAAGATTTGGAAAACCAATTGCAGATAATCTCTCGACAAGGTGACCTGCTAACCGTAACACCAGCGCAGCAACAAATTGTGCTTTCTGGGTTGCTGGTTCATCAGAACGCTTTTGAAAGAATCTTCTTACTCAACAGCCAAGGGCAAGAACAAGCCGGTGTGTCTCGCAGTTTTGCCATCGCGTCTAGCGATTTGGTCAGTCGTGCTCAAGCCGATGAGTATAAAGTCCCTATCTCCTCAAATCAGATCTATTACAGCTCCGTCCACGTTGACGAGACCACCGGCGAATCGTTGATAACGGTTGGAATCCCTATCGAGGATTTTTCTACGGGGAAAGCCAATGCTGTGCTTGTCGCAGACCTACGTTTCGTGGTCGTGCAAGACATTATTGGCAATACTGAACCCAGCGATCTCCTTAGAGGAAATCAAAACAACATCTATATGCTGGATTCGACTAACAGGGTTGTCGCACACTCCGATCCTTCGGTAAGCTTGAGAGACCTACGCTTTATTCCAGTGGGTAAAAGCGGTGTCCAAAACGGCTTAAGAGGGATTAGTTCCGTCCTCGCCACAAGCGAAATTCAGTTGGGCGATCAAACGTTTACCGTTGTTGCTGAGACCCCTGTTTCCCAAGCACTGGCATCGGTTTACAACACAGGGATACTCTCCGTGGTTCTAACGGGGGTGGTTTTGGCGATTGCAGTGATCATAGCTGTGTTGCTGGCGAATGAAATTATCAAGCCGATCTTGTCGCTGGCTGTTACAGCGCAGGGTATCCAAGCTGGTAATTTTTCGCAGCGTGCCAATGCCAACCGTAAAGACGAAATCGGGCAGTTGGCGCGTGCCTTCAACAGTATGACAGACCAATTGCAACAGTCGTTGAAAGGCTTGCAAGATCATGTGCAAGATCTTGAAAACGCCCGAGTCGAGCGCGAAAAACTGATTAAGGACTTGCAGGCAGCCAAACGGCTTGCCGAAGAGAATTCACGTCTCAAATCCGAATTCTTGTCCACGATGTCTCATGAACTGCGTACCCCACTGAATGCCATTGAAGGGTTTACGGGCATCATTCTCAATAGGATCGGCGGAACGGACTTCAACGCCAAAGCAGAAGGGTATCTGGTCCGTATCCGGTCGAACAGCAAGCGGCTTTTGCAACTCATCAATGATTTTCTCGATCTGTCGCGTGTGGAGGCTGGACGATTGGAACTTGCCAACCAGCCTTTCTCCCCTATTCATCTTGCCAAGCGGTGGCAGGACGAAATCGGTATTCTAGCTGAGAAAAAAGGTGTACAATTCGTTATCAGTCTCGATCCCACCCTGCCAGAAACGGTCTATGGCGATGAAGAAGCAATCTCTAAAGTTATCCTTAACCTTCTGGGTAACGCCATTAAGTTTACCGAACATGGACAAGTCGCCCTTACAGTAGATCGTACAGATTCTCTATGGGGGATTACTGTCGAAGACAGCGGCATTGGTATTCCTCCTCACGCCCGCGAATTCATTTTTGAGGAATTCCGACAGGTCGATCAAACATCGAAGCGGAAGTACGGCGGCACAGGTCTAGGACTAGCCATTGTCCAGAAATATACACGGGCGATGGGTGGTACAGTACAAGTAAAAAGCGAACTGGGTAAGGGTAGTACCTTCTCCGTTTCCCTTCCATTGAAGACAACAGCGTAATACGCTTAAGGGAGATATATGTCATGATTGAGTTACCTACGGATCTCTTGAAAGATTGGGATATCGTCGTGATTGACGATGAAGAGGACAGCTTGATGGTTGCTCAAGTTATTCTTGATGAATACGGAGCAAACACTCATGTTGCTACAAACGGCGAAGAGGGTCTGACCCTAATTCGGAACGTGAGACCAAAATTTGTCATCTCCGATCTTTCAATGCCAGTACTGGATGGGTGGGGCGTTATCAACAACATGTTGAAAGACCCTGCTATAAAAGACATCCCGGCGATTGCACTTACGGCTCATGCGATGGTTGGTGACCGTGAACGAGCAGTCGCGGCTGGCTTTCATAACTACTTGACCAAGCCCCTCACTGTTGAAACATTCATTCAGGACTTGGTGAATCTACTGATCGATATTCCGAACTTGGCAAACGAATTAAATATCTAAGAGGAGAATATGTATGTCTGCACATCAATGGAATATCTTGGTTGTCGAAGACGATGCCGATGGGCAAATGGTAATGTCCACCCTGTTGGAACATCTTAACATTTCCGTTGACATTGCCGCCAACGCTGCGGAAGCAGAACAATTTCTGTTCCAATCGGACAATAGTTACGATGCGGCCATTATTGATCTAGCCTTGCCCGATAAAGACGGCTGGCAGATTCTTACCGAAATTCTGGAGGATTCGCAGACGGCAAATCTGCCCTGCATCGCAGCAACCGCGTACCACACATCAAAACTTCGCGAGGACGCAATCTTAGCGGGATTCAAGGCATACTTTCCAAAGCCAATCGACGGAACCAAGTTCTTGCGCGAACTAGAAAGTTTGTTGTCTTAGCTCTCGTAGCTGAGCAGAAGCACCGTTTTGAAAACATATTGTAAGGCTGCATAGCTGTCCTGCGTAAAAAGCAGATACATTGTCACATAGCGAGAGTAAGTATGGCCTATCGAGTTTTCTGGCAAGATCCAGATCATGTTCTGTACTTGGAATTAGAAGGGAATTTGAGCCTTAATGACTTTGCCCAGATCAATCGGACTATTATTGATCTTCTAGGTAACGAAGGCACAAATCGGCATGTATCGTTACTCGTGGATATTACTCGACCCGGTAACACCCCACGGGATTTCGAACGACTGAAAGCATCGCAAACGTATTTGCTGCGACGCGACTTGAAGTTCATACTGGTTGCTGGTAGCGACAAATTCATGCGTTTGATGATGTTGTTGACTTTCAACCTTTGCAAACCGAATCTGCGGTTCTTTGATAATATCGATCAAGCGCTCAAGGTTGCTAAATGGTAAGTGGATAGGGTTTCGGCATAAGGTCTGATCGACGATCCACCGTGATTGCGCTACGTGTGCAAACAGGCAATAGATCTAACATGGTCAAGGCAAAAACGAGAAAAGTAGACTCATCCTGTGCCAATCAAGAAGGCACAGGATGAGTACTCCTGTTTTCTCTTTTTCCTATAGAAGCCTATTAGCGGGTATAAACATTCACGTCAATGCTGACCTGACCGGGGGTGACAGTAATGGCGTTGTATTTGAAAGCACCATGCACCTGTGACCGGATGTAATCACGGATAGTATCGCGCACAATATACTGATGAACGAAACGCAAGGCTGCTTTGTCAGTGGCTGTTGCAGGCTGACCGTTGACTGTTGCCGACTGAAAGCCAAAGATCAATGTGCCATAGGCGGAGATAGATGGTTTCCAAACAGTTACGACATCAAAGGTTTTGCCATCACGATGGGTAATTGTTGCCGAAATTGTCACTATACCATCGCCCAATGTGACATGCTTGTTGGTCACTGAACGACGAATTGGGTTGGTGATCCGGTAGCTGCTGTTGATTTGGGCTTCGGTGACGACAACGGTTTTCGGGGTAGTATTGACAAGTGCGGCGGCCTGTGCCTGTGGGACAACCGCAGCCATGCCAACGATAACTAATAGAGCAGCGGCGAGAATATGCGTCAGCTTCATGATATTTTCCTTTTCGGGCTATAGAATAATTGTAGAATAAAGAAAATTTATTATCGAATTGCAAAATCGTCTCAATATTAATGTAAACTAGTGTAAAGAATTTATAACGGATGTTGACCATCGATCTGAAAATTACTGCTACAACGGATCTGCACATTGGTGTGGGATCGTCGTCTGGCAGTATGCCCATGATGCTGGCGCGAAACTCGCGGGGACGACCCTGTATCCCCGCAACAACACTCAAGGGGCTGCATCGTGCGGCGGCAGAACAGATGATCGCGGCGTTGGGGCTGTGGGTTTGCGATGCGCCTATCGTAACCCGTATGTGCCATCCGCTTCATGGGCAGATCAATGGACAAACGGCATGTATGGCCTGCCAAATCTTTGGATCGCCGTGGCTGCCGGGTCGCATCTACTATCGCGATTTGGTAGCGGCGCGAGAGGCGATTACCGTTACACGCACGCGATCTGCGCAGTCGAGGCAGCGAGGGGTACGTCTGGCGTTAAAGACCGAACAGTACGAAGTGCTGCCCGCTGAGACAATTTTCACTGGACAGATCCAGCATACACTCACCGATAAGGCGCTGTTAGGGCTAGCATTAGCGGCGCTACGCTCGATTCGCCTAGTGGGTGGGGATGGTGGTTTGTGCAGTGTCGAAGCCCAGGCATTGGATTCAGGTAAACAACCTGTGTCTGAAAATGATCTAGCTGATGCGCTCAGGCAAAGAGTGCTTCAGGCAAAAGGCAAGCCATGACCCATTATTGGCTGCGATTGCTGCCCGAACAAGCGCTACATATTGAAGATGATCGTGTCATTCCGGCGCATGTGATACGCGGAGCTATTGCCAATATCCTGCTTGGGACGTGCATCCCCGGTCATGAACACGATGTAGGGCCATGCAGCGCCGAGTGTCGCTACTGGTCGCTGTTTGGGGAAGGCGTGGCCTTGAAGATCGGTGCGGCCTACGCGGGAACAGCGGACGAAACCCGACCATTTCTAGCAACCGCACGCACTTGTACTCGTTCACCCGGTTTCAGAACAGCGGGTGGGCATGGCATTTTCGACATCGCCATTCGGCAAACGATCTTTGAGCAAGCGTGTACCGACCCTCAGAATTTACTCGTACCTTATAACACCCGCTGCCCACAGTGTAATGCGCCGCTAGTGGCTTGCGAAGGCTTATTTACGCAACAGGGTGAGCGTGAATTTGTCGGTGTTGGCGATGTCTCAGCTTCGGTAGTTGTTACAGGTGTGGCGCTGGATCGCACCCGCAAACAGATTGTCGCCCGTTACCGCACCGAGGGACGCACCATCAATCGCAGTATTTACTACGTGGCACATCTCGACATTCCGTCCCATCTCGACGGACTGCTGCGCCAAACGCTCGCTGATGGCCTGTGGATCGGTGGACAGCGTTCGCGGGGCATGGGCGCGGTACACACCGAATTAGTCCCTTACACCAGCCCCCGACTTACCCTTTCGGATCGCATCGCACATTTTAATCGGGCGGTGCGGGCTGAACAACGGTTTTACGCGGCGATGGATACAACACATTTCACGCTAGACGACGGCGAATGGTACTTCACGCTCGATCTGCCCAATCCGGCCTATGCTGCCTATGAAAGCAGCCTGTCAATTGTGCCGCGTCTCGCGATGCTGCCTGCGGCGGTACCGCTTCGCCACTGGCTGCACCCGCATACCGCGAAGGGGTGGCACGCAGCAGCAGGCGTGCCACGCCGCACTCAGATCGGGGCGGCAGGGGTTGTACTTTATCGTGTGCCAGCCGAAACCAATCGGGTTATGGTTGAGGAAGTGCTGGCTTTTCTTGAAGCTGAGGGGATCGGTCTGGGACGCGAACGGGGTTATGGAGCCGTCACGATCTGCGATCCGTTTCATCTGATTGTGGAACCGTTGTAAAAGCGCTACGAATCGCGGCGGGCTTGCTCTTTGACCGCCACTAGAAGTTCTTCTGGCGAAGGGGCATAGTTGCCGACTTTGCGAACTACAATTCCAGCCGCAAGGTTGGCAAGGGTCGCCGCGTCAGGATATGACGCGCCCGCCGCCAACGCCAGTGTTACGACAGCTAGTGCGGTATCACCCGCGCCAACAGTATCATAGACATCTTCGACATGTACGGCGGGGATATGCGTAATTTTGCCGTCATGTTGCACAAGCGTAACCCCTTCCGATCCCCGTGTGAGCAGCGTCCCGCCGCGCAATCCCAAGCGTTTCACAAGCACCAAGCCTGCCCCAGCAAAATCATCATCTGTTATCAAGGGCTGGCCTACATAACGGGCGGCTTCGTCAGCATTACACTTCACTAGATCGAAGCCTTCATATTTGTCGAGTTGCCCCTGTGCGTCAGCGGTTGCCAGAATGCCACATTCCGCACTCACCTTGCGAATCGTCGCGACTACAGACGGAGTGAGTAAGCCCGTCAGGTAATCCGATACCATGACGACATCCACCGCTTGTGCCAAGCGTTGCACACATGATAGGATAGCCTGTTCGATCTCACCTTCTACCGGGCGACGCTCTAGGCGATCTATGCGGGCGACCTGCTGCGGAAAGCGCAAGCCCATGTGCGCCATGATCCGCGTTTTGGTGGTGGTTGGGCGCGACGGATCGGTGATCAAGCCAGAAGGATCGATGCCGCGTGCCTGCAAAATTGTTCGCAATGCCGCCGCATCAGGATCATCACCGACCACACCCACCTGAATCGCCCTGCTGCCCAATGCGGCAATATTCATGGATGGGTTCGCCGCGCCGCCGGGGATATGGTCGCGGCGCTCGAAATCTAACACCGGGATCGGCGCTTCGCGGCTCAGACGATTTGCCCACCCTATCAGGTATTCATCGAGGATCACGTCACCAACGACTAGAACGCGGCAACCTGCCAATGATGGGATCAGGGCTACAAGATGATCGGGATTCATGAGAAAGTCCCTGTATTGTTCGGCCCGACGAACACCAGCGGGCCACGCGATCCGCGCCATAGGACTGCCAGCACAAACAGTGGCAAACGCAGCATTCGCTTGGCACGCCAAGGTTGCTGGATCAGGCGGTGCAGCCACTCTAGTCCAGCACGACGCATCCATATCGGCGCACGCTGTGTCGTCCCCGCGATGAAGTCGAACGCGCCGCCAATACCCATTGCCACCTTGACATTCAGACGCGGCAAGTTACGAGCGATCCATTTATCCTGATTGGGTGCGCCATAGGCCACGAACAGAATATCGGCATGACTGGCGGCAACTTTCGCCGCGATCTCGTCTTCTTCCTGTGCCGAAGGACTGCCCGCATAAGTGCCGACGATCTGCAAACTGGGGTAACGCTCGGTAAGGATTTGCGCCGTTTTCTCCGCGACTCCCGGTGCAGCGCCTAGCAAAAACAATCGCCAACCTTCACGCGCCGCCCGTTCCGCGATCAGCGGCACACCGTCGGAGCCTGTGACACGTTCTGGCAAAGGGTGGCCTAGCCGTCGCGCCGCCCACAGCAGACCCACACCATCCGGCATACACAGATCGCAGCGATTCAGGATATTGTAAAAATTGATGTCTTTCTGTGCCGTCATGATAAATTCTGGATTGACCGTACAGATCTGTCGTGGACTATTCCCGCTGATCCATTCACCGATTTGGTCGATCATGCTGCCAAATGTCGGGTTATCGACAGGGATACCGAGGACGCGCAAAGTCGGTTTTCTGATTTGGCGGGAAGGCTTCATGACTGAAGCTAATCTTGCCCCAAACGGTTTCCAGTTAACGATTCCCGGAATATCGCGAGGAGTGATGAGCTTCATACAGGTTCGCGCTTCGCAGCCATGCCGCAATCCAATCGTATGCCCGACATAGCTGCATGGGCTGCATCGTACCCCACTGCGAACGATGCTGTTTTCGACATGCCAAGGTCCCCATGCTTTCGCGTTGCTTGGACCATACAGCGCATAAAGATCGCTTTTGCCCGCTGCTGCCGCCAGATGCATTACACCTGAATCCGCACCGATATACAGATCGCAGCGTTCAAGCACTGCCGCCAATTGTCCGAGTGTCGTTTTGCCCACCAGATTAACGGCTGGATATTCCTCTGTGTAGTGCATATGGTTGATCACTTCGTTTGCGCCGTCATCTGGCCCGCCGACCAGTACAATTGTGGCACTGTCGTGTATGGCATCCGCCACCGCCGCGAATTTCTCTGGCTCCCAGCGTCGTGCTGTGCTGTAACCGCCGCTGCCGGGATGAATCGCCACAAATGGCTTATTTCGATCTGGCAAATGTTCACTTGCCCAAGCTCGATCCGCCTCACTGATGCCGATATGCAGCCGCACATCGCGGACTTGAACCCCTAGCAACCGCACCACGTTCAGCCAATATTTAACCTGATGATACTTGCCAAAGCCGTAATCCGTCGTGCGGTGGGTCAGAAACCAGCCGCGCCCGTTATCCAATCCGGCACGGATCGGTGCGCCTGTTGCCATTGCCAATGCTGCATATTTCCATGCTCCGAAGCGAGTTGTCAGGTGGTGAAAGATCAGCACTGCGTCATAATGCCCAGATCGCAACTTTTGAGCCAGTGTCAGAGCCTCACCCAGATTCGCTGGACGCAGCAGATCGGTAGGGCGATCAAAAGCGAACTTGTTGAACAGGATCACCTGATCGACTAACCCCGTTCCGTCAAGGATCGGCGCGGCGTGAGCCGTTGTCAGCATATCGATCTGTGCCGACGGGAAGGTTTCGCGCAGAGCGAAGAGTGCAGGAGTCGTCAGGATCAGATCGCCAATGTCGGCAAGTTCAACAGCAAGGATACGATTAAGCGTTAAAGATGGCATGGCGAATCACGATAACCGATCAGTAATGTTCCGAGATTTGCCCACCGCGAGTTCTAATGCACGCAGGGTTTGTGTAGCGGCGCGTTCCCACGTAAAAGTAGTAGCCCGCTGATAGCCTTTTTGCACCAAAGTTGCCCGTAGCTCTACATCTTCGGCAAGTAAAGCGATGCCATCCGCAATGGCGCTCACCTTGAGTGGATCAACCAATAGTGCCGCTTCGCCTGCCAGTTCGGGCAGCGATGATGTATTCGAACACAGCACAGGAGTCCCGCAGCACATCGCCTCTAGCACCGGAAAGCCAAACCCTTCATAGAGCGATGGCAGCATCAAGGCTACTGCACCGCTGTATAATGCCGCCACATCTGCATCATCCACGTAACCCGTTAGGCTAATCCGTGAGCGCTGAATCTCACTCAGCTTGCCAAGCGTTTCTTGCAATACTGTATCGATCAACCAACCGCGCTTACCCGCCAGCACAAGCGATAGCGCATCGTCAGTTGGTGAATTCACGCAATATTCCACGAAGGATTCGATCAAGCGTTGGATATTCTTGCGCGGTTGGAGTGTCCCCAGAAACAATAGATAACGTACCGGAAGCTGATATTTTATCCGCACTGTTGAGATCTCCGAGTCGCTAGCCCGTTGCAAGCCCTCAACACCGGGATACACCACGTCGATTTTGGCGGGATCAACACCATATTGTGCGACCAAATCGCGCTGAGTTGCCAGTGAATCCGCCAAGAGTCGAGTTGCCCGTTGCGCTGTAGTACGGGTTGTCAGGTCGAGATAGGTACGTTCTAGCACAGGATGTGCTTCTGGGAAAAAACGATAGCCCAAATCGTGAACAGTTGCGACAGCCCGCCCCGGAAAAACGAAGGGCAAACTGTGCGCCGGAACAAAAGTCACATCGGGGCGATCTTCCCAGATTGCCGCCGCGAAACGCAAATGAGTCCACAGTCTCGTGAATGGAATTACCCGATGCCGCACATTGGGATATGGCGCGAACAGATCAGGGCGTGGTTCGTCGCGAAAATAGAGTGTGAACTCATGCGGCGAACGCAGCGCCAGCAACGCCCGTATGAGTTGCAGCGCATAATTTTCTGTGCCTGTCCGTGCGGCAAGAGTGGTACGACTGGCATCAATGGCGATTTGCACTAGATTAGCGCTGTCTTTGCACGATGCAATCCGCTATTGTACTCGGTCACGGATGGCACGCGGCAGCAGGGCTAACGCCAACAGCAAAAACAAGACAGGCCAATACAACGCAATCCCCGGCAAGATGCTGCTGTCAAGAAAGCCCATCGTAAACAGAAGCAGTGCAACCCCAGCAACAATCAACATCAGACCGGGCAGCAGCAGCCCACGATCATGGCTCCGTTCAAAAATGAAGGTCAGGATCATCGCCAATCCGGGGGCTATAATAACAACAGGCCACAGTTCCGCGAAATCGATGAAGTCCAGCACGACAAGGGCGACAATTCCCGCGCTAATTACAATCAGTGCGCCGATAAAAAACAAGCCGCGTTCGCGCCGTGAGTTGAACAAAAAGCGCAGCAGAATGCTCATGAAGATCGTTCCGGCAATGACTTCGGCAATAATCATGCGGGTGATCAGTTCCGGCCTCAGTAATGCGACCAACCCAAATCCGATGAGCAGCAGCGCCGGAACCACCGTACTAAACTGCGTCCGGCGGCGCAATCGCTGCTTTTCGCTGCGCGATGGACGCGGCAGATCGGACTCTGCTCCAGCGTCGTCGGGACTCAGTGAGGCGTTTTGCGGTTCGGACTCAGCGGTTTTGTCGCCGCGCTGCCGGACTTCCATCCCTTGCCAAGGATCGGTAAGATCGGTCAGAGGGGTATCGCCATCCAGCACGACATCAGCCTCGTTATACTCTTGAGGTTCATCGAGCATGTCGTCGGAAGTGTAAGTCAATTCAGGGTCATCGGTCATTGCTAACTCATCACTCGTTGAGTTGGTTTGATAATGGCCTATTGTACAGAGTTAGCGACAATTGCTCAACTGTCTGTAAGTAGCTGGATGCGATCAATCCCTTTTTACAAAAAAATCCCCTTCCCATTTGTAGGAAGGAGATTTTTCTGATAGGTCAGCTATTGGTACGGTATAGCGAACTCAGCCGCAGTTGAAGCGGAAGACATAGAGTTCACCCGGTTTTGTCGCGTCCAACGCTGGCCCAATAAGTTGCAATTGACCACCAACCAAGCGCCACAGTTCAAAGCCGCCGCCCTTCTTGATCAGAGTATGCTTCACGGGTTTCTCAGGGACTACGCTGATTTCGGCCTTCAGAATATCCAACGCAAGATAGCCCTTTGATTTATAGATCGCGTAGATCCGAATATCGCCCTTATTGGGTTGATTACAGTAAATTGCACCAGTTTGCCCAGTATCGCAATCATTCACCCGTCCATCTTTAAAGGCACAGCCCGTGAGAGAAGCACCCAGAGGCCAAATTAGCGGGAATTGATAGGCATAGGTATGTGACGTGGTGTCGCCGGGACCACCAGTAGGGGTGTCATAGATAGCAACACGGGCAATAGGGCCAGCATAGGTATACCCTTCGCCTGAATTGCCACAGGTACTTGTAGAGGTACTGGTTGCCCCTACGGCAACAACCGCCGAATCTACATCGGCGACACTCCCATCGGGGTTATAACAAACGATAGTGAAAATATCAAAACCTCCGCCGTCGTCTGTAGTTCCAGTCGCCGTGACAGAATACGCGGGGTTACTCGTAAACGTAAAATTGACAATGCTTGCTGCCGAGGCACGGTTGGGTTGGATGAGTAATGTGGCGAACACACTCAATATCAAGAGGAACGTAAGAGGCACTGAAAGAACACGGGAACGATTCATTTGAGATAACCTTTCAAGTGAGCGTACAAGATTAATATGTGATACAAGGGTTTGATTGAGATAGTAAATTGCATTAAAAAATGCAAATAACCAACTTATCAAATACTCAAATGTATCCAACAAACCATATTATATAAAGAAAGTAAATAAAGTAAGTCGTATTTTTATAACGAAAATATCACTATTTTATTACTAAAATGAAATAATCTAAATTTCAAAATAGCTCGAATTTTTCAGTAAACTGTACTCTCCGTTGCTTGTGCTACACTAGAGTTATACAAACCGTGTTGCAAGTAGAGAACCATGAACCGAACAGATCGACTGCTAGCAATCGTGCTCGAATTGCAAGGGAAGGGCAAACAGCGTGCCGAAGACCTTGCCGCCACTTTTGAAACCAGCAAAAGAACCATCTACCGCGATATTCAAGCGCTTGCCGAAGCAGGCGTTCCGATTGTCTCTGTGCCGGGACTTGGCTATTCGCTGGTCGAAGGCTATTTCCTGCCGCCGCTGCGTTTCACAACTGACGAAGGCGCGATGTTAATGCTCGGCAGTGACCTGATGGCGCAGCACTTTGACGCGGAATATCGCGCCGCCGCTCAATCAGCAGGCCGCAAGATCGCCGGGGCGCTCTCGGAACCACTGCGCGATGAAGTGCAATATCTTCGCGATAGTATCCGCTTTATCGCGTTGGGCGCGCAGGATAAGCCGGATGAGGTAGAACGGCTACAACAGTTGCGCCGATCAATTGTCAAGCGACAAACCGTCCGCTTTCGCTATTTTGCCAAGCACAGCGATGAAAACTCGCCTAATACTCGCGACGCTGACCCGTATGGGCTGGTTCATGTAAGCGGCAGTTGGATTCTGGTCGCGTATTGCCACTTGCGCCACGATATGCGTAACTTCCGGCTATCGCGTATGGAACACTTGACCTTGCTGCCTAAAACGTTTGCACGGCAGCCCAATTTCTCGATGCAGGAGTATTTGCGTTTGCAGCGAGACCTCCCTTCAGAAGAATGGATTAGCGTGTGTGTGTTATTCGATCAGAGTGTGGTGCGGTTAGTGGAAGAAGGCTACCTATTCTTTGTCGTTGCCAAAGAAGAAACTGCCGAAGGCTTGAGGTTAACGCTCCGTGTGCGTGAAGAACGCGATGTTGTGCAGTGGTTGTTAAGCTGGGGTAAGCATGTTCGTGTCATAGAACCTGCTTCACTACGTGATTTCCTCATCGAAGAAACTACGGCGATGCTCCACAATTTGCAGAATGAGGCGCAACATCATAAGTCGCCAATCGCTAATCGTACCTGATTCGCTGCTGACATAGGGTTGTCACTGGTTCCCACTACAATGGATCTATAACAAAAATGGAGACTTACCAAAACCCATGATGACAGTACAATCCAATCTGCATATCCATACAGGCATAATTACGCCTACTACACCATTCGATCTCGCACAATCCCTGCGATATTTGGGGATGTTCACGCCGACACTCCACCAACATCATATTGATGAGCAATCTCTGACCAAAGCGTTGACGATTGACGGGCAAACACTGGCCTTCACCGTCAAATCGTTAGGGAGCGTCGATAAACCAGAGCTTGCCTATACCCTTTACGCGGATCGTCCAATAGACACGCAACTAGCAGAATCCGCGAGAGATAACATCATCTTTTTCTTGAGCCTGAACGAAGACTTAAAAGCCTTCTATGCAATTGCGGACGAAGATCCCTATTTTGCGCCGATTGTACGTAAATTGTACGGTCTGCATCAGGTGAAGTACAGTGTCTCTGCTTTCGAAAATGCCTGTTGGGCAGTTCTATCGCAGCGCAACCCGATGATGGTAGCCCGCAAAACCAAACAGAAAATCACTGAGCGCTATGGCAGCAGTCTAGAGATCGATGGCGAAATGTACTGGGCTTTCCCTGAGCCTGCCCAAATCGTCGCTGCCGATGAGGAAGAACTGGCGGCACTAGTTCGCAATAGTCGCAAAGTTGACTGCTTGCGGGACGTTGCCAGTGCATTCAGCAAGGTCGATGAAACATGGCTGCGAACGGCACCCTATGACGAAGTTAAGGCATGGCTGCTGAGTATCAAAGGCATCGGGGAATGGTCAGCGACTTTCATCTTGCTGCGTGGGCTGGGGCATATGGAGCATGTGTCATTCTTGGAGAAGCGGCTCATTGAGGCTATCGGCAAAGTCTATCGCAGTTCCGATAATGTCGACGAACTCCAACGATTTGCCGCCGCCTATGGAGAGTGGCAAGGCTATTGGGCTTACTATTTGAGAGCGAATAATTGAGGATCGATATGAATAGGAGAGTCGGACAACGCCCGACTCTCCTATTGTTACCACAATAATTAGCCGAGGTTTGCCTGACTTGCCGCCAATTTAACTGCCTCACCAGCGGGCGGGATCAGGTCAAGGCGACGACCTACGTCTTCGAGAATGGTCAACGCTTTATCGAGGTGTTCACGGCGATGTGTTGCCGTGACACTCGTTCGCAGTAGGCTCATATTGGCGGGGACACCCGGCGGAACCACCGGATTTACATAAACCCCTGCATCGGCAAGCGCCCGCCACGCTAGCACAGTACGTATATCATCCCGGATAATCAGCGGGATAATTGGTGTATTGCTGCGTCCGGTGTCGAACCCTAGATTTTTTAGGCTTGTCCGCATGTAGTCGGCATTGTCCCACAACTGCTCGATAATGCCGGAATCTTCTTCGATAATATCTAGACAGGCGATGACTGTTGCGGCATTGGCGGGAGGCAAGCTGGCACTGAACACTAACGCGCGGGCTTGATGCTGGATGAAATGCAGTACATCGGGCTTGCCGACGATGAAACCGCCCACCGAGGCGAAGCTCTTGCTAAACGTTCCCATGATTACATCAACATCGTTTTCGAGTCCGAAGTGCGCGGCGGTACCACGACCATTGCCCAGCACACCAATACTATGTGCGTCGTCTACCATGATCCGTGCGCCATACTTTTTGCAGATCGCCACGATCTCTGGCAGTGGCGCAATGTCGCCGCCCATGCTGTACACGCCATCGACAACGACTAGTTTGCCAGCGGTATCGGGGATACGATTCAGTACATTCTCAAGGCTGCTAATGTCGTTATGGCTGAAACGTCGCATTTCGCCGTAGGACATTAGGCAGCCATCCACGATACTGGCATGATCTTCCTTGTCGATGATCACGTAGTCGCCTTTGCCGACTAGCGCCGTAATCGTCCCCACATTGGCCTGATAGCCCGTCGTAAAGGTCAAGGCTGCCTCAAACCCCATAAAACGGGCCAGCCGCCGTTCAAGTTCAAGGTGCAGTTCGAGCGTGCCATTCAGAAAGCGGCTGCCCGTGCAGCTTGTGCCATAGACCTTGATTGCATCCATCGCCGCCTGACGCACCTTCGGATGAGTGGTCAGCCCCAAATAGTTATTGGAGCCGATCATGATCACCTCATGGCCCTCGAAGATCGCGGTAGTGCCTTCGGAGTTTTGCAAGGGTAAGAAGTATGGATAAATACCCATTTCCATCGCGTCTTTGGCCTGAGTGAATTTCTTGACCTTATCGAATATATCCATAGGTTTTAGCGACAGAGGAAGCCGCCCTGTCTCCTTTCAGTTTGCGAAATACGATGTGCAGAACGGGGTTGCCGTCTTGTGTGCGCGGTGCAACTGGCTACCCTGCCCAACCTTATATCGGGCAATCCCGAATATTTTCCCTAGACTTTTAGCGCGCAGTTTGGGTAAACGGACTTAACCCTCCGTTAAAACAACGGTAGTAGACTGTAACACCACAGTACGCAATGTGTTACCTCGTCAGAATGCCCAACTGCAACCTGATACAAATATTGGCAGTTTATTGTATCGGCAAAACCGCTTATCAACCAATTAATCCGAATTGCTTGGTCAACATCTTCTCCGAATCAAATAAAGCTATTGAGGCTGCTCTGATGTTTCTCATACGGTCAGGCAAGTATCATGTTGGTACTGTTCATGTGATTTCAGGTGTAGCCTTTGCTAACAGAACCCCTGCGGCTTCTCGTGATCGCAGACGATCCACTAGCACGAACCGGACTGGCGACACTGCTTGCCACGCAATCCGATTACACGATTGCGGGTCAGATCGACACTCGCGGCGATCTGTTGGCAACGCTCAACGTTTACACGCCTCAAGTCATTGTGTGGGATATGGGCTGGGAGCCGTCGGCAGCGATTGAGCGGCTAGGCGATCTTGGCGATTCGGGCGTGCCAGTCGTGGCGCTGCTTGCCGAGACTACTCACGCCAATGATGCTTGGCTTGCTGGCGCACGTGGATTATATCTGCGCGGCACGAAGATCGAAAATGTCATCGCGGGGTTGTCGGCGGTGGCCCGCGGTCTGATCGTGATCGATCCGGCGTTGGGCAAAGCCATGTTCTCGCCCCGCGAACGGGTGATTGCGCCACCTATTGAAGACCTGACCAGTCGTGAGATGCAAGTGCTGCAATTTCTGGCGGAAGGTTTGCCTAACAAAGGCATCGCACAGCGCCTAACGATTAGCGAGAGTACGGTCAAGTTTCATGTTAACGCCATCATGAGCAAACTCGGCGCACAGAGTCGCACCGATGCGGTAGTGCGTGCCACCCGCGTGGGATTGGTGATCTTGTAATTTTAAGGACAGGCTTGCCAAGTTATGCCAAGCAATCCAACGCCTAATGACGGGAAAGTACCAATCGGTTGGATCTTAAGGTCATCAGCGGAGCTAACGAAAACCGATGAATAATTAAAGTCTACACTCTGTGCGAACGCAACCATTGAGCCATCGGGAGACCACTTGATAGCGGCAAATTCCGTATCGGGCCGACTAATCAACTTAACCGAAGGAGGCGATTTGGACAGCATGTAAAGTTCATGGCCTGTCACGGTATCGGCAAGAAACACCGCCCGTTGTTTGTTAGGCGACCAAAAAAGAGAACCGCCCCGTAGGTTAAGATTAGCGGTGGGTAACTGGTTGACATCGCCCACCTTACCATCGAAATGGTAGGCGCTGATCATGGCATTTCCATCTGAACCTTTGTACCAAAAATACATCTGTGTTGAGTCTTGGTCTAAATAGACAATCTGTGTTGGATAATTAACCAAATGAACAGATTGTCCAGAACTGAGGTTGAGATACGCGAGATAATAATTATCTTGAGCAATCCCTGTATAAAAAACCGCCCCGTCGAAATTCCAGCTATAACTCGTATAAAGGTGATCCGCCGTTTCATTTAGCTCGTGTACACTGTTGTTACTTTTATCACTCCAAGTCAGATGGTCGCGATTGTTCGCCCGCCAGATGACAACTGCGAAACGCCTATCTACCCGATTTACCCAATCTGAGTAAAGCACTTCATCGGCAGCCTCTACAAGTGTCCGCGTTGGTATCCCTTCCCCATTAATCAGCCGAACTGTTTTCTTGCCATTTTGATCTGTCGCAATGATATTATCGATGCCATAGCTAAACGGGTTCAATGCGTTTCCGAGAATGATGTCGCTTGTGCTGGTCTTGATATGAAATGCCCGTGTGAGATAAAACGTTTGCCGACCTGAGTAACCGTAGCTTATCTCCGTAAAAAATATCGTCTGACCATCTTTTGCCCATTGCGGATTGTAACCCGTTGATTGTCCAGAGTTGCAGATAACGGAGCCATCGATCCCGAAAATGGCGTATGTACCCCCTTTCAGGCGAAAGGCAAGGTGACTATTATCGGGCGACCATATATATTCAGGGATGTCGAGGGCAGGCAGTTTGAACAGAACAGGGTTGGAGATTGTTGGCGAAAGCAGCCCCAAATACAGTGCATTCTGCCGATCGATACCAATAAAAGCCAACCCGTGACCCCGCCGCGACCACAGGGGCGGCTCATACCATGGAGTTACCCGCAGACCAGTATCAATTCGAGTTAGCACCAAATCTGGAACAGACCAAAAATAAAAGTCCAGTGGAGGATCATAACCTTCTTGAGCATATCCCGAATTTGCCATCAAAAATTTCCCGTCACTCGACCACGAAAATTGAGTAATATCTTTCGCGGGTACAGTAAATATCGCCTGAGTGCGTGTTTTATTACCGATCACAGACGAGACGGTGAGCCATAACTGGGAGTGGTCATCTTTCCAAACATAAGCAAAGGACTGGCTATCTGGTGACCACGCAAAGCCCAACCTGCGATGAAGCGTTTTTAGCGAGCGATTACTCCCGTTCTCAAAAATAGTTGATATATGGGTCGTGTCATCTGTCGTGATCAGATATTTGTTGTCAGGTGAAAAAGCTGAATGTTCCAATTGTGCCAGATCAGCCTCACCCTGCTTGTTTTCTGTAGTTGCCCCACTGTCGGGGTTTGCAAGCCAGACACGCCCCCCACTCACACCTTCGCTCACGTTCAAACAGTAGTTCTGATCCGTAGCCGCACGGCTCGGATTTTTTGCCAATAGCACAGCCAATACGAGTGCGACACTCACACTAAGACTTTCCCAAAGGCGCTTCGAAATCATTATTACATCACTTATTGTCAATATCTGCTGGTAAGCCAAACGAATTATAGGGCACATAGTAGGCTAACTGCACGGTGAGCCGGAAGGTATCGGCAAAATCAGTCAAGCGCTGCATGAACTGAGTGCGCCGCGAGTGATTTCTGGCAAGCTTACTAGATCGTCTTCCCGCAACGCACGCATCACGCTGTCGGCAAAGAAACTGGTCAAACCGCTCACCAAGAACGCTGGTATTGTACCCTTCGTCAACGTATCAGTCGTTTCGTGCGTAAAATCCTGTCCTTTTCCGTATCCGAAACCAATCATGAACTCATCGCGCACTGGTTTATCATTCCATACAACCTACAATGTCAATCGTCGCTTACTACTTGACCACTACCAGACAGACGAGTACATTAGCGCCGATAATTATCGAACAGCGAAGCGATGGGTATATGAACGCTTCGCGTTCTCTGGGTTCCCAGTTCGGTGTTATCGGAACTAAACCCGCTACAGCCCACCGATAGACACAAATTTGGTTTCGAGGAAGTTCATCAAGCCTTCGTGACCTTGCTCACGACCCAAGCCGCTTTGCTTGAAGCCGCCAAAGGGTGCTTCGGTGGCAGTGGGCAGCAGGTCATTGATTCCGATTATGCCGTACTCAAGCCCCTCATACATTTTGAGGGTGGTGTTCAGATTGTTCGTAAAAACGTAAGCCGCTAACCCGTAGTCGCTAGCATTCGCCAGTTCGAGCGCTTCGGTAGTATCACGGAACGGCATAATAGGCAGCACTGGCCCGAAGATTTCCTCACGGGCAATGCGGGATTCAAGCCGAATATTGGTCAGCACAGTTGGCGGGTAAAAGTAGCCAGAACCAGCTAATCGACTGCCACCTGTTACCGCCAGTGCGCCATCGGAGATAGCTTCCGATACAAGCGCTTCGACACGCTCCCGATGCACCGCTGAGATCAACGGCCCAACATTTACGCCCGTTTCCAAACCATTACCCACTTTTAGGTCGCGGGTCAATGCGGCAGTACGATCCAGAAAGTCCTCGTATACATCCTTGTGAACGTAAAAGCGCTGTGGCGCAACACACACTTGCCCATTGTTGCGGAATTTCGAGAAAATCGACTGCTTCACTGCTGACTCGATGTCTGTATCGGGGAACACAATCACGGGGGCATTGCCGCCCAACTCCAGTGAGAGGCGGGTCAGATTCTCCGCTGCCCTGCGCATCAAAAGTCTGCCGACACGCACACTGCCCGTAAAGCTAATCTTGCGGCAGATCGGGTTGGTCAGGAATTCCTTACCAATGGAGTCAGGTTCGCCGTTAACAAGGTTGAGCACCCCCGGTGGCAGCCCTGCCTCTTCGAGAATGTTGGTAAGTACCATAGCGCTCATGGGGGTAAGTTCCGAAGGTCGGGCAACGACAGCGCAGCCTGCGACCAACGCCGCCCCCCAGACACGCCCCAACAGCCATGCGGGGAAGTTCCATGCCGTGATGGAGGCGATTACCCCTATCGGATGGTAAACTACCATCAGACGCTTGCCTGCCCGTCGATTGGGGATGGTGCGTCCATAGGCGCGTTTGCCTTCCTCAGCAAACCATTCGAGCAGATCGCCCGTGACGACCCACTCGCCTCTAGACTCGGATAGTGGTTTGCCACACTCCTGAGTCATAATCGGAGCCAGTTCGTCGGCACGTTCCCGCACAAGATCGGCGGCCTTTTTGAGGATTGCGGCGCGTTCATAGACGGTACGTTCTGCCCAAGCGGACTGGGCTTTTTGGGCAGCGTCTAGCGCGCGCCGTGCATCAACGGCATTGCCAAAAGGAACCGTCGCGATTTTCTCCTCGGTAGCGGGGTTAATAACATCCCACGTATTGCCGTTTAGGGCATCGAGCCACTGCCCATCGATATATTGCTGGAATTTCACGATCATTCCTTTATGTGTTTCCTTGGAAAAAGTTGAGTGAGATGTTACCCCGCTTGAGACCCATTTAGCCACCCAGCAATAAGTAAATAACAAAGCAATGCCCGCGCCGCATTTTGCTGGTAAGTCCAGCTTTACCGAGTCAACGTTGTTATATCAGTGAAACATTGCGATGATCCTCAGTAAGATTTTGTCCGTTATAATAATCAAATTCATAGTGCAGTATAAGTAAATTTTTCGGTAGGGGTTGGGTTGCAATGTGGTTTGTATCCTGTAAAGGCAGCATCGTCTCATTCAAAGACAGGTAAAAAATGTACTTGCGACAAGATGAATTTCTAGATGAGTTCCGTATTCTCGAAATCATTGGTAGTGGCGGATTTAGCGTTGTCTATAAGGCGGAAGATACACATCTGGAGCGCTTAGTTGCTATCAAGCAGCTAAACCCTGATGTATTTACTGAAGCTGGTACAGAAGCGCGTTTTATTCGCGAAGCGAAACTTGCCGCTAGCCTAAACCACCCGAATATTGTCTCGATCTACACATTCAAGCGGCGTGGCGACTCGCTCTTTCTGGTGATGGAGTATCTGGACGGTGGCAGCGTTCGCGATCTCATCGACGCGGATGGTTATCTAGCACAAGGCACACTGCTAAAACTGGCCTCCCATGTGTGTCACGCGCTAACTGTGCTGCACGCACGCGGTGTGATTCATCGCGATATTAAACCGGAAAATATTCTACACACTGCGGCGGGCGACTTCAAACTGGCTGACTTTGGCCTAGCGCATATCACACAATTAGATCGCCGTCATAGTTCAGCGGGGCCACAGTCCGGTACGCTGTTATATATGTCGCCAGAACAGGCCGCTGGTCAAGAGATCACGGCGCAGTCCGATGTTTATTCGTTCGCAACGGTGCTGTACGAGGCATGGACAGGATCGTACTATCTGTCGGGTGGTGCTAGCGATGATGATTTGGTGATCGATAGTATTCTGACAGAAACGCCACTCGCACCGAGTATCGCTAACCCGAACCTGACACCCATTTTCGATGAGCCACTGATGCGGGCTTTGAGCAAAGATCCGACGCAGCGTTACCAAACCGCTAGTGAATTTCTGGAAGCTCTAAGAGCTGCTGCCCGCAAACGCCACATGGGAGCAGATGATTTGGCGGCTGAACTATATACAATCCGCACCTTGCGTGATCTTCTCGGTGAACCAGTGCAAGCGATGGCACGGCTAGATGCAGCATGGGTGCGCGATTCGGACGCCCCAGAAGTGTTGGCTGAACGCGGCGAAACACTGCTTACATTGGGTGATAAGGAAGCGGGCTATAAATTGCTCGAACAGGCGATTGCGCTCAACCCGCTTCTGCCTTTTGCACAGGTGGCCCTTGCCGAACATTACCGTGAGAGTGGTGATAGCGATCTTTCCACGCTAACGCTGATCGAGGCTATTGAGTCCGATGCCGATCTGGTTTTTGCCATTTACTATCAGCGGATCGTGGAGGCGTTGGCACAGCCCGAAGAATTCTGGAATTACGTAACGCTGTTTAGTACCGCGCAACCCTCAGCCGCTGTTGCCTACAACATTGGACGGCTGCTGCTGCTTGCCAAAGGTTACGAGAACGAAGCGATTGCGGCTTTCGAGATCGCTATCGACATGGACCCAACGCTTGGCCCGCCCTATGTGGCGTTGGGGAGCGCTCTGTTGGCGCAAGGAAAGTCGGCACAAGCAATTTTGTACTTTGAGCAAGCCGCTTCACTGCAATTTCCGATCTATCCGGAGCGCGAATGGCATAAGTCACCACTGTCGTATCGCTTGCGACACGTTTATCTGGGGATGGCGATTGCCTATGCCGATATTGGGCAATTTTTAAAGAGTGCTCAGGCCGCCGCCAATGTGCTTACCATTGCCCCAGCAGAAATTCAGGAACACGCTTCCAACCTTATCGAACAGTATAGTGCCGCCGCTACCGATATGCTCAATACAGGAAAGGTTCATGAGGCCTATGAACTGCTGAACCGAGCGCTGCCCTTAGCGACTTACTGCGAAAACACATCAATTGTCATGCTCTTAGGAATCGCACAGTCGCGGATTGGCAGCAGTTTGCGACAACAGCAGGCTTATCGCGATGCCATCGCGTGGTTGGAAGCCGGGGTTGCCACCTTACGCAGCGTCCCAACCGCCCCCGGCGATCTTGCCGCCGCACAGCTAACCTCGCAGATTCAGGAAGCAGAGCGCGAACTACGCCGTGCGTCACAGCAGCGCTGAACGCCGTAGCGAACAGCGGTCAAGTAGAATTCACCGTGCGTTATTGCGAATTCGTCTGAGGCACGGTTTGGCTGATTTGCTTATCCGCCAATGGGATAGTAAAGCAGATACACGCCCCATTCGGGACTCCGGCCTCGGCCCAGATCGTGCCGCCTTGCGCTTCGATAATGTGCTTGGCAATCGAGAGACCCAGCCCTGATCCGCTGACTTTGCCGGGATTAGCGGAGCGGGCGGTATCCACCTGATAGAAACGCTCGAACACGCGAGTGCGATCCTGTGGTGGGATGCCGGGGCCAGTGTCTTTGACGCAGATCGTTACAAACTGTTCCGCATTATCTTTGCAGTCGGCTTTGAAGGAAATTTTTCCTTTGGAAGGCGTAAACTTGACCGCGTTGTGCAGCAAATTAGTCAAGACCCGCCGAGTTTGTTCGGGGTCGATCAGGACTGGCAAGCTGTCGGGAATCTCATTGAGCACGTCAAGCTTTTTTTGTTCAAGCTGAGTCCCCATAATATCCAGCGCCTGCACCAGAATATCGTGAAAGTTTACCGGAACCATGCGAATAATGGCTTGACCTGACTCGATCATAGACAGGTCGATTAATTCCTGAGTCATGTGTTGCAGGCTATCGGTTTCGCCGCCAATCCGTCTCAGCAGCTTCAGATCGCGTTCAGCACTGCGTCCGAAGTTCTGAGTAAGGGTATCTACCAATAGTCGGATACTGCTGATCGGGGTGCGGAGATCGTGGGAGAAGTTGGCGACCATTTCACGGCGGGCGCGAGTCAGGCGCAGTAGTTCGCTGATGTCCTGCAAAGCTAATACAATGCTCACCTGTCCCGCCAAATTGATAGCGCCACTGCGTACACGGAAGGGGCGCTCCTTGATCTCGATCTGAGATTCGAGTACAGGCTCACTGCGTCTAGCAGCCTCGACCATCGCTTCTAGTTCGTGACTGCGTGTCACCGACATAAGCGTTTGATCCATGTTTCCATCATGGACACCAAAGAGTTTCTTGGCGGTCTGATTGATAATCGAGATGCGCCGATCATGGTCAATGACCAGAATAGCATCAAAAGCAGTGTCGGCAAGCACAACAGTAGACATCCGCAGCACTTGCAACCGCATTTGAGTGGAAGCAAGTTCCTGACGCAGCGCCGCTACTTCAAGATCACGTTCATTGAGCAGCCGGATTTGTTTGCGCCACTGGAACAGCAGGACGACTAATGCTACCAGCAATGCCAGTGCAAATAACTCAATAACGCTCATCGAAAAACATACCCTTCCAAACGCAGGCTCGTCTAGCCTTCAAAGCGATAGCCTACGCCGCGCACCGTCGCGATCCGCTGGGGATCGGAGGGATCTTCTTCGATCTTCTCGCGCAGCCAGCGAATATGAACGTCAACCGTGCGTTTGTCTCCGAAGTACTCGTAGCCCCAGACTTTGGTCAGAATCAAGTCGCGAGAGAGAACTGCCCCTTGGTTACGCATCAATTCCGAGAGCAGATCGAACTCCTTATGGCTCAAGTGTAATAACTCGCTGCCTTTATATACACGACGGCCTGTCAGATCCATCCGCAAGTCGGCAGAAAGGAGTTCATCCTGCGTGGTGGTTCGACCCGGTACACGGCGCATGACTGCCCGGACTCGCGCCAAAAATTCACCCAGACCAAATGGCTTGACAATATAGTCGTCTGCGCCGCTTTCTAGCCCGACGATCTTGTCCACTTCGGTTCCCCGCGCCGTCAGGATAATCACTGGGATATGCGCTGTTCTTACATCTTTGCGGATGATACGACAGATACTCATGCCATCAAGGGCAGGTAGCATAATATCCAGCACAACCAGATCGGGCAGTTCATCGCGGATCATCGCCAGCCCGACTTCACCGTCCTCTGCCCTCGAAACCTCGTAGCCTTCCTCGGCTAGGTTTTCTGCCAGCGTCTCCGCCAGCGTGTTTTCATCTTCGACAATCAGAATTTTCGCCATTCGATCTACCTTTAACCCAAATTTAGGCATGATTACATTCGCTTAATGTAACATTCTTGTAGCATGTTAAGACATCATCAAG
This sequence comes from Chloroflexota bacterium, assembly GCA_040007395.1. Classification (GTDB taxonomy): domain Bacteria; phylum Chloroflexota; class Anaerolineae; order Aggregatilineales; family UBA2796; genus DATGFK01. The sequence goes on from JBDTVG010000111.1 coordinate 33,392, forward strand.
TCTTAACATCGTGCGCGGCAGGCAGCCCGCCCATTGACGTGGCAGTGCGAACGCCGTTGCGAATGGCTTCAGCAGTTACTTCGGCGGCGAATGCGCCAATCACGGCGGGGTTGACCACGATTTCGCCAGTTGCCAGTGCAAACATGGTGTCGCCGTCAAAGAGTGTATGTGCCGGACGGAGCGCTTGCGCCAACCCATCTTGTGCCATTTGCGCCAAATAGTTGGTTTGCTCTTTATCATGTTTGGCATTTGTTGCCACGACTCCGATTACCGTAGCGGGCGGAAGGTGAGTCATTTGCCGCAGAAACGTATACGCTCCGGCAAATTGTTTGCCTTCAGGTGGCGTGCGTACCCCTGCCAATATGCTGCCATCGCTGTCTACCACATCGCCAACGGCATTGACCGCCACCAATGCCGCGATGACTAACCCATCGCCTAGATCAAGGCTGGCGCTGCCGATTCCGCTTTTGGTGGCAAAGGATATACCCGCTAGGCTGCCCACCTTTGCGCCCGTTCCCGCGCCAACACACCCCTGTTCAACGGGATCAGTAGAGGCAGCGACACAGGCCGTATAACCCATTGCCGCATCTGGACGACGATCCGCACGACCAAGATCGAGATCGAACAGGATCGCGGCGGGGACAATTGGTACACGGGCGGCAGGCGTTTCAAAGCCAATCTGATGTTCTTCAAGGTAGCGCATTACGCCATCGGCGGCGGCTAACCCGAAGGCGCTCCCGCCCGCCAACAGGATCGCGTTGACGTGCTGGACAAGATGCAGCGGACGCAGCAGATCGGTTTCGCGGGTGCCGGGTGCGCCGCCTCGTTGATCCACGCCGCCGACAGTCTGCGATGGGCATAGCACAACTGTACAGCCTGTGAGCGCCTCGGTATCTTGGGCGTGACCGACCTGTATGCCCGGAACGTCAGTCAGAGTCGCGTTCATCGTCGTCCCAGTCATCATCCCATTCGTCGTCATCATCTATATCATCAATCTCGCCGTCTTCGAGCAGTGTTGCGCCCGGCTCAAGCGTCTCGATAGCACGCTCGAAGAATGTTTCGGGAACCGCGACTCTGGCCTGACTCAGCGGCCCAATCGATAGCCCTAAGATAGCGCCCAGTGGTTCATGTTGAATAATGGCGGGAATACCTAGACTTTGCAGCCGTTCAGCGATCATGGCAGCTTCGACAGGCCCCGATGTCACGGCGACGACAATCCAATTCGGTTCACTGCTGTGGTTAGCGTTGGGTGTTGCCATCGCAATTATTGCTTATTCTCGTTCATTAGGTGCAGCAGTTTGCTTACTCGCTGGCTGAGTCCGTGCATCCGTTCAGCGAGGGGTCGAGGCATTTCATTTGTGCGGCTAAGATCAGCCTGTAAATCGCTCAGTTCCTTATGTAAAGCTGATACGTTCTCCACGATGCGTTGACGATTGACATCACGCGCTTTAAGTTCGTTGTAAGCATGTTCCAAGTTACCTGCGCGACGTTCCAGCGCAGTGAATAGACGGGCATTCGCAATGGCAATCCCGGCATAGCCAACCAAAATCTCTAGTAGAGAGGGCATATTTTCATCGAAAGCGCGGCGCTTTTTGTGATTGCCCACCGTGAGAATACCCAGTGTTTTGCCTTGAATCACGATTGGCATATAGATCACGGCGTGTAGGTCTGCCGACACACGAAAGGATTTGAGATTGTTACCATCGGCAATCAGCGATTCGCCTGAAAACATGACAAGATTGGCGACTTCATCGTTGACTGGCTCACCAAGTTTTTCCTGCATCACCAACGTCATATTTTTGCCAGCGCGAAGGATCAGGCGTTGCGACTCTTCGTCGAACAGCATCAATGTTGCATGATCGGCTCCGGTCATGGAGACCGCTGCTTCGAGGACACGCTCGAAAAGCTCTTTCAGATTTAGCATACTCGTGACGCTTTTGCCGATGCTGGAGATCATCGTTAACGCATTGAGCCGTGCTTCAAGCTGCTTATTCGATTCTTGCAGCCGATTCAGCAAATTCGTTCGTTCGCGCCGCATCCGGACTTCTTCGAGGCCATGCTCAATGGTACGTAGTGCCTCCGCTTCTCGTAGTGGCTTGGTCAGATAGTCGGAAGCGCCCAACCGGAAGCAGTCGATTGCCTGTGCTTCACTGCCGCGTTTGGTCGAAACGATGATCGGCCCAGTGAAGCCCTGTGCTTTGAGCGCGACCAGAAAGTCGGCTCCGCTGAGTCCCGGCATCACTAGATCGAGGATAATCAGGTCGGGCTGATGTGTGCTGACTTTATGCAATCCTTCAGCGCCATCCTGCGCTTCAAAGACCTCAAAGCGTCGCGAGTCTAGTACTTGCTCCCGCAGCAAGCTCCGCACTTCAGGATCATCGTCAACAATTAGAATCTTATCAAGTTGAGTGGACATGAATACTCAGTGCATTAAATTGAGGAGGCGATAGTTCAAAGTTTACGCTTAACACGGGTTGTTAGCAAACCATCAATAGGAAACAGCTTGTAAATAATGACTAATGCCTGACGCTGTTGGCGAGAGCCAAAGTAAGTAGAACACTTTGTTTAAGAACTCATAGGTTAAGATTTATAGAATTATCATAACCATTGGTGTAGAAAGCCGACTGAGGACAATAATGGACGAACGCGAAAACCTTGTAGCTCAAGGTTGGGAATATCTTTCCCAATATGGCTCCGATAAAGCGAGCATAGTGAAAGACACAATCGCCCTAGCATCACTTTTTGGATTTGAAGTTGTATTTAACCCTGAGCAGAAGGTTTTTTATGCTTACTTTCCAAGCAATACTGAACGTGATTTTATTTCTATTTCTGCCTCTGAAACTTCCTTTACAATGAGCTTTAAATATGGTGGGCGATTTTCAAAACCTGCAACAGCGGGGTTTATGTGCGAATGCTGGCTCTGCACCTTGATTATGCGTGGGAATTTTGGGCATCTTTCAGAATATTTGAGAGAGAATTACAAACGCGCTGAATTGACTCGTGCTGTTCTTATTCTGGCGGGTGATAACCAATATCTGTTACGTTATGCCACAATCAGCTATGTTGATTACTCATCTCATTTTGCCAAGAATGTTCGGCTTATCAAAATTCTGCTGGATCAAACACGATTGGAACGCAACGTTACCCAAGCGTAGAACTGAAATTTCACTATCGAGCTTTGTTGTTAGACCTACCGAGAGCGCATGACAGATTCACTTGTGCATAGGGTTTCAATACCGCGAAACCGCTTGTTCACACAAACGCACTCATGAATGCGGTAAACTTGGTGGTTTACTTGTGGTGAGGCTACGCTAGTTGTAAAGCCCCGATAGACCGTTTAAGATTAAGGAAGATTCACAGGAAGGATCGCAATTCAGGATGGGCCTACGCGAAATACTCTCAAAAATCACGGGCACTGCACCGAAAATGAGCTTGCAAGAAACGGAGCTTCAACGGCTGGTTCAGTCTGGCGATGAAGCCCGCCGCAATCGAGAACCCGACCATGCGTTAGAACTTTATCAAGAAGGGTTAACCCTAACCAAGAGTCAGGGATATATACAGGGGCAAGAAATCTTCCTCGGTCAGATTGGCGCACTTCATACGGAGCAAGGTCATTACGATCAGGCAGAGGCAGCGCTCAACGAAGCAATGACCTTGGCGAGTCAGTCGGGCGATGGGTTACGCAAGGCGCGGGCGCTGCTTAACCTCGGTGCCTATACCTTAACACGCGGCGATCTGCCACAGGCACAGCGCTATCTTGAGCAAGCACTCGAACTAGCACGTCCCACCGGAGATGCTACAGTTATCGGATTGACACTTGGCAATCTGGCAGATGTGTTCTTGAAGCAGGACAATCCGTCTTACGCGCTGCGTTTGCTCAATGAAGCCGTGATCCTGGTTCAGGCAGTACAGAATACAGACCAAGCCTCGTACATCATGGGTCGTCTTGGGCAGGCGTATCTTGGCGTGGGAGAGGCCGAACGTGGGCGCAAATTCCTTGCTCAGGCCATCCGCTTATCGCAGCAGCACCATCAGACTGATCAGGAATTATTGTGGTCGAACGCGCTGGCAGATCAACTCTATCAGGATAATCAGCTTACCGAAGCACTCAAGCTCTATCAACGAGCCGATGTCCTCGCTAAGCAGATTGGCAAACAGTCGCCCGATTTGGCGCTACACAGTTTGCTGAATCAGGGATCGGCTTACCAAAAGCTAGGTGAAAATACGTTAGCGCTAGATTTTGTCAATCGCGCTTTGGAACAGGCACGAGCAACCGAAAACCCTACCGCCGAAGCGATGGCGCTTGCCAGTTTGGGCAACGTCCAGCGCGGGCTGAATCACTTCGACGAAGCAGCCGCCGCATTCCACGCCGCGATTGACCTATATAGTACCAAAGCAAAAAATGACACCGAGCGCACCAACGCGACGATCATGCTTGGTAACCTGTATCAGGAGCAGGGTGAAACCCAGAAGGCCCTCGATAGCTTTGAGCAAGCAATTAACGAGGCCAGCGAAAACGATCCGAATGGGCGGGCGAATGCCTTGCGGCGGATTGGGACGGCGCTCCACAAACAGGGGAATCTGGTGGGGGCCATCGAGAAGTGGACAGAAGCCCTAACCTTGTTTGAGCAAAATAACGACTCGACACAGATGGCGCGATTGCTCTGCGACATTGGCGCGGCACATCGTGCGCTGTCCGGGATCAATGCTGCTTTGCCTGACTATGAGCGAGCGACCATGCTACTGAGTAATGTGCGAGATCCCGGTACACGCGGGCTGGTGCTCTCCAACGTTGCCATTTTATACACCGATCTTGGCGAGATCGAAACAGCGCAGTCCTTCTATCAGGAGTCGATTCAAGTGGCGCGACAGCTTGGACACCGCCGTGCCGAAGCGCTGCGGCTAGGCAACTATGCGTGGTTCTTTACCATGACAGGCCAAGCCAATCAGGGGATTAAATTTCTGGAAGATGCGATTGCTATCAGCCGCCAGCTTGATGATCAACTGTTGATCGCGGTACAAACCAATAATCTGGCGTTGGCTTACAACGAAGTGAAGGATTACCGTGCTGCCGAAAGCCTCTACGCACAGGCATTGGCGGTTGCCGACTCGTTGCCCGAAAAACGCTGGAAGGCGATCTTCCAGTCGAATCTGGGCAAAACCTATCTGGCACAAGGCAAAGTCGATGAGGCAATGGCCTTGTTCGAGCAAGCCTTGCCAATCAGTCGCGAATTGAACGATCAGGAAACGATTGTACGGACTCAGGCACGGATCGGGGAAGCCTCACTCACACAGGGGAAACTGGACGAAGCCGAAGCCGCCGCTCACGAAGCCGAAACAATGGCTCGCAAGTGGGGCTATCGCAAGGGTCAGGCCGATGCACTAATTGTACGGTCAGGGGTGGCACGCGCTCACGGCGATAACGAACTGGCGGATCGCTATCTTCGGGAAGCACAGAAGCTGTATAGTATTTTGCACGATCCGATGGGAGCGCAGCTTGCCCGAACACTGGGCAGTGCGTAATTTCTATTCACGCTGAACTTTCGCATAACAATCTGACACACCGTCGAAAGGGTTGGTGTGGGCACACTCAAAATTATGTACAACCTGCTAGTCTATATTCAGGGCGAGGCTCACCCGGTCTACATTGCAGCGCGGCGCAATACAGTGCGCTGGCCTGTCAATCTCGATCCGAGTCAGTGGGGCGGTGTACTATTCTTTGTACTACTGATCGGGCTAGCAGTCTTTGGCTTTGTAGGTCAGCAGATGGGGTTACAAGTCAGCGCCTACCACGATGAGCTGTTGGGCTTGCTGATGATCTTTGGCGGCGGGCTGTTGAGCCTAACTTGGACGGTACCCTTTGCAATGTTGGCAGGACAGGGCATTGGTTATGAACGGACTGCCCAGACATGGGATGCCCTGATGGTGACACCGTATTCCACCGATGTGATCTTGCTGGCGAAAGCCGCCGCCGATTTGCGTCTGGTTTGGGATAAGGTAATCCCGGCGGTGTTCATGAGTCTGTTTCTTGCCACCGCGGCGACTGTCCCGACAATTTTTGCCAGCGGCAAAGGGATCGTGCTAAGTGTCGTTTTTATCGCACTGGCATTGGTGGCGATTGCGGTTGAACGCGCTCAAGAATTGGCCTTAGCCGTCGTCATCGGACTGCTGATTAATTTGCAGGACGGTTCACGGCGCACGGCAATGATGATAGGCTTGCTAGCTGGTGTCACGATCCGACTCTTGCAAATGATCTTTGTGTTGTTAGTGAGTATGAAGATCGCGCCTGATATAGGCACGCAGTTCACGTTCCTGAATATTGTCATTGGCACGCCCTCTTTGATCACAACTGCCCCTAGCTTGATCAGCTTGATCATCGTTGGAGGGGTAATTCTGGTGCGTGAAGGGATGATCCGTGTGCTTTTTGGTTGGGTATTACGCCGTGCTCGTGAGGATTAAGTGGGAACGTTTAGCATCATTCGTTTGTTAATACGCGCTTGGACACTAACCAGCCACCCTATCTATCAGGCGGAAAAACGCCGATTGAGTCTACTGCCTGTTGGCAGCATCCTCCGGCGGGTCGTGGGCAAAAGTTGGCGGCCTATTCTAGCAGTAGGCGCAGTACTCATGGTGTTAGCCGCAGGCGATTTTCTATGCGGTGGCACGCGCCATACCTTCTCAGCCGCTATTTTTTCTTTCTGCACTGTCGGCGGTGGCAGCCTAATTTTGCTTGTAATCTTGCTCATAACCTATCTATGGCCTTTGAGCGTGGCAATTTCTGCCAGCAGCGTGATTGCTCAGGAACGCGAACGCCAGACATGGGACGTACTGTTGACAACCCCACTGGACTGGCGTGACCTGATCCTTGTCAAGTTGGCGGCAACCCTCTCTCGCCTGAACCCCTATGGAGAAATATTCCTGTGGGGACAAGCTTTTTTGATAGCGATTATCTTTGTACTCGTTATTGGGCAGTTTTCGCTCAATGCTGGTTCGTCCCCATTCACGGTGCTGGAACTGCCGCTGGTCTTCCTGACGATGACCGAATTTGCCATTGCCCGCCTACAAGATTATGTGATGGCAGGCTTGATCGGGCTGCTGGCTTCGCTGCTGTCGTCAACCCGCCAAACCGCCTCAGCCATTGCGCTAATGGTAACGAGTGGGATGATCCTTGTCCGGGCGTTGATTACGGCATTGGTCGTGACTTCTCTGCCGTTTACATCGTTCCCAGCACTGTTAATCCTGCTGGCGACTGGTCCTTCAAGTGTTGTGGCGTTGGCGTGGCGTGGCCTGCCCGCGATCTTGATTTTGATTGCGATGATCCTGATTCGTGAAGGGATTATCCGCGCCATGTTTAGCTGGCTAATCGCTCATTTGGGCGATCCGGCGGGCGCTCAAAAGACATAACCACACTGAACTTATTTTTGTTTGTTGCCACCTTCAATCATCCCCAGAAAAGGCTCAAGTAACGCTTTGCCTCGCGATGTCAATGCGTATTCTACCGTTGGCGGCACTGTTGGATAAATAGTGCGGGTAACAATTTCTGCTTCCTCTAATTGCCGCAGGGTCTGTGTCAACATTTTCTGAGAGATGCCATTGATCTGTCGTTTGATTTGGGTATAACGCTGTGGGCTATCACGCAACAAAAAAATGACGAGTGGTGTCCATTTGCCACTAAATCGACAGTTAGTTAAGTCGTCAACCGAATACTTTTCATTAGGTTCCATGAAGTGCCTATCCCACTTTTTAGTGCCCTCTTGATAACAACATCTTACTCTCCTATAGTGGTTTTTGAAATGAAGACCCCATCCATCTATGAAAGAAGAAAAAATATGACTACCGTAAACTATCAGCGTATAGCGTTACTTTACAAGGGGTTCACCAATCCGATTTTGCGATTTCTGGTGCTCCGGTTTGGGGTGGGGAGTCGTGGTGAGCAGGATGTGATGCGTATCTTACGTGTGCAGGGCAGGAAAAGCGGGCGATTGTATGACGTACCAGTGCGTCTCGCCTTGCTAGATGGGCAACACTATATCTTGTCGATGTTGGGCGAATCACAATGGGTACGCAATCTGCGAACTAACGGCATTGCAGAACTGATTGTGGGCAAAACGATTGAGCCGATTCGCGCCTATGAACTCTACGGCGAGGAAAAAGCCTCTTTCTTTCAGTGGTACTGCAAACATCCTAAATACGAGATGCGTGCCCGTACTGTGCTTTCGGCAGACACTATGCACCTTACAGCAGCAGAAGTTGATCGTTTAGCTCACTTGTATCCAGTTTTTCGCCTAGAATTGATTTAGTCGTCAAGGAACAAAATTGTCGATCTTTAAAATTTTGTCGGGTTGATGCGCCACGTATTTGTGCCACCGAGGAAAATATAGGTTTGTCCGAGCGACGCGACAAACAACATCTCGCCCCGTTCAAAGCGTTGGATCTGTCCCGCTGTCCCGACTTCGGCATTGACTGCCCAACCTAACCCACTTTTCACCGTCGGGTTGTTGTGCCAAACTTTGCCAAAACCGCGAATGGGCGTGTTGCGTCCTGATGGCGCGGTTTCGCCTGTCGTCTGCGGATCGACGTTTTCAACCCAATTATCATCGAAGCGTTGATAGGTTCCGTTAGCATATAGTGCATAGATCATGCGGGTTTGCACATCGGCAAACTGTGAAGCCCAAACCATACTGCCCGTTTCAAAGTTCAGTGTGGCACTCTGAATAGCTACCGCCGATCCAACAGCGCAGCCAAGGGTAGTTTTTAGCGAAGTATCCTGCGTGTAAATGGTAGCAAAGCCACCTTCTGGCTGGACAGTACAGTTAATCGGGGCAACTTTGGTGCCTTTTGGCACAGGCGACTCGGTAAAAGTCACCGTAAAAGAAGGGGTTAGCGTCGGGTGGCGTGTAGGCAACGGCGTGTTCGTAGCAGGTTCGAGAGTCGGGAAATCTAAGGGTTGGTCAGGAGTCACGCCGAGTACGGAGGTAACTTCTGTCGTGGGCGACTCTAACACCGCAACTGGCGTGGCAGTGACATAGATCGGTTCTGGGGTAGGACGCGGCGCAGTAAAACTGCATCCACTGACTAATACGCCAATCAAGAGACTCATCAGCACTGCTACGTTTTTTTTCAACTTCATAAATTTTGGTCTGCTCTTGTTATGGTTTGACCCACAATGCTCTCCAAGCTTCGCAAGAATCGAGTAACGCGCAATTATAAAACGGTAGCACATGGCGCTGATACTCAACTGGGCCAACTGCATTCAGATAGCCGCCATGTCCCGCGCCGGGTACTTCCCATAATGCCACAAATGCGCCGGGATCGACAGTCTGAACGACAGCAAGCTGTTCACGCGCACCGGGCAGCGAGATCTCCGCTGTGCCGTACACGAGAAAAATTGCACGCGGCGGAATACGCTTGATGCTGTCGATGGGTGTGAGTACCGCTGCATCTTCGCCTGTACTAAGCCGATAGGTTGCTCGTGCGCCAAACACGATCAGGTTCAAAAAGAAGTCGCCTGACGGTTGAATACCGAGTTGTGCATCAATATTATGATAACCGCCTTCCGCCAGCACTGCTCGGATCTCAGCATAGCGAGCCGTTGCCATGGTCGAAGTTGCCCCTGCCGACGAAAAGCCATGCAACGCAACGCGGGTCATATCGATCTGGATATTATCGGCGTTGTGATTGAGATAAGCCAGTACATCGCCAACATCATCCACTTCGCTGTACCCCAAACTTGTCACCGTTTGCCCTGCACAAACGCGAGATTCGTAGAGCAATACGTTGAACCCATCAGCCGCTAATAGGGAGGCTTCAGGCAGCATCCCGCCACGATTACTGTTATAGGGCGGCGGCACAATAACAGTTGCTTTCTTGCTGCCGGGGATAAAGTAGCCGTGATAGATTCCGCCGAGGTGCGTGGGGATTGATATTGACTGGTATGGAACAGTAGGTTTATCAGCTTCGCCGGAACAGCGGGGGTGAATGAGCAACCACATTGTGCTTGCGCCAAGCCCCATCGGTAGGGTCAACGCAAGCACAATGATCATAAGTACGGTGAAAATTATGAGGCGCAGCCAATAACGACGGTTCCGACGGAAAGGCCATTTAATCATGCTGCACAGACACTATCTTAGCTAGCAGTCGCAGCGGCGGGCTTCCGGCGACCCGTGATGGCGACCAGAACAACGCTCATGCCATACAATGCCACGAGAATTACTGTAATCACAATCATTGTCAGCGGATCAACAGTTGGCGTGATAAACGCGGCGATCACAGATGCACCAACTACGGCGTGCCGCCAATACTTCAACATTGACTGGGCATCGACAACGCCAAAACGTCCGAGTACGTAGAATACCAGCGGTGTCTCAAAGGCCGCCGCGTGCCAGAACAGCACTGCCGTCATAAACCCGACATAACTATCCGCCGTCCAATCAACCCTAAACACATCGGATTGAAAGCCCTTCAAAAAGCCGACGTAAGCGGGGATCAGGAATACCCACGTAAAAAGCACCCCGATGAGGAATAGGACGGTCGTTGCTGGCAAAGACAGCACTACCCATTGTTTTTCCTTACGAGTCAGCCCCGGTAGGACAAACATAAATAGCTGGTAAGTGATCAAAGGGCTAGCCAAGACTGCTCCCAGAAACAGCGCCACCCGAAAGAAAATGACGATTGAGTCAGTAGGCTCAATAATCAGGAAGCGTTCACCATAGGTCGCTTTGATAAAGTTGAGCGCCGGGTTCGTAAAAAATACCGAGACCGACATGCCGATGGCAATGGCGATAATACAGCGAAAGAGCCTCACTCGCACCTCGTCGAGGTGGTCGAAGAAGCTCATCACCGCCGCTCCTTCCACTTCTTCCTCAGGTGGTTGCTCGTTGGTGTTCGGTGGTTTGATCAGTCCGGTAGCCATGAGTCGTACCTCGGTTTATCGTCTTCGTCTTTGGCTGCGTCTGGATTTGGCTCAGTGGTAGTGTTAGTGGTCGCTGACGTTTCGCGCATCGTGGTTTCGTTGTTGATTACCTTCTGGGCCTCACCCAGAATATCAAACTTGGGTATCGTCAGCGGAGCATTTTTTGGAATTTCAAGCCCTGTCTCTTGTAGTTCCTTGTTGATAGCTTCCACTGTTTCCGCGAACATGGCCCGGAACTTGGCAACATAGCGCCCAAGTTCATAGGCCCACAAGATCATGCGTTTGGGGCCTGCGACGACCAGCATGATCGCCAGAATTGCGATAACTTCCCAGGGGCCTACGCCCAAAATATTCATATTGTTATTTTGCTCCTATCCTTTTTCCAGCGCGGTCCGCATTTCGACCTCGTGGGTAGTCAGCGTACCAAGTACGCCGTTGATAAACCGAGCGGCGTTATCCGATCCGAATTCCTTAGCAAGCTCGACGGCCTCATTAATGGCGACCTTTGTCGGAGTCTCTTTCAAAATTGCAAACTCTAAAATGGCTAAACGTAAAATATTTCGATCTACTATCGCCATCTGGTTAAGCGGCCATTCCGGTGCATATTGCTGAATCACTACATCCAGACGCTCTTTGTTTTCCAGTACACCATTGACCAATCGGTAGGTGAACAAACGCAAATCATCGTCTAGCTGGTCTGGCGGCTCGGCTTCAATCCGCGCTGCCATAACACCGGCAACACTATGTTGGGTACAGTCCAGTTCATAAAGTGCTTGGAGTGCCATTCTTCGTGCTAGACGGCGATTTTTGCCTGCCACATGCCTGTTCCTGCCAGAACTCATTCTGGTTGACTTTCGAAAACAACGTCTTCGATATGGATATTGATGGCTCCGAGGTGCATCCCGACATTCTCTTCGATGTCCCGCGCCACCTGCCGCTGCACATTGTAGCTTATTTCACGCAGATTGGCGTTGGCCTCCACGACGATATACAGATCAATCGTCACCGTTTGATCGTCGATCATGACCTGCACGCCCCGTTCAGAGGCAGTCCGGCGCAGCCAGAGATTGACCCCACCCGGCGTATTCCCTATCCGGGCTACTCCTTTGATCTGAAGTGCTGCCATGCGGATCACCGTCAGCAAGGCACTGGGCGCAATGGTCACGCGGTCTTCTGGCATCGGCTCCATGCCTTGCGCTGCCAACTTGCCATCATCTGTGGGCGTAGAAAAACTTTCCGACAATTTAATCGTCCTGCACTATTCTGGCTTAATCGTTGAGTCAATAGCATCAATGGCGCTGCTCTCTTTTTTCTCAGCCATTGTATCGTTTGCGTTCAGGCCTTTGCGGAACTCACGCAGCGCACTACCAAGTTCGCCGCCCAATTTTCCGATCCGACCCGCGCCAAACAAGATCACTACAATCGCCAATACAAGTAGCAGTCCGGGGGAACTAAAATGCAACATTTTCTGTGTCTCCTGTACTATACAATTCGTATAGCATCCTAGAAAGTCTAAACCTACCGCCTATTATAAACGACAAAGACGGTCAAGGAGTAGCCAATCATTCTCGATATATGCTTACTATACGCCGCAACTCGCGTAAAAAGATCTGTTGATTCTACCGATTAATGCGATTCACATAATCAGCGGATCAACCCATCACCAAACCACCATCGACAGAAAGCACTTGTCCAGTGATATAACCTGCCTCATCGGAAAGGAGAAATGCAACAGCATGGGCTACATCCTCGACAGTTCCCCAGCGTTCTAGCGGTATACGCTTATTGAGTTCATCGATCATATTCAGTGGCAAATTCGAGGTGAGGTCTGTGCCAACGAAACCGGGAGCAACCGCATTTACAGTAATCTGACGGGGAGCGACTTCACGGGCGAGTGCTTTGGTCAGACCGATCAGTCCAGCTTTGCTGGCGCTGTAATTGGTCTGTCCGCCCTGTCCAGCGATGCCACTGACGCTAGTGATATTGACAATGCGCCCGTAACGCTTCCGCATCATAGCTTTGACTGCCGCCTTTGAACAGTTCCATGCACTCTTGAGATTGGTGTCAATCACGATATCCCAATCATCTTCCTTCATCATCATAATTAGGCCATCGCGAGTCGTTCCGGCATTGTTGACCAGTAGATCGATTTTGCCGAATTGGTCAGTGGTCGCCTTAATGAGCGCTTCGGCCTCAGCCAGATTACTCACATCGGCTTTGATTGCGCTGGCTTTACCGCCTGCCGCCTCTATCGTGGCGACGACTTCGTTAGCGGAATCAGCGCTGGCATTATAATTTACGACAACCGTTGCCCCACACCTCGCCAGTTCGAATGCGATCCCTCGCCCAATGCCACGACTTGCGCCTGTGACTACAGCAATACGATCTGTCAATTGTGTCATGAATTGCTCTCCCATAGTGTCTCGATTAGGGGCAGAATGATAACAGGGGCAATCCCATCAGGGCAAACGTATTAAATAGGGATTGGCGTTGATAGTGATCAAACAGGCCGAGGAGCATGGTACACTTCGGGCGGTTGCTGAGACAGATGATAAAAAGAAGTATGGATTACAGGGGAATTATATGTCTATACATCGACTTTTTACCGTCAGCAGCGGTGCTGCTAAAGTTCTATCATGATTCTCTGTGTCACTCCCAACCCTACCATTGATCGCACGGTAATTGTGCCGAGCTTTGGACTGGGTTCAGATCAGCAGTACACACAGATATTGATGACAGCGGCGGGCAAGGGTATCAACATGGCGCGGGCGATGCTGACCTTGGGCGGCGATCCGCTGTGCGCCGGATTTCTGGGCGGTTATTTCGGGCGGGTCCTTGACGAGTTAGCTATTCAAGACGGATTACAAGGCGCGTGGACATGGGTACAGGCTGAAACGCGAAATTCATTCATCTTTGCCGATTCGTCAAACGGTACGGCGACGGTTATCAATGAGCAGGGGCCAACCATTCTGGCAGACGATTGGAGACGTTTGCAAGCCGATGTGCTGCGCGAAGCTGTCCACGCCGATTACGGGTGTTTCAGTGGCAGTTTGCCGCCCGGTGTATTGCCTGAAATCTACGGCGAGTTGGTACGGGCGTTGCATGAGACAGGCTGCGCTGTATGGGTCGATAGCAGCGGTGCGGCATTACAGGCGGCAGTTGCTGCTGCACCGATCAATCTCAAGGTGAACGGTGCGGAAGCTGGGACACTGCTAGGCATTGAAGTTAATTCCGTAGAAACGGCCTTGCACGCCGCGACTCAGTTGCAACGCGAGGGTAACAGCGTCGCGATCACGCTGGGCGAACTTGGCGCAGTGCTGGTCAACGAATCAGGCCGCTGGTTGGCACAGCCGCCAGCATTACTCGTAGTGAGTGCAGTCGGTAGCGGTGATTCTTTTTTCGCCGGACTCATCACCGCACTTGCAGCCAAGCTATCCCCACAAGAGGCAATGCGATGGGCGGTTGCCGCAGGTGGCGCGAATGCTCTGTCGTTGGGTGCGGGAGTGTTCACACGTCACCAATTTGAGGTGGTACTCGCCGAGACAACCATCCACAACTTATCACGCTAGCAGTTGATTCACCTCTCCGAATTTGGAGAGGTGAAAGTTCCCTCTACACAAATACAATATTAGGAGAAATTGCGGCTAATGCGAAAAATGATTATTGATACCGACACAGCATCCGATGATGCAGTAGCGATCTTGATGGCGCATCGCTGGCCTGATATTCAGGTTGAAGCGGTGACTATTGTTTCGGGCAATGTCCATGTAGAACAGGCTTCACTGAACGCACGCTATACCATAGAATTGTGCGGCAAGCAAACTCCTGTACATACGGGCTGCACTAGACCACTACTGCGCGAACCTATTTATGCCTACTGGTTTCACGGCCCCGACGGCATGGGCGGCATGAACTACCCAGCGCCGAAAACCGCCAATGCCACCAATCATGGGGTTGATATGTTGATCGAGACGATCAAAGCTAATGCCGGGGAAATCATCCTCGTGACGCTTGGCCCCTTGACTAATGTTGCAACGGCGCTGCTGCGTGCGCCAGAGATCGCTACGATGGTCACACGCTGCGTGGTGATGGGCGGCGCAGCGGTCACGATTGGTAATGTTACCCCCGCGGCTGAATACAATATTTGGGTTGATCCAGAAGCGGCGCGTATCGTCTTTCGCAGTGGCTTGCCCATAGAAATGGTCGGTTGGGAATTGTGCCGGGGTGCCGCTAACCTGACTACAGATGAAATCGCCAGCGTGTATACCTTCAATACGCCGCTGGCAAAGTTCGCGATGGATTGTAATGTTCATGCGTTGCGTTCCAGTCAGGAATGGCTTGGCGATCCGGGGTTGGGCCTACCCGATCCAGTGGCGATGGCTGTGGCACTCGATCCGGGGGTGGTCAAGCGTCAGGGTAAATATCGGGTGGACGTGGAAACAACTGGCGAGTTAACACGCGGCATGACCGTTATTGATGAGCTAAACGTTGTCGGAACGCAGTCCGGTTTTACCGAGGCATGGCAAGTCCGCGACCCAAATGTCACCATTTGTTGGGAACTCGATGCGCCACGTTGGAAAGAAATCTTGTATACCTGCTTGCGGTAAAACACGCTCTCAATCCTTAGAAGCACATTAAGCTCGTGCCATAAGCCTTGCGAGTGTCGTAACCCGCCTGTTAGACTTCCTTTATCGGAATATTTATCGAGCGGGAGAAAATTTAGAGATGGACTCGCAGATGGACCCACAAATTCAGGCACTCATCGAAGCCCACAACTCAGGCAAGATCACCCGTCGCGATTTTGTACGGCAAGCCGCTGTTCTGCTAGGCGGCGCAATTATTACCGGAACTGCGTTAGCCAACAGCAGTGCAGGCGCTGCTGAAGCGGCGCAGGCTACACCCAGCGGCACACTGGTCGCGACTTTGGCGGATAATCCCTCTGCCAAGATTCTGACCAAAATGATCGAGTTCGACACCAAAGGCTCGAATTTCCCCACCGCACCCGGCTATCTGGCCTATCCCGATGGGGCTGGCCCTTTCCCGGCAGTGCTCATTATTCAAGAATGGTGGGGGCTGGATAATCATATCAAAGCCGTAACCGAACTCATGGCCCGCAATGGTTATGCAGCGGTAGCCCCAGATCTGTATCGCGGCGAGGTGGCTCAGGAACCTGCGGAGGCACAAAAATTGGCGATGGCGCTGATCATGGATCAGGCGATCAAGGATATACAAGGAGCCGCCGACTACCTAACCGCACAAGATTTCGTTGGGCCAAAGAAAGCCGGAATCGTCGGCTTCTGCTTTGGTGGCGGGCTGGCGTGGCAAATGGCATGGAACGGCAAAGACAACATCGGCCCGATTGTCGCCTTCTATGGCTTGGGCGGTCTGGACATTACTAAAGTTG
>JBDTVG010000112.1:0-57115 GCA_040007395.1 Chloroflexota bacterium
TACTACCTCGGAGTATTTCTACTCACTTATTAATGAGCGACCTCGTGTCGCACAAGGACATATTTATTGTCGAGATGTTTTGGGTGGCGTAATCCGCGACTATTACCGTCAGGCAGCCTGATATGACCTGTCGGACGTGGTTTTTCCACCCCACAGCGCCATGACCTTTCTGGCTGAGGTTTTTTGACCCTACGGGACAGTTCATCCGTTCAGCTTTCTTGGGAGTTGAGGGTGAAAGCATACCCGATCAATCCGCCTTACTCCAGTCCACGTTCTGAAATCTGACGCTTTCGGGGTAAGGTACGTAGGATTGGTTAATCTGATCGCGGAATGTCAGCAGACTGCCGAATGATCAGTTCAGGTGTTAGCATGAGATCCTCGACAGTTCTACTGTCAAGCTCCTGTTCGATCATGTTGATCAGTAGGTCCGCCGCCGCATATCCCATCTGCGAAGGAGACTGACTAATCGTGGTCAGCGGTGGGATGACGAATTCCGAAAAATCAATATTATCGAAACCTACAATAGAGATCTGTTTGGGAACCGAAATATTAGATTCATACGCTGCCCGGAGCAATCCTATCGCGATCCGATCTGTCACGGCAAAAGCGGCAGTTGGAACCCTCTCATTGCTAAAAATCTCAAGGCCTGTGGCAAAAGCTGCCCGTGGAGATTCATCTGTGTTGAACACACGACCAAATTCATCCAGATCGTGTTCATGCACCCATCGTTGATATTCCTGAACACGCAACACGCGATCGTAGGCACCTTGTTCCGCGACACAGATGATGTGTCGATGGCCTAAATCCCACAGATAATCTAGTGCCAGTCGTGCCCCAAGAATATTATCTGTATATACACCGGGGAACTCGCGATGTTTTTTCAGATCGACAACGCCGACGATATGGCGGTGCTTGCTCGTCAAAAATTCTACCGTTTTGTCGTTTTCAATCATATCTCCCAGCAACAGGATGCCATCAGCGTGGGAGTGTTCGAACATCGCGCCATAATCAATTGCGGTATAAGGCTGCGCGACATGGCCCAAAAAAAGACGAAAGCCACGGTTTACAGCAGCATTATGAATGCCTTTAAGCGTTTCACTCATAAAAGGATCGGCAATATCGCGCACGATGAGGCCTATCAAAGAACTGCGGCTGCCGCGCAACCCCCGCGCTAAAAGATTGGGGCGATAACCTAACTCAGCCGCTACCGCAAAAATCCTCTGGCGAGTTTCTTCGCTAATAAATCCGCCCACCTCACGTCCATTTAACACACGCGATACTGTGGCGATAGAAACACCGACTTGTTCAGAAATATCTTTAAGTCTAGCTACCATATTAGCCCTTTATTGACGACTCTGAGGGCTGAACCTACAGGGCTGTTGCAAAGTAGTTGTCCTCACCCTAAATCCCTATCCACCAGCGTTTGGGGAGACGACAGTTTTTGGATCAAGGTTTGAATCCTGTGTCAGAAGGGTTCAAGACGGATATTTCAAACAGGCTTGCTTGAAAATTACCGTTTACGAACCCTGATAGAGCTATTCTAACCATCATTTTAAAACTGTCGTCTCCCCAACCACTGGTGTAGAGAGGGACTTCCAGACTCGTGTAACTCCCCCCTCCACTGCGTAGCGAGGGGCAGGGGGGAGGAGCATTAAAAGTCATATCCTGACTTTGCAACAGCCCCAGCTGAACCAAAGCCCGCACAAACCGTAAACTTAGCGCAATGCGACAGATTTGGCAATTGACATCGTGCATTTCAACCAAAAAACAGATCACGCTCGACTCCCCTACACTCTACGTTATTTAAAATCGTTCTCTGCACCTATTTAGCAACAATTTGTAGAAATTTTCCAATCTCTTGACTATACTATTTGATAACAATACAATGGAAAACGTTTACTGCAAACGCTACAATAGTTTATCTACCCAATTATGACCTTTAAATATTGTCAAGAGATTTTGATACATGCCTGTCTTGTTGGAAGCTTTCAAAATTACAAAACAGTTTCCAGGCACTCTAGCGCTTGATCAGGTGCAGTTGGATTTGTACCCCGGCGAGATTCATGCTGTCATGGGTGAAAACGGTGCCGGGAAAAGTAAGCTCATGAAAATCCTGTCGGCCGTAACTACGGCGGACTCCGGTGAGATTCGCTTTGAAGGCAATGCTATCGCGCCAGCTAGCCCACACGAAGCGCTCGCATTTGGAATTGCAACTGTGTATCAGGAACTCAGCTTAATACCAACGCTCACTGTTGCAGAGAACGTCTATCCAGGGCGCTTGCCTACGAATGCGCTGGGTATGGTGAAGTATGGAGAACTTTTTCAAAATGCAGCACAGGTACTAGAAAAGCTCAATGTATCAGTTTCTCCACGAGTCCCGGTGGAAATACTCTCGATTGCCAATCAGCAGCTTGGAGAGATCACAAAAGCGCTGTCCTCCAATTGCACAGTGCTTATCCTGGATGAGCCGACTTCCGCACTTACAGACCGAGAATCCGATACATTGTTAGCATTTTTACGACGCTTGGCTGAAAGCGGCATCGGCATTCTTTACATTAGTCATAAGCTCAAAGAGGTTTTTGCAATCGCGTCTCGCATTACCGTACTACGAGACGGTAAATATGTTGGCACAAGGAACAAGGCTGATGTGACACCAGATGAAATCATCAAAATGATGGTGGGGCGTGAACTCGGCAATATGTACCCGCCAAAGGGCGAAAAGACCGAACACCCGCTCTTAGAAGTCCGCAACTTCCGACTACCCACCTCAGAGGCACATAATACTTTTACGTTGTATAGAGGCGAGGTGCTCGGTTTTGCAGGCTTGATTGGTGTCGGTCGTACAGAACCCGCACGGGCAATTTTTGGCGCAGGTCTAAAGGTTCAGGGTGAGATTTTACTGCACGGTGTACTAATAAAAATCGGTTCGCCTAAAGATGCCATTGAACATGGCATCGGCTATTTGCCAGAAGACCGTAAGGCGGCGGGCTTATTCCTGGAAATGAGTCTCAAATGGAATATTGAGGCGGCGGTTGTCGATGCGGTGAGTATGCACGGATACGTTTCCCTCGCCAAAGAACGTGCGCTCGCCGATCATCACATAAACCAATTAAATGTCATTACATCGAGCATCGAACAAGAAGTGCGACGGTTGAGTGGTGGCAATCAACAAAAAGCTTTGGTCGCCAAGTGGCTAGCGATTAAGCCGAAAATCCTAATCGTTGATGAGCCGACCCGTGGCATTGATGTTGGAGCGAAAAAGGAAATTCACTTTCTCTTGCGTTCATTAGCAGATAACGGGGTGGGGGTGATCATCATCTCGTCCGAATTGCTCGAAGTAATAGGAATGAGTGACCGAATCCTGGTCATCCACAACGGCGCTATCGTCGCAGAATACGATGCTCAGACAGTTACTGAAAAACAAATCATTCGTTCGGCAAGCGGTCAAAAGGTTAGTGAATAGTTCATGGAAGAAACAAGCCTTTTGAGTACAGTTCCCGCTAAGCACAAACCCGCCTCGTCGATCCATTTTCTGGTTCGCTTGCTGTGGGTGCGTGAGTTTGCCTTGATTTTAATGATCGTATTTATCGGACTAGCCTTGCATCTCCTGACAGGTCATTTCCTCACCACGCCAAATTTGAATGCGATTGCATTAGGGTTCGCAACCTCAGCGATTATTGTCCTCGGCATGACAGCAGCATTGGTGTCTGGCGGCTTTGATCTGTCAGTTGGGTCCGTTTTTGCTGTGGGTGGCGTTACTGTCGCAGTTGCCCTTCGTGCCAAATTGCCTATTCCAATCGCAATCTTATATGGCCTCGGCATAGGACTACTCGCGGGTCTCGTTAATGGCCTACTGATTACTAAAGTACGGATCAATCCATTCATTACTACGCTGGGAATGTTGGGCATCGCACGAGGGGCCAGCTTGGCGATTACCGTGGGGACCCCGATTGGAATTCATGCCGAGGATTTCCTAGTTTATGGGCAGGGGAAATTTCTGGAAATCCCCAATCTTATCCTGATTGCATTGTTCGTTATTCTGATTGGTAACATTTTGATGCGGCGCTCGGTAGCCTTCCGGCAAATCTACTATATCGGTGGTAACGAAGAGGCGGCGCGGTTGTCTGGCATCAATGCTGACCAAGTAAAAACTGGTTTTTATGTCCTAGCGGGAACACTGGCTGCTCTAGCAGGGGTACTGTTGGTTTCGCGTTTTACCGTTGCCGACCCTGGTACGGGCAACGGTGAGAAACTACGTATTATTGCCGCTTGCATCATTGGTGGGTGCAGCTTGAGCAGGGGAAAGGAACCGTTATTAGCGGTTTATTTGGCCTCATCTTCGTTGGATTTATTAATAACGGCATGATCCTGTTGCAGGTGCCAGTTTATTGGCAGCAACTAACAATGGGTGTGGTATTGCTGCTGGCAGTGGGTTTCGACACCCTTAGCCAGCGTTGGCAAGTCCGTTCGCGGGGTAAGACGGCTGACACTGCTCCGTAGCGTGAATTTACATGATTTAGTTGAAAGGACCTACAAAGTGAAAAGACGAGATTTTCTCAAAAGTTCGAGTATGGCTGCTGCCACCGCACTTCTAGTGTCGTATGGCTTAAAGCCGTCCAAAGCACAGGCCAATGACACCTAATTCCATGGCCGCATTCCTGTCAGGCATCGATTACTGGAAAGACTGTAATCGTGGGATGCAGGATGCTGCTGCATACCTAGGCGTGAAGGCTGTCTACACTGGCACGCCGGACTATGACATCACAAAGGATGCAGAAGCGCTAGATTCGACGATTGCCCAACAGCCCGCGGGTCTCTTGGTCACTGTTATCAATGCTGATGGGCTCAAACCCTCTATTGATAAGGCTGTCGCTGCGGGTACTCCAATCGTCACGTTCGACGCGGACTCTCCAGCCAGCAAGCGGCATTCGTTTGTCGGCACGGGCAACTATGCTGCTGACGTGGTTGCCGCACGATACCTAGGGCCATTGGTCAAAGCTGGCAAGGAAGGAACACTTGACCTGATCGACAAAGGTGACCTAGGCGCGACGTTGGCGCAGGGCACATGGCAAATGGGCTTCTGGGGCATGTTGTTCCTATATATGGTTCGCAACAGCAAGATCAAGTCTGTTACTGACTGGAAAGCAGCCGGAATCTCACCCCTACCCCGAGCGTTGATACCGGTGTTGTTGTCATCAACAAGGACAACAGCAAATATTGGCGAGCTGCCAAGAAGTAATCTATCAAAAGGCGTGAAAGTATGCGCCTCCATCAACTTATCCAATCGATAACTATATGTGCATTTAGGAGAAATTGTTTCATGAAAACGACATATCGCCCATTAGTTCAACGCGCTTATAATCTAGGCGGGGTAATCAAATCTTTGCTACTTATTGCGTTAATCGTGGGTCTCATGACAACGACTTCAGCCCGTGCAGCCGGTGGCTCTATCTCAAAGAGTGCCTACGGGAAAACTGCTGATGGTATCGCGGTCGACGAATATACAATGACAAATGCGAACAAAATAGAAGTGAAGATCATTACTTATGGTGGTACCGTCACTTCATTAAAGGTTCCCGACCGCAACGGTAACTGGGCTAGTATTGTCCTCGGCTTCGACAAGCTATCGGATTACGAAACCATGAGTCCTTACTTCGGCGCAATTATCGGCCGCTATGGCAACCGGATTGCGAAGGGCAAATTCACGCTGGATGGCAAAGAATATACGCTGGCAGTGAACAATGGCAAAAACACCCTGCATGGTGGAAAAAAGGGCTTCGACAAGCAGGTTTGGGATGCTAAACCCATTGAGGGTTTCGGCAGTGAGGCGCTTGAGTTAAGCCGTATCAGCAAAGATGGCGAAGAAGGCTATCCCGGTAACTTGACGGTCAAAGTTGTGTACACCCTGACCGACAAAAATGAATTGAAGATCGACTACACCGCTACCACTGACAAGGATACAGTTATCAACCTGACGCACCACTCCTACTTCAATATGGCAGGCAATGGATCAGGGTCTATCGACAACCAGATTCTTATGATCAACGCCGATAAATATGTCCCTATCGACGACGGGGGGATTCCAACTGGCGACATGACTCCTGTAGATGGGACTCCCTTCGACTTTCGTAGCGCCAAGCAAATCGGCCCCGCTGTCCGGTCTAGCGACCCACAAATCATCAATGGGCGCGGCATCGATCATAGCTTTGTGCTGAATCGAACAGACGACAAGTCTCTGCAAATGGCCGCACGTCTATATGACCCAGCTTCGGGCCGCACGATGGATATTTGGGCTACAGAGCCGGGTCTGGAGGTCTATACAGGCAATTTCCTTGATGGCACCTTGCACGGCTCCAGCGGCGGGATGTATCGTCAGGGAGAAGCGATTTGTCTTGAACCGCAGCACTTCCCAGACTCGCCGAATCAGCCAAAATTCCCATCCACAACCCTCAAACCCGGCGATACCTATACAACATCGACTGTTTTCAAGTTCACAACGAATTAGACGGAAGTTCTACGGGGAGTGGGTACACCCGCTCCCCTGTGAGTCATTTAACGGTTTTGTCAGAACTGAGAAGGTATTGGCCATGACCATAAAATCGACGTGGAATTGTCCCTTTGTCCACTAAAATCAGGCAATCGAGACAGATACCAAAGCTGCTGGGCTGGCTACTTAAGACATCTGAGCCGGGAAGCCTGGGTCAGGCAGCCAATTGGTAGCGATGATGCGAACCACCCAAGATCGGAAAGGAGTACACTGGACCAACGCGCCATTTCGGTTTGTTTTCGTCTGGTAATGGAACTAGGAGGTATTTGCCCAAGCTCCTGATGCGAACGAAAATGTTTGAAATCCGTCACATATGTGTTGAGGATACCCATGAGATGCCTGTCCCAAGACGAGAAAATGATTGAGGCATTCATGCCTGCGCTGGACAGTTTGCACGTCCGTTCGAGATTTTGAGTGTCGAATGGCAGTGCTTTAGGCCGCTGCTCGATAATAGTGGTGGTGGAGACCTGTGGAGGATACTTAGCGTATTCAGGGCTAATTGAGCAGGTTATGCGGCCCGACGATAGTCGTAGTGCAGACCTCCGAGCACTGGCAACCCCCTGACCGTTTGATCGGCTTGTCCAGTTCGTTCATAAATGTCAATGGGAACGGGGATGCGCTGTGTCAGACCTTGATGCGGACGCGCCTGGTTATAAAAGGTAATGTATTCAGCAGCAAGCCGCTGGAGATGGTGCTGGCTCAGGATTACCATGTGATCGAGGCACTCGCGGCGTACACTACCGAGCAGACGTTCACAGATGGCATTGGCCTTGGGTGCCGCGACCGGCGTGTGCAGCAGTCGGATGTCCGTCCCTTGCACGACATGCTCAAACTGAACGCTATACTTGCCATCGTTATCGCATATCAAGAAGCGCGGCCCTTCGCCAAAGGGGATCGCCTCACGCATCTGCTGAGCGACCCAAGCATCGCTTGGTGAGCGGGTAACCCCGACCCGTACTATACGACGTGATCCTAGCTCAATGATGAAGAACAAGAAGATACTGCGGAAGAACACATCGTAAGTCTGCAGGAAGTCACAGGCCCAAATGTCGTTGCCATGATTGGCAATAAACGTGGCCCATGTCTGCGTCTTGGCTGACGGTGGTAGCCCGCGTCGCGCTTGGCTTAAATAGCGTTGTATAGTTCGCCTATTCACACGAATGCCCAGCTTCAACAGTTCACCCTGAATCCGTTTGCTACCCCATAAACGATTATTGACGGTCATTTCTTGGATCAGCCCAATCGTCTCGGCTGAAATTCTCGGCACTCGCGCCTTGCCTTTGGATTTTTGACGCCAGAACAGACGAAAGCCAGCCCGATGCCATGTCAGTAACGTATCCGGTTTGACGACAAATAAGCAATCCTTCCAGCCTCGCACTTTCGCCGCCAGCAATACCAGCAACGTCCGATCTCGGCGCGTAGGCGGGGACGCGGTTTCTGCCGTTTCAAGACAACAAGTTGCTGTCGAAGAAACGCATTTTCTGCAATCAGGTCTTGTCGGCTCCTTGTCAAATCTGCCAAGGTCCCTCTCAGCAACCTATCCGCTGTTGGTCGCGTCTACCCTTTCCAAGCTGTTTGTATCTGGCCCACGATAGAACCGATTGCACCTCCGAATCGTCGCTGAAATAGTTCGACCAGCATGGAAACTCTACCTTTCGGGAAAAATGCTTAATTTTCGCGCCGAATTATAGCCAATGGCCTGTCACACTATCAGGCATTTGCATTAAGTATCCCCCACAGCCCTAGCATGGTGCAACGATGGAGTTTCCGCATACTACGGGTGCAAGTTATTCTCCGACTAGCACACGAGAATCAATGGGGTGATGAGCGCATTACTGGGGAGCTGAAGAAGTTAGGCTATCGAATCAGCCAGGAAACAGTTCGGAAAATCCTGCGCAGACATGGCATTTTGCCCATTCCAGCACAGCGAGTCTCTTCCAATTGGCGTACCTTTATTAATCACTACAAGGCGACATTCCTGGCTTGCGATTTCTTCACCGTCGAAACCATTCGCTTGTAGACCTTGTATGTATTCTTTTTGATTGAAATAGGCACACGGCGCGTGCATGTAGCGGGAATCACAACACAGCCAACCCAACAGCGGGTAACGCAACAAGCGCGCCAATGCTTGTGGAACCTGGAGACGGAAGCACGACTGTTTACGCATTTGGTACGCGATAATGATGGCAAATACAGTGCATCGTTTGATGCTATCTTCGAGTCAGCGAGGATTGAAGTGGTGTGCACCCCCGTTCGTGCCCTGCGAGCCAATGCCTATGCTGAGCGATGGGTACGCTCGGTGCGCGAAGAATGCCTCAACCAGGTCATTATTCTCGACCAGCGTCATCTCGCCTATGTCCTGCGTGAGTACGCCCACTTTTTCAACACAGCACGACCCCATCAGGGCATCAATCTGCAAATGCCGTGTCCACCTGTTACCCGGTTGACATCCGGCACGGTTAGGCGACGAGATCGTCTTGGCGGCATCCTCCATGATTACTACCGCGCTGCTTGAGCATCCATTATCGTGGATAGCATTTTTTGCTAATACAGGAGCATTGCTTTGGTAGACACGGGCAGTTCCTCCTCAAAGATCTGCGATTACTGCTGGAGATGAACTAGCACGATACCATCTCACCGCAGTAAGTAAATGAATGTGGGTAATTGCTCAATTCTGGAGGGAGAACGTCCACATTTCGTTCGATGGACCGCGCCCCCAACTGTATGCTAGCACGGCAGTCCCGCTCTCGTAGTAGGGGCCACTGCCGCTCACATTCAGGTTCATCTTCGTGTGCGCTTGAAGCTGGACTGCCCCGTATCCTGAGCCTACGAATTTCCAAAACGCCCGCTGGCCGGCGACGAGGTCGGCAAATGGTATAACCTGAACTGCTGCATCGTTTTGAGGAGCAACGATTACCATGTTGGTTTCCGGGTTCATCAAAATGAACCCTTTATCGCTGCCCTGATCGAGCCATTTCATTGGAATCCAGTTCTGAAACGTATCGGGCGCATTTTGTGTGGCGACAACTACGGAATACCTAGTCGGCTTCTTCGTAAATACCTGAACCGACAGGTAGAGTGCATTGCCGTTTGGATCTATGCACCGCGAAGTGACATGATAACGCAGCATGGGCGACTGCGCCTCGAACGCATTAATGGGCACTTGCATCACGTCACCACGCTTCGAGTTGATGAGCAGCACTGCATCGTAGCCATTTGAGAAATGGACGATACAAGTATTCAACTGCTTGAGCGGGGGTGGGTTATCCCAAGCTAGCTCGCCATCCTTGAAAAAATACCGACCAAACAACCCATCTTTATGGGCCCAGCCTAAAGACTCTGTGAACATAACGTCGGTTGTCGCTTTGGGCAGGACTGTATTGTTACGCACGCCACTCAGAAACTTGAGCAGTTCAGTCGCTGAGGAGATCCAACCACCCTGCGCGACAAAATTTAAACCAGACCAGTATTTTCCGGGACGTGTATCGGAAAGATTATTATAGGATAGCGTTGCACTGTTCTCATCATCGGGGGTGGCGTTGAATACACTCGCGTTGATGTTCATCGGCGTGAGGATGTTCTGCGTTACATAGTCTACGTAGGTCTGGTTGGTGATGTTTTCGATCACTGCCTGTAGGATAGTAAAGTTGGTATTCGAGTAGGCATACGTCTCGCCCGGTGTACCAACCAATCCATTGCTTAGGTACTCAGTCAAGAACGGCCAGAGGTCGCCACCGAGGCTCCCGTCCGGTACGAGGCCACTTTTCTGCGTCAGGAGATTCTTGATCGTCACCGTATCGACACCCTCTCCTACCTGAGGGATTTTGTTGCTAATTAGGCTGTAAAACGTAGTATCGAGGGAATAATTGCTGTGCTGCTCCAAAAACTTTAGCACGGCTACCGCTGTAATCGGTTTGGAGACACTGGCGAGATTGATCCGCTTATCGTCAGTCCACTGCACATTGGGATTTTCGGGTTCGTATTGGGAGCGCACAAAGCCACTCGCGCCTTGGCTAACTACCTGACCTGATCTCGCTACCGCATATGCGTAGCCCTCGGTTTCTCCGAGAACAGCTTGGAAATAACGATCCCATTGCGGCGTGGGAATATCGAGTATCGTGGGATAGGCCGGCTTGACCTGCGTTAGCTCCAGAGGATCGTGAGGCGGGTGGATCATATTCGTATCGATGATTTCAGGATTCTGCTGCACGCTATGGTTCCTTTCATTCAATTCGAGGCGTTCCGACAGATGACTGATAGCTAGGAGTTCAACCGCACATCGCGGGCAATTGGCTTAGGGCTGTCCATGAAATGTCCACATCGCGTTCGATTGCTTTTTCTTCCAACTGTATGCCAACACGAGGGTCCCGCTTGGGTAGGGTCCACTGCCCTTCACATTCAGGTTCATTTTCGTGTTGGCTTGAAGCTGGATGGCCCCATATTCCGAGCCAACGAATTTCCAAAACACTCGGTCGATGGCGGCAAGGCTGGCAAGCGGATTGACCTTAACCGCCTGATCGTCATCGGGAGCAACGATCACCATGTTGGTTTCCGGGTTCAATAAGATGAACCCCTGATCTTTACCCCTATCGAGCCATTCTATGGGAGTCCAAGTCTGAAATTCACGTTCCAAGTCTTTGGTAGCGACAACGACGGAGTATATAAATGGCTTGGGGCCTGAAACCCGCAGCGTCAGGCACAACTCCTGATTATTCGGATCCTTGCACTTGGGGAGGACATAATAATTCATGTGAGATCTCCATAAGCGAACCCGTCTTATTGGTGGACGGACTCACGAGGTATTAGAAAGAAAGTATACCCATGCTACCTGCTTGATAAGCGAAGCGACCTCTGGCATATTATTATATTATGTGTTTTATGTCAATATGAAGTGAAGTGCGCTCAGTGTACGTGGTCATTACGGCTTGTTGAAAAAATCGAAGGAAGTTAGCACAATGGAGAAAATCAGGGAAGGCTGAGTTGCAGGCAACAGATGCTAGGACGAAAAACACGAGAATGCAAAACCCATTCGGCAATATGTATAGACGATTTGGTTGTGGGGGTCAGATAACGGATCCGAGCCTGATTTGAGGCTTACGCAGCATACTGATAGTCGTGATGGAGACCCCCCAGAATTGGGTACGCGACGATTTTTTGATGGACCGGATAGGTCAATAGTCGACCTTCAGGTGGAACTGGGATCCACTGCTCAATACCTTGATGGGGTTGAGCCTCGTTGAAAAATGTGATGTACTCGCGCAATATTCTGCGCCCATGAGTCTCACCCAAGATTAGAATGAAATCCAGACATTCGCGCCGGACGCTCCCGATGAAACGTTCACAAATGGCGTTGGCTTTCGGGGTAAAGTACGGCGTATGGATGATTTCGATGCCCACGCCTTCGGTGGCATGGGTGAATTGCAGGCCATATTTGGCATCATTGTCGCAAATCAAGAAGCGCGGTCCGACTCCGAAGGGTGTCGCCTCGCGCACCTGCTGGGCGAGCCATGCATCGGTCGGGTTTCGGGTCACACCAATGTGGACCACCCGCCGTGAGCTGTGTTCAATCATGAAAAACAGCAACAGCGGACGGAAGCATAAATCGTAGGGTCGGGTAAGGGCGAAACGTTACCGTCGCGCCCTCCCCTGAGAACATTCCCTGCCGAATACGGCATTCTACCCAGCGAGAAACTTAATTGAGCAGTTTGCAGCTCCTGATGCAAGAGCGGTACGATCTTGGCTTGTATTCCAGCGCTAAGACCTAACGTCCCGTTGGTGTGGGTGAGATGATCATCTCACGATAACCCGTCTAAGAACATGGTTCCCATTTCCGACTAATTTGACCATTGGCGGCGAGCACTGTCTCGACCCCGTTTAGAAAAGTAGAGGTAAGTCGAAGTGAAATGGGCTGGAATACGTTGAAGTAGATAGTTGAGGAGGCAGCGATGAGTAAACGAAGCAAGCGATTACAACAAATGCCACTGATTTATCCGAATGCGGCAGGGTTGGACATTGGCTCACGCGAGATTTATGCCTGTGTGCCACCCGATCGGGCCGAGGATAATGTCAAAGCGTTCGGGACTTTCACGCCAGACTTAACCCGTTTGGCGGACTGGTTGGCTGAGCATGATGTAGATAGCGTAGCGATGGAAAGTACGGGTGTTTATTGGATTCCAACCTTTGAGCTGCTGGAAGCGCGTGGTTTTAAGGTCTACTTAGTCAACGCCCAATATATCAAGGGGGTTCCAGGGCGCAAATCGGACGTGCAAGATTGCCAATGGATTCAAAAGGTTCACAGTCTGGGGTTGCTAACGAATTCCTTCCGACCGGATGGGGAAATGTGTGCCTTGCGCGCCTATCTGCGGCATCGCGCTGATTTGTTGCAGCATCGGGCCGCGCACATCCAGCATATGCAGAAGGCGCTAATGCAGATGAACATCCAATTGTCACAGGTGCTCAGTGACATTACGGGTGAGACTGGGATGGCAATTGTGCGGGCGATTGTGGCTGGGGAACGCGATGGCGTGAAGTTAGCGCAACAGCGGGATTACCGCTGTCAATCTTCGGAGGAGACCATTCCAAAGCCTTGACGGGTACGTGGAAGAATGAACACTTGTTTGCGCTCCGGCAAGCGCTGGAACTGTATGATTTCTACACCCGGCAAATCACGGCCTGTGATGCCCAGGTCGAGCAGCAGTATGCGGTGATGAAACCGCGTTGGCAACCCACCGAATCGAGTTCAATGCTGGAGCTAAGCAACCTTCCTCGAAAAAAGAAGCACAATAATGATCCAGCGTTCGATGTGCGCGCGGACATCATTCGCCTTACTGGGGTGGATCTGGTAGCCGTCATTGGCATTGGTCCAGGGCTTGCCCAAACCATCCTCTCCGAAATCGGCACCGACATGTCCAAGTGGGCCACGGAAAAGCATTTTGCGTCTTGGTTGGGGGTGGCACCTCACAACGATATTTCCGGTGGCAGAGTGCTACGCTCACGAACCCTCCCTACTCGTAATCGCGCAGGCCAGGCATTTCGCCAAGCGGCCACCGCGGTCAGTCGTAGTTCAACGGCTTTTGGCGCGTTCTATCGGCGTAAACGCGCCAAAGGTGGCCCTTTATATGCCCAGGTTGCCACTGCTAACAA
The DNA here is from genome assembly GCA_040007395.1 of Chloroflexota bacterium. Lineage (GTDB taxonomy): Bacteria > Chloroflexota > Anaerolineae > Aggregatilineales > UBA2796 > DATGFK01. The sequence goes on from JBDTVG010000112.1 coordinate 13,691, forward strand.
GATTGCACGTGCCGTTTATCATATGTTGAAATTCCATGTCCAGTACGAAGATTTAGGTGCGGAGGAATTTGAACGCCAGCATCGCGAACGTGACATCGCCGCTCTGCATAAGAAGGCGGCCCGACTCGGCTTCGCATTGGTCAACGCTGAAGGCATTAAAACTGCTGCGTGAATTATTGGTGCTGCTCATATATATTTCTCAACAAGCAAAATGCCGCACGTAGAGGAAAGTTTCTTAGAAACCGGACAGGAACCTTTCGTAATTCATCCGGCTCAAGCCTCTCGTATGCCCCTGTGCTATGTGACGGGACACGGTTTCTCAACGGGTAAACGCTGATTATGAAGTTGTTGATGACAGTCCGGATGGAGTAACACGCGGTTTTCATTGGTGTCTGACCCACCGAGGGTCCGTGGCAGAATGTGGTGATTATTCCATCCAGTTATGCTGGTGATTTTCTGTTGGCAAATAGGACAGGTGCCGTTTTGCGCCTTCCACAAGTGGATAAGCTGCCTTCGTCCACGCAGATTGTTGACCATTTTGACATCCAGACGTTGCTCAAAATACGTCTCCCACTGAGGGTCGAAGGGATTGGCTTTGCCTTTTATCTTGAGGTGGTGTTGGTAGAGCGTGTCTGTCGCATTGATTAACTCCCAGACTTTATCGTGGTGTTGCCCATGAAACACCCAGGCGCGGCGCTCAGTTGTTTTGAAGTATTTGGTCTTGACCCATCGTCGAGATTTCTTTGGGTGCCGCCGCTTGGCCCATTGCCACAGCGCAAGAAAGATGGCGTGGTCTACTTTGGCAAAGGTTCGGCTGCTGGCGCTGTGTCGATGGTATTGGGTCCATCCCCGAATGATTGGATTGAGAAGCACAATGAGTTGTCCGGCGGGCGTTTGCTTATTGGATTGGATGAGTTGACGGACTTTGGTGAGGAAGGTCTTCGTGTTCTTGGCGGAGGGTTTGGTGCGTAAGCCTTCCCGGTATTTGCGGATGTTCTGTCCGAGGAAATCGAATCCAGCCTCGATATGAGTGATGCGTGTCTTGTCCGGTGAAAGCTGTAAGCCGCGTTCTTTGAGAAACTGCTCCACAAGCGGTTTGACTTCATTTTCGAGAAGGTCTTTCGACTTTCCGGTAATCACGAAGTAGGGTGGGTAGCCAGCGCACAGCCGAACTGTGTTTCCAACTACCTCCCTCCGAACCATGCGTGCGGGTTTCCCAGCACATGGCTCTCCACATACACACCACCGCATCGGTGTGAACCTCAAGATGAGGAACCTTGTATTTCGGACTGAGCCGCTTGGATTTGTTCTAAGAGAGAGGATAAGCTGGCTCCGTCATATTTCCCTTTATGGATGTCATGGTGGCATTGTCGGCAAACTGGAACCTGTTTTCGGTTGATAGCAGCCATGTAGAGTGTAAAGCCTTGAACGTTTTCACCGCGTTTACGGATGTGTCGGAGATGGTGCATCTCAACGTGGTCACGGTTATTACAGATAACGCAGTGGTCTTGTAGTCTGGTGCGTGTCCGACGGGGCAGCCAAGTTGGGATGCTATCAAGGTCTTCGGTAGGCGCTTTTGTATGTCTAACTTGTTTGAGTGATTCGTTGAAGAAGTGAAGTGTTTTGCCATTAGGTTTGCGTACCGTGATGTCATTGCCGTATTTCCGAAGGACTTTACTGGTGGAAGCTTTTTCTTTGTGGGCGATAGTTTTGGTCAGGGAATAGTACAGGACATATTTGGCATAGTTGAGTTGTGAGACGTTCTGCGCAAGTTGGTAATAGTTGTACCATCCTCGGAGCACCCCATTGTAGTGTTCAATGATATGTTCGATGGGTTGGTTAATGAGCGCCGTCATACAGGCGGGTTGACCTTCCGCCATGTATTTTTTGAGTTTGGGGGTAAGTTTCGCCAGTGGAACGAGCAGTTTGATATTCCCTGATGCAACTTTGACGGTTTGAGTAACGTTATGTGGAGAGCCTTTCCGCCGCAAGTTCAGTCTTCGGAGCCGTGCGTCAGAAGTCTTGATAACATAGCCCAAGAAATGTGCTGGTTGGGTAGATAAATGGGTGATAAGCGTTTTCTGTTGGTTGAGTTCGAGCTTCAGTTCACGCTTCAGGAACGCGCCAAGTTCATCTCGTATTTGTTGGGCGAGTGCTTTAGGGCCTATCACTCCAATAATGACATCATCGGCATAGCGCAGGAATTTCACGCGAATGTAGGATGGGTCATGGTAGTCATAGGTTGGTGTTTGAAGGATTTGTTTGTTTAGCGTCTTGAGTTGGGGCTGAAGGCTCTTTCTGAGCGTCGGGTTCGCTTCGCCACGTTCCAGCAGCCGTTTTCGTTGCGCCATCAGATTTTGGTATTTTGAGTTTGGTTTCCGATGTTTACCCGTTGTATAGTGTTGGCACAGTCTGTCGAGTTCCCAATCCAGTTTGTTGAGATAAATGTTTGTTAAAATCGGTGAGATGACCGACCCCTGTGGTGTTCCGCTGTGAGTGCGATGGAAGACCCAGTTATCGAGGTCTCCCGCTGTTAGGAACTTGCGGATGAGAGTGATGAAGCGGTCATCTTGGATTTTTTCTTGCAGAATATCCAACAGTCGATGGTGATCCACACGCTCGAAACAGTCCGCAATGTCGGCTTCAATCGCCCATTTCATGCCAACCCAATTGTGCTGTAGATTTTTTAGTGCAGTATGGCAACTTCGTTCTGGACGGAATCCATGACTGTTTTCGTGGAAAGTTGGTTCATAGATGGCTTCAAGTATCAGCCGAATACATTCCTGAACGATTTTGTCGCGTGGCGAGGGAACTCCCAAAGGGCGTTGTTTTCCATTGGATTTAGGGATGTAGACCCGCCGGATAGGGGTAGGTTGGTAGTGTTCCGTTTTGAGTAGGTCGATAGTTGCTTGAATGGTTTCCATACTCATGCCGTCGAGCGTTTTCCCGTCTGTGCCTGCTGTCATATTGCCAGGTTTGCTTTTGAGGCGTTCGTAGGCCATGATGTGCAACGTGGGGTTATACAAGAGATGATATAACCCGTGATTTATCCATGTCGGGGTTTGACGATTTTTAGTCCATAGGATATTCAAGACATCACAGGCTTCTATCATATTGCATGACACCTTTCTATTTGAATATCCAAGGTTAGCTACGCTCCTTTCTTTTGCCCCATTGGGCTTCCTAAAAGTAATACGAACGTTCCGTCAACCGACATTTTCAGAGCCACTATTTCAAGCACTCCCGCCGATACTCGATTGCGGTTAAGTATCAGGTTGTTGAGGTTGATCCCACAGTTCAGCGTGAAAGGTCATCGTTGGACGTAGGTTGGTCGTTCGTTCCGTTGAATACACTCATTGTGTATCGCCTCGTTTTCAGAGAGTCATCAAGCCGACGACTTTGACTTGATGAGAAAACCAGCTAGGGTTTCACATCACTTTCCCTAGTGTTTACGCAGGCACCGCTCGGAATTGACCTTTGGGCAGTTTAGCTCTAACCATATCCAACTTAGCTTGGTCTTCAGTCGTCGGCTGTGCTGTGCCGAACTCAGACCTTTCCCACCATGCTACACTCCCCAGCTTGTTACCAAGTCTGGATAAGGTGGGTGCTTTACAACAATTCTCTCTGTTGTTGACCTTCTCTAAGGCATCCTTTCACGTTGCTTATCTACGGCGCACATCGTCAGCGTAGCGGCAAAAGTTGACTTTCGCACTGTTGCCGGTTTTCACTTTGGGGAAGCGTTCTCGCAGTTGGGTTTCCAGGCCATCGAGGACGAGGTTCGCTAGCGTAGGTGACGCGACGCCGCCTTGTGGTGTTCCTTCGGTGGTTGGGTAGAGCAGATGTTTTTCCATGAAGCCAGCTCGAAGCCATTGGCGGAGGATGCTTTTTTCCATGGGAATGTGCGTTTCAAGCCATTGATGCGAAATCTTGTCGAAGCATCTCTTGATATCCGCTTCAAACACCCATTCCGCACTCTGCCGGTGTCGGAGCGTGTCATAACATTGTTGGATGGCATCCGCACAGTTGCGCTCTTTTCGAAAGCCATAGGAATTGGGGTCGCCAGTCGTTTCAGCAATGGGTTCCAAGGCCAGTAGATAAAGCGCTTGCATGGCTCTGTCGCGCATCGTCGGGATGGAGAGCGGGCGCAGTTTGGTTGGGTCATGGCGTTTGGGAATGTAGATGCGTCTGAGGGGTTGAGGCTGGTAGCCTCTTTGGCGGAGCGATTGCAGACCAGCCCATTTCTTTGCCGGGCTGTCCCACAGTTCGCCATCTACCCCGGCTGTCCTTTTACCTGTATTACTTGTTACCCGCTTGACCGCCAGCGCTTTGCCGCTAAACGAACGGGTGAGGAGACGTTGCAAGGCTTTGACTTTGCTCCATTTACCCTGTTGAGTTGCCTTCACGATACGCGCTTGTAGCCGACGCACGTTTTCGTGAGCTTGCTGCCAATGGCGTGCCAGCCCACTTCTGCATGGGAAGCTGCACCAGCAATTACTTCTGCCGTCATCTGCTTTGCCTCCTTGGCCGATTTGACAAGTTCTCTCGTGAGGAGAGACCAGGCGGAAGTCTGCCCGCTTTCGCGTGGGATGATGTTGCAATCCCTATTCGCTCCGTTACAAGCGACCTTCGCTTCCTCCGCCATCCTATGCCCGCATTCCGTCGGCGCACCTTGCGGCTGCCTACCCTTTCGGGAGAAGTACGGGTTTACTACGTTCAGCCTGAGTAACCTCGTGGGTTAGGAACCTCTCTCTCCGCCGGTGGCTATTGTGTCCATGACAGGGTATGCAAAAGACCCTGTGCCAGCCACATCCCTTTTGGTGAAGCCTATCAGCGACTTTGGCTTTTGACTTTCACGACGTTTATCGAGAGTTCACCTATGTTGCCCATACCACTCACCCTAGCCCCTATCCGCTTTGCGCTAGCAGAACCATCGCCCCTCGCGGGTTCAATGGCAACTTTATGTTGCGGGTACATTGTCGGCAGGCTCTTCTACTGCTTAGGGTACTGCTGATGGAACAGCAGGTTCGTTGTTGATTGCTCTCCTTTCTCTTGAACAATTACTCAGACCGCTTCGTATCGCACTCTGCAGGAAGTCACACGCCCAAATGTCGTGAGCATGGTTTTTCAGAAACGTGGCCCAGGTCTGACCATGGGGCTGTGGCGGTAAGCTTCGCCGAGCCTGTTGCATATACCGTCGAATCGTCCCTCGGTTCACCTCAATGCCAAGTTTCAACAGTTCTCCTTGAATACGTTTTGTGCCCCAGCGTCGGTTGGCAATCGCCATCTGTTTGATCAGAGAGATGGTCTCTTCTGCAATGCGTGGTGTACGTGATCCACCTTTCGATTTCAAGTGCCAGAACAGCTTGAACCCTTGCTTATGCCAGCGCAGGAGCGTGTCTGGTTTGACAAGCAGTAGTGCGTTTTTCTAGGGGCGGACTCGACTGGCCAGCAATACCAATAGCCCGCGATCGATGACTGTCAGTTTAGGTTGCTTGACCTGCCGTTTGAGTACGACGAGTTGCTGTCTCAAAAATGCATTTTCAGCAACCAGCGCAGGCTTGCTCGTTAGCAGGTCGCTGACTGTACCTACTACCAGGCTCTCGGATACCGGTTTCGTCCACGCCTTCAGGCTGAGTTCAACCCGATTAACAATGGGTTGAACGATCTTCGAGATCTGATGCAAGATTTTCAGCAGCAACATTTGATTTTCTCTCCACGACATCATCCGTACCATTCGCTTGCTGATGATACCGATCTTGAGTAAAAATCAGGCCGGATTGATTAAGTGACCCCCACAGGCTAATCCGACCGACGCCTAGACAGCGCAACAACTCCGCGAAGCCACACCCTTTGGCGAAGGCCCTAAATATCTCATTCGCGATAACGACAGCAAATATGGCGCAGAATTTGCCCTAGCAGCAGCCGGAGCCGGGATCAAAGTGCTCAAAACCCCGGTGACCGCGCCCAATGCCAACGCGGTTTGCGAACCCTTCCAAAAATCGGTGCGCTGTGAATGCTTGGATCACTTGTTTGTGCTAAGCCAACGGCATCTGTACTGCATGATCAAGGTGTACGTGTCTTATTTCAATGGGGAGCGCCCCCACCAAGGGCTTGGCCAGCGAATTCCCGTTCCATTGGGACACGCCTCTCCGGTGTCGGATACCTCGCAGCCCATTCGCGCATTTCCCGTTTTGGGAGGACTTCATCATGTGTATCGGCGAGCGGCATAAGCAGGCGAAAAACGACCTTTGGTGTACTTAGTAGCCACCACGAGCCAGAAAGGGCATTATTCGCGAGTACTATCGACACGTTGCCTAGCGCAACGTTCTGCCGCAGATGTATTTTTCGCGCCTTACGCCTGCCAGCTTACACTTCAAGTGTACGTCGCGTGAATTCTTTCGATTCTTGCGAAGTAATCTTGGCCGGTTCAGGTTAAAGCTTACCCCCATGTCCTGGAATGCCTCCATCTGAGGGAATAGGCTCAGGGTCAACGTCCGCAGGGATATCCTCAACCGAGATCCCAGTTGCCGTGATCCTCTCGGCCAAACGCTCATAGTAAGCGCCAACAAGGCCCGGAATTTGCTTAACAACCTCCATCAATGAGCCACTGGCTTTAACGATGACACTGGCTTCAAATTGCTCGAAAGCCAAGATACCCTCGCGCAGATTGTATTTTATCTCGGATAGCAATTTCAGATCTTCTTCTTTGAACGCAGTACACAGGCTACGGATCGCGTCCAGGCTGGCTTTCTGGGTCTGTAATTCATCTGTATCTTGCAAGGCAAAGAGCGCCCGTTTGACATACGTAATCGAGTTACGGACCAGATGGTAGGCTGGCTGTACGGTCACAGTGTCTAGTTCAGCCTTGAGCGTGCGAACATCTTGATCCCGGTTGCAAAAGCCAATTGTGATCGCCCAGATCGTCTGCACATCCTCGTCAACTAGACCGTCTAGGTAACTCACCAGGAAACGCCGGTGCGCCTCGATCAGGTACTGCATCTTGTAAGGCGTCATTTCATCGGCTGTCTCGCCGCTGATCGAAACAGTACGCTCGAAACTATAGTCGTTTTCCAGCGCATCCTCCATACCCACGACCAGGTACAAGTAGCGCACCCAAGCCTTGAACATGTCCTCCAGCAGCATAAATCGCAGGCCATCAGGGGTCAGGATCACAGCCCAGACGTCACCAAATTGCAAGCGCCGCATCACGCCTAATTCGAGCATGCCAAGTAAGGCATCCACCTCGGAGTTGATATGATGTAGCACTCCTTGGTAGGCGGCGGTTGCGTCCATGCCGGTATTGCAGGTAATGATCCGAGCACCGCCCACATGCTGGTGCATGAATTCCGTCATGTCGTAGACTTTTCCACTGATAGCCATCCAATGACCATCGGCATCATTGTTGTGCAGGACAAGGTCGGAGATATTGTAGAGTTGGCCCTCCTGGGCATTGCCGGTGTAGGTAGTAAAGATGTCCTGAAGGTAACGACCCTCGGCCATCAGCCTACGGAAGAAAGTGTTGACCTCTTCTTCAGAGCCACCGGTGAACCGACGGACGACATTCTTGAGCGCTTCCATGACCGAGGCTGCGAACCCGGTACGACCACAAACGTAAAAGACCCCATCGCGTCCGCCGTCCTGTTTGCTGCGTAAAAAGTTCCAGAGGAGCACAGCATTGGGATCTGCCTCAATGACGTCGTTGATCCGCTGACGATGCCCGCGCTCGATCACAAAACGGCCTGTCGATGTATCGAAACTCGCCGTGCTTCCAGCACGCGAAAAAGCCACACGCACCTGCAATCGACCGGTTGCCGACCATGTTTCAAGCTGTTCACGGTTGAAGAACTCATCTGGCGTGCGTGTGCCGAAGAACAACCAGTTTTCATCCGCGCCTGTTTGGCGCATCCGTGTCTCCAGGAAGCCGTTAAATGGTGCTAGACCTGACCCGGCGGCAAACATGATCACTGGCCGCGCAGGGTTATCAGGCAGGTGAAAACGCGCCGTTGGAACGAGGGCGACTGACAACTGCTTATCGCGATAGCGGACTTCGGTCGTTACTCGCCTGAGAAAATGGGACGCTGTACCCCCACGCCGCTGCATGTAGGAATATGGTGTGTGGGGCGTTGTATAGTCAAGTCCACCGACGATCAGTTGCAGCTTATCGGCACTGGAATTATCGTCTGGTGCTGAAGCAATCGAATAGAGGCGGAAAACTTCAGGCGGTATTACGCGGCAGATGTTATCCGCGTCCCAGGGACCCGCTTTCCACAACCGTGTGACGTCGTATCCTCCGGCAAACACAAGGTTCAGCACATCCCACAGTTCCCATTGATCCTCCATCCGCGCCTCACTGATCCGTTTTAAGGTTCCAGACGCGGTGATCCGTAGCAAGAGCTTGGCAATGTCGCGTGTAACCGGACGGATCTTGCCGTAGCTCAGTACTGCCCGCAGAGGTATCACTTTTACATCATCGCTGTAGCCCGAACGGAGTCGTATGGCTTGTTGCCACTGCGGAGTCAGATGGACAATCTCGTCGCCCGTCGCTTGCAGCGCTTTTAGGGTTTTGTTCACCAGTGCATCGCTGTTCTCGGTCAGAATGCCAACGCGATCACCGGGTTGGTAGTGAATGCCCTGGTTTGTAACATCTAGTTCGATGAAATTGATCCAAGCTCCGGTCTCCGGCTCAGTGCTGACAATGCCTTGTTTGGGGCGTGCCCAGTACACATGCTGATTGCCGAGTGGATACCGCTCATCTCGCACCGATTCGATTTCTTTGTCAATTTTCTCCCAGGTTTTGTCTCGAAAAAGGCCGCTGAAGCGCGCGCCAGTCGTCACAGAGCGACCAACCTTAAATGCAATTTCGAGAAATCCCCAGGCTTTGATCCGGTGAACGCCGAGAAAGCCTTTATCACCCGCAAAGGCATCTATAACATTATTGAACAGCCCGCGTAAGGCTGTGTGCTGGCTTTTTTCTACATACTCAGCTACAGATATCTGACGTAGGGCCTCGACGAGTTCTTGCCAATGGCGGCGTGAATGCCCGTTAAGGTAGACCGACTGCTTACCAACCAGCGTGTCATAGCTCTGGCGTCCCAGAAAGGCATCGAGGGCATGGGTAGCGGGTTGTGCGGTGCCACTTGGGCTTGGCGCACCTTCCAGAACGGCCACGCCGAAGGTTCCAACTGTTTTTGCCCAGACAACCTGATCGACAAAGGATTTGCTGTAGGCATTAGGATCGATTTGAGGGTAAATGACCTGCGTGAGAAATTGTAGTCTGTCGAGTATGACCAGTAGGGCCTCTTCAAGGGCAACTCGGTTGTCCTGGACAACGGCTTCCTGTGCTTTGAGCATCGCGTTCAGGATCGGCGTGAATTCTCCCACCATCTCAATTGTCACAAGATAAAAAACGCGCTCGGCCTCGTTCTTCCAGGTGGGTACCATCACATCCATATTGTCGAGTCGGCGTGGCCCCGATGCGTCCCGCAACCGCCAGTTGTACAAAAATAGGTCGATATACGACAAATAAGGTATGGGTTTGCCTAGGCGTCGGGAAACTTCCAGCCAAGGTTTCATGATGTTATCGGGAAGGGCAGGCGGCGGGTCGGTTTCGACATATTGATATGAATGGGCAAAGACGCCAAGAATCGTGGAAGCGCGCATAAGATACTTGTCGGGAAGCGCATCCGGCGTCACATCGAGCAGCGGCAGGTTGTTGAAGGCACGACGTAGGGTTAGCGTCCTGAACAGGTCAGGCAGTTCAGCAATCATGTCATCCCAAAGATGGTGCGATTCTGGAAGCTGTAGCAGAGGTGGCTCGACGGGCAAGAAGCCATATTCAGTGGATAGAAAGCCCTCGTTTTCGTGTCCGTGCTCGCGATTATAAGCAGTCGCCTCCTCGATAACCTTGCGCGCTGGTACGATTACCGCCGGTTGTGGCGCAGGTACGATTGGCTCCGGTTGGGATAACGGTTCTGGAATTTTGCGTGCTAGCTTTAGTCCGGACGGAACCGCTTGGACGATAGTGGCATTGCTGGACTCCGGGTGAATGTAAGTCCATGCAATCTCATAAAAGGCGATGGTGATGATGTCGCCTTTCTTGAGCGTCGTCGACTGAACAAGTTCCCCATTAACGTAAGTCCCATTAGAACTGTTGAGATCGTGCACGATGAGGTTGTTTTGTACCAATTCGAGACGGGCGTGTTGGCGCGAAATCCCTTTGTCGAGGATGACGACATCGCTAAATTCATTGCTTCGCCCGATGGTCATGGGCGGCGTGCCGATGAATTCCGAAACAGAGCCGTCCTCTAAATTTTTGCATCTCAAACGAATCTGTACCGACACTTCTTTACTCATTGATCTCACCCATAATAGATCACAGCACGACAAATATCAGAGCGGGACAGTGTCCCCAGCAGTTTACCTTCTTCGACAACCGGCAGGCGGCGGATCTGCTTTTCCACCATCACGGCAGCCGCCTGCGCCACCTCGTCAGTGGGCTTCAGGCTAATGGCGCTCCGGATAATGAGCGGCTCGATTGGCCGATTCGCCAAGTCCTGCCCTTTCTGTACGAAAAAGCGAAAAGCATCGTTGAGCGTTCCTCCGGCTTGAATGACCTCGTCGAAACTGGGCAGAACAAAGCGAATTAAATCTCCCTCAGAGAGTACCCCTAAGAACCGATTTTCATGATCGATCACCATCAGGTCGCTGACCTCTGAAATACTGATAATTTCCGCTGCCCGACGTATGTCGGAGTCGCTGCGAATATAGATCGGATAAATGGTCATAATATCCCGTACCAGCAATTTCGTACCTCCTTATGACAAACATTTGACGGGTACGAACGTTTATCATACGAATGATTAAAAAACGTACCCTTAGTTTCTGTGTAATTCTTCGTTACTGCTTGGCTGATGCTAGAGTGGGTGTTACCTTGCGGCTACTCTGCAAATGGCCAATCCATAAGCGCGATTATATGTTTCAGACTGCATATTTCTTCAGGTGCTGGACCTTCGAAATGGCCCCTTTGCTGATTCTGGGGTCAGCATATCGGCAACTACAAACAGGCCATCACTCATAGGCAGTTGCCTGCAAGGTGCCGCCAATCGGTTCAACCCAGTATAGATCAGTAAAAGTGCAGCGTAAATACCTTCACCAAAGTATAAGCTACGGTTTCGGAATGAGCGGTGACCAAGCTGGTGCGCTGTCAAAAGGCCCGACGCTGCTCAATGGATAGCCGTAGGAGCCATCTAAATTGGCAACATAAAGTTGCTGCTTGTTGAGAGGCCCGGCACTGTATGTAATATGTTGACTGTCAGGTGCCCACGAAAAACCACCAGCATCGCTGGCAATATGTCGCAAATTGGTGCCATCTGGATCAATTATGAAGGCATCGATTACGCCGTTCCTTTTTGTCGTAAAACCGAGGTGGCGACTGTCTGGAGACCAGTTTATGGCGTTAATAGAATACCAATTATCATCTGGCGCGATTGGTGATGTAGTGTTACTCGGTATGCTCAAATTTGTGGTCAGCGGATGCACCGTACTGCCATCCGCGTTCATAACGAACAACTCTCCTAGATTTTTGTTTCCAAGCCGCGAAGACGAAAAAGCAATCAGATGACCGTCAGGCGACCATACGGAATTTTCGTCTTGGCCTGTCTTCGTCAATACGTGCTCGTCAAGGCTCTTTACATCGATAACGTAGATATTGTAATTATCACGATTGAAGCTAATGTATCGGCTATCCGCTGACCATGATGCGTCGTAAACTTCACTGGAACCGGACGTTATCTGGCGTAGATTCGAACCATCGCTATCAATGGTGAAAAGTTGTCTGTTCCCTGCCTCTTTGGAAATAAACGCAATCGTTCGGCTATCCGGTGACCAAGATAATCCCCCCGAAGCATTCTTGTTCAGCAACTTCACATCTGAGCCATCGGGCTTCATCACATAAAGCGCTAAGCCCAAAAATGAATCGTTGGGAAAGAGGATGAACGCAATGTGGGTGCCATCCGGCGACCAACTCAATTCACTGAAAAGGCCACCGAGATGCGTCAACTGTCGCACATGTTCACCATTAGTATCCTGCGTCCATATCTGCCAGCTTTCTTTGGCAGTTGCCGAAACGAACGCGATGGTTTGACTCGGTACCGCAGTTGCCGTTATGGCGAGTGGTTGTGGTAACGGCGTAATCAATAATTGACCAGCCGTCACCGTAGCTGAGAGGTTTTCGAGCGACATTGCAGTGGGCGGTACACAGCCTGCTTTAGGCTTGTACGACAACGTACCAACTATTGCCTTAAGCGTGGCTTCATAGCGCTGCATTTCGCCTTCTGGTGCAAAAGCCATTAACCCGGTCACATTGCCGTTGCCCAAGTCAATTTCGATAAGCAATACGTCGGTCTTATTTTGATGGATGTGTACTAATACAGCCGCTTTACCACTGATGGTGGTTGTTTCTGGCGCAGAGTAGGTCACTCCGGCCTGTGTCATGCGTTGCTGATCCTCAGGAGTAGTCGGGAGTTGCTTTTGAACCACCGCCATCACGGTTACGCCTGCGGGATTGGCTTTACAGTTGGTTACTTCTTTCCAATCTTTGAGCAACGCCATATTAGATCCGGGATCGATGACCGCCGCTAGCATCTGGCCTGATTGCAAATTTTGCTGGTTCAAATTGGTCGAAGTGTTTTGAATAATTGGCCCCAAACTAAGGACGTTCCAGTCGGCAGGATAATTAAAGGTTATATCACCAAGTCCCCAACCCCCGACTACACCCGTGAAAGTTTTGGGTAAAGCTACAGCGTTCGCATTCTCTGTACCGCTAACTGTAGGCGTTGGTGGTGGTGAATATCGAATCGTGTCGGCAATGGCGAGGATGGTACCCTGATAACGATCCAAGAGCGCAGCACCCCCTGAATTATAAGGTGATGCAAAGATGGAAACTACGTGATTTTCCCCTACATCAACATATATTGTCATGAAGGAGACCTGAAAGCCGGGGACACCTATAGTCTGCCTTCCCCAAGCCGCTGGTCGCCCATTCACAATAATTTTGATCACTGAGGGGGGCATGGTATTGGTAGCAAGGGCACCTGAGCCATCAGCGGTCCCGCTTTCTGTTGGCGAGAAGCCATTTCCAAACAACGCGGCAGCGTGATTACCGCTAGCCAGCGATTGCTCTACGAGGGATGAGGGTGTTGTGCCTTGCCCCATCATGCTGAGTTGAGTAAGGTCTAGCGGTGGCGAGACCTCCAACCTGACGGCATCTGGATTATCAATCCGCTTTTCGTAAGCTGTGTTTTCTAAATCGACACGCGCTCCGTCTAGGTTCGTTGCAATCCAGCCTTGGGGATATTGAAACGTCAAACTACCATCGGCAGAGCGATATGTCTGCGATAGATCCAGTTGAGAAAGTTTGGCTGTGTCCGAGTTTGCGGCATGGGGAGTTGAATATGCCCAACCAGCAACGAATATTACGACGAATACTGGGATTATAGAGAGGATTAGTGTTTGACGTGACATCTCGTATCCGCCATTCTACCGTTCAGGGTGATTTCTAGGTTAGGATAAATTCATCTATTGAGATTATTTTAGCAGAGTAATAAAGTTAGATGCGCTACTATCCTTAAACAATTGGGCGATTTTGTAGTTTCTCATTACACCAACTATCAACCAAGCTGAACCGATCTGCAACATGAATCAAGCAACTGACAATTGCTATAAATGTGTAGAGACTTCAAAGCAAACTCAAAACTAATTGTAATTTTTGAATAACGAGAAGGCCCTACGCTAGTGAATTATCCCGTGTTGGACGTACCAGTGATAGGTATCTTCGAGGCTTTGGCGCAGATCGATCCGGGGTTCGCCCAGTTCACGCCATGCTTTGCGGCAGTCGAAGAAAACATTGCGGGCGCTCAAGCGAATCTGATTTTCGTCGATGGGCAGCACGACTCCGGTGTAGCGTAGCAGCCCGATCAGGGTCGCTGCGGCTGGCGTGATAAAAGCTGGCACGCCGATCTTGGGGGCTGGCACGTTGGCAATATCCGCGATCAACTTCATGGACGCTTTGTGACTAATATCCAGTGTACCTAGCAGATAGCGCTCCCCGGTTCGACCTTTTTCAGCGGCGGCAAGATGCGCCGTTGCCACATCGCGCACATCGATCACTGTGATGCCGCCGACTGGATAAACCGGAACCTTGCCCCGCGCCATTTCCACCACCGCGCTACCAGAGATCTGATTGAGGTCGCCGGGGCCAAACACCACGGTAGGATTCAGCGTCACGATGTCTTGCCCACTGGCAACGGCACGCTGCACTTCCTGTTCGGCAAGATGTTTGCTATGTCCATAGGGAAACAACTTTGGCGAAAAATTAAAAGGGATCTGTTCATCGGCGGGGCGACCATCGGCGCGCATCCCGACTGCCGCGCCGCTGCTGGTGAAGATCACCCGCTGTACGCCGCTGCGTCGTGCCGTTTCAAGGACGTTCGTGGTTCCGTTGACGTTGACCAGATAAAGCTTCACCCGGTTGGATCGCCAATAATCTGAGACGGCGGCGACATGAAACACCCACTCACAACCTTGCATGGCCCGTTCCAATGACGGGATGTCTAACACATCGCCAATCGCATGTTCAACGGGCAGCCCATCGATCAGATCCAGCGGCGAATTGGCGCGGCGCAGCACCCGTGCGCGATGACCTTCTTCGATCAGGGTGCGGGCGATATGCGAGCCAAGAAAGCCAGTGCCACCAGTCACGAGCGCTCTAATCATCGTTATTTTCTCAGGATCTTTCTATTTTTTAAGATTGAGCAGACATTACAGTTTCGGGTAAAATCTAAACTAGCTGGACTATTGCCGATCTATGACAAATCTATTGTACACGCACACGAACACCTGCCACTAGAATCGCTTGCTATTCTCAGGAATATTGTAACTATGAGCAAACAGTCTGAAGGGCTTGCCAAAATTACATGGGAAGATCCCACCAACCACGAACGGCGCGAATTTGTGCTGGTCGAAGGCGCAACCGCTACCATTGGTCGATCCAGTATCAACAATATTGCCATCCCGGAACGGCATGTCAGCCGCCAGCAAGCGGTCATTTCCTTCCGCGACGGCATTTTTATGATCTCGGATTTGGGCAGTGCTAACGGGACATTTGTCAATGACCGCCGTCTGACCGATCCGTTTCCGCTGGCACACGGCGACGTGATCCGCTTGTATGTGCCAACCCTCATCTTTTCGGCAATCGTGACCGAGGAAGAAGAAGAGAACGCCCGTGCCACAGGCACGCTCATTGCCCCGGTTCCCGACAGCGGTGGGCTATACCGACTACTGGTCACGGCTGGCGCACAGGAAGGGACAGAACTTCCGCTCTATCAGGACATCATGACCGTCGGACGGACGACCACCGACACCGCATGGGACATTACCTTACAAGATCGCGCAGTATCACGTCCACACTGCCGTTTCAGCCGCAAAGACGAAGGCTGGACAGTCATGGATCTGGGCAGTGTCAACGGGACACTGCTTAACGGAACCGCGGTAACTGCCGAACCGCGTCCGCTCAAGGATGGCGATGTACTCTCGATGGGCGAGACGACTCTGCTGTTTCGTGCGCCTGCGGCTGCACCCGATCCTGAAGCTTAACTTGCGCCGTTCTTTGAACCATTGGAATTCGCGGGCTTACCGTTCTTCTTGCCCGGTTTTTCGGTAGGTTCCGTCTCGCCCGTGATCATTTGTCTGAGCCGGAACAGGTCAGTGCGCGAAGTCATGTCTAGGCTCATCGGCGTGACCGACACAATTTTGTCCTGCAACACCGTGTACGAATCCGAATCCGGTTCGGCCTCAGAAGGATCGCTGCTTAGTGCATAACCCAATCTGCCAATATCGCGCAAGGCGACTCGTTCGGGGCGGGTAGGCCAATACACACGCCGCCGCGAGAGGCGTGTAATGCGCCAAGGCGTATCGCGGGTGGCGTTCAGCGGCACATCCACTTTCAGAATATCGACATCGTCGGGGCGGCGGCTGTTGAGCAGCCACAGGCCAAACAATCGGGCAAAGTACGCCGCTGCGCTAAAGTCAATATCGGCGTAGGTCATGTGCTGGTCAAGCGGCGTTACCTGCGACATCGCCAGCGCTGGGATACCCAGACTAGCGGCTTCCAGCGCCGCGCCAACTGTCCCAGAGATCGTGACACCATTGCCCGTATTCTCGCCATAGTTTATGCCAGACACAACGAGATCGGGCAGCCGCGAAGCCAGTTCGATCACGCCATGCTGGACAGACTGAGCCGGAGTCCCATCGACGCTGTACACGGTTCGCTCCGCGCCGCCAAAGACTCGTTTTTCTTCGTAGATACGGCCTTCGCTGGTCACAGGCAAGCTGCGTCCCATACCCGATTGCTGTTCGCGAGGCGCAACGACCAGAATCTCGGCTATATCGGCAAACGCCTCGACATTCGCCCACAGTCCGGGCGATGCAATACCATCGTCATTCGTAAAGAGAATCAGGGGTTTATCAGCCAAATCACACCTCCAGTGTGAGTCGTTCACTATAGCGTCGAGAAGGCAAGTCGGCAATCATCGTTTTTTAATATGGTGGTTCAATAATGCCAATCGTCTCAGAAAAATGCGAACTTGGTTCGTAAAATGTTGCCGTAAGTTATTCCAATTTAGCGATGGTTGTAGGCACGATAAGGAACAAAAATAGCTACTCATTTCGGTTGGCGAGGTAGGGCTTGCCCCTACACCAAACCATTATTTTGTAGGGGTCGGGCCTGCCCGACCCGGTATTTTTAGATAACAGGCATAAGTGAAGTAAGTGATTAACATACATTGAGACCCTTACGGCTGCTGGGTGGCCGGGACGGCAAAGTCAAAGAGGTTCTTGCACGTCAAGTCGCCTTTACTGGCGGCCTGTATATAAAGGGTCATATCGCCTGCCTCGCTATTCTGCTGCGCGTCAACGACATCGGCGGCGGCACCCAACGGATTCTGCAAGCGCTGGCGCACATCTGCCCGCAGCATATAGAGCGCCACATTGTGCGAATCGGTTTTGAGTCCGCTGCTATAGTCGGCTTCGGCGGCGGTGTCGTTGCCCTGATTGCAATAGGCGAACCCGCGTGCTAGATACAGATCGGGTAAGGTCATCCCTGCTTGGAAGGCGGCGGTACTTTTGTCGATGGCCTCATCATACTGCCGGATCAGCAGCGCGCCGTAAATATCGAACATCGCGGTAATGCTGCTTGGTGTACCGGCGCCAAACGTTGTTTCTATCACCCGTTGCCCTAATGTTACATCTGGAAAATCTGCGTTCGACTGCGCGATTAAGTGCTGTGTTTCAGTAAAACGCCCTTCGCGCAAAGCCATCAGTGCCGCAAAAAGATAGGGAAAATTGGCGGTAGGCTTGAGCGCAATCGCCCGATTTATATCGACACGCACTTTATCATAGTCACCCTTTAAATAATAGAACGCCCCTCGAAGATAGACAGGAAACCAATCGTCGGGCCGTTCCGTGACATTTGGGTTAAGCTGAGCAATGGCACTCTCTAGATTGTTATCCGTGAGATCAATCATAGCATCGACATAATGTGGCATTAACCAGTTGGCAGGCCCAACACTCTGGGCAGATTGAATGTCTTTTCGGGCAGAGACCATATCGCCCTGATGAAGTTCAATGGCGGCGCGAGTTAAATAGAGCAGCGGGTTTACCTTATCCAGATTAATCGCTTGGTTGGCCTGAGTTAACGCCGCTGGCGTATCGGTAAATAGCAATTGAAGCGCATGATGGCTATGGGCGCTCACGCCTTCACCCAAAATTTCGGCACTCGGATCTTTGAGCAGGCTGGCAATGGCAAAATGGCGGCTCACTTCATACCCATTACCATCGCCAGTATGTAATGCCACCAAAATTCCTAAGACGGGCTGCGCCACCGACTGCACGCGCTCATCAGTAAGTTTGACGCGCACGTTGGCGGTACGGGTCAACGTGGCAAGAGGGATTGTGTTGTGGGGAAAGCGTGCGGTTGTCCCAATCTGGACATTCAGGGTGATGCTATCGTCTGCGTAGTTGCCCCAGATGATGACGGTTGCACCGTTAGCAGCGGCGATCTTCTGGGCTTCGTCGTCGGTTTTGATGATGCCGTTATATTGGCGGATGCGAATCTTGGAGAACGGGATGTTTTGTTCAAGACTACGACGCAAATCCTCGACAACATAGCGGGCAACGTCACGCGGCGTTGGGTTACGCAGTGGTTCGGGCTGCGCAACGAGCACCATATATTCGTCGGCGGCAACGGGTTCAACTGTCGCACTGGTAGCGCTATTGCGCACCACGAACACTATGCCAAGCATAAATAGGAAGATGATCGCTGTCAATACTGCTATCACGAGCGGATTCACTAGTCGTTGGCGCGATTGCTCGACTGCCAAGTTACCGCTGTGCTGCTTGATTTGCGCTGTCAGACCTTCTATATCGTGGTGGAAGTCGGGATCGTTGCGGACAACCATGGCGTTGCGATAGGCCAACTCACGGAGCGAATCGGGCAATTGATTGGCAGGTGGCATCACAGCGTTGTCGATCAAGACAGGGATCACGACGAGGTTGGGATGCTTCAAGGCTGTTTCGATCTCGATCCTGACAAAATCGTTGGGGTTATCCAGACGGCGCAGCCCCGCCGCATCAGTCATGGTCAGCCAGTGCTGTCCAATAATCGCGAGGACAATCCGCGAGCTATCCAATGCTTTGCCCAGCACCACACGGAAGTCCGCGCCAGCGGGAATATCTTCCATATCCTTGAAGACATCTTTTTCGCCAAAGGTCGCGACCAGCTGATCATTGATGCGGCCTATCATGCTAATGTTGTCTTGACGGCGGTACGAGATAAAGATCATGCGTTTGGAAGCCATACAATACCCTCGTCGCGATAGCCAAGTCGGACTCAACAGGTCGATTGTAGCCTGATTGCCGTGCCGAACAAAAGGCGACTTTATAGACTCATCCTCTTAAGTTCACAGCGGACAGGGCCTGCCCTGTCCCTACATCCAAACCGGATTTCGTAGGGACAATGCCTGCGTTGTCCGGCACAGTGTAGATAATCTTGAGGCGATTGCCCATATCCAACGAAATCGCTTTGCATAGGCTTCCCAGACTATGTGATATAATCCACTATTCAATTTGCCGACTATCCCAACAGGTGTTTTACAGCGGCGTACATCATGCACAATCAGCAATCATTGGCAGCGTTGGAAGGGGTGTCTATCATCATCCCGACCTATCAGGGCGCGGCTTATCTCGACCAGACACTTTCGGCATTGCGCTCACAAGACTATCCCGCACCACTGGAGATCGTCGCCATTGATTCGGGATCAACCGATGGCTCGCTGGCGCTGCTGCAAAAATATGACGCAAGCATTACTGCGATCCCCAATGAGCATTTCAGTCACGGCTATTCGCGCAATCTGGGTATTCGCAAAGCACAGTACCCGATTCTCGTCTTTCTCAGTCAGGATGCGCTGCCTGTCGGCACAGATTGGCTGCGTAAGTTGGTTGAAACCGTGAATGAACCGGGCGTTGGCGCGGCCTATGCCCGTCAGGTTCCTCACGCCGAGGCGACACCGCTTGAAACTTTTTTTCATCTGGAACTCTACCCGCCGCGCAGTATGCTCTATCGGAGCATCGACAGCGCTTCCGTGCCGCTGGATCGGATCTTCTTCTCGAATGTGTGCAGTATCGCACGACGCGAGGTGTGTCTCGCACATCTTTTTGACGAAACGCTTATCATGAGTGAAGATCAGGCGTTCTCGAAAGCCCTGTTAACGGCAGGCTACAATATCGCGTACAACGCCGATGTGTGGGTCATCCATTCGCATAAATATGATCTTAAGACGCTGTTTCGGCGCAACTTTGACAGTGCCTACTCCCTGTGCGGTGTGTCCGAGGACACATGGCGCTATGTGGTCGGCAAAGGACTGCGCTATATCTTTGACGAAACAGTTTATGTAATTCGTGAACGGCAGTGGCGCTGGCTATTATTTATCCCCGTGTACGAAAGTACGCGGATTTTGGGGCGGGTGCTGGGGCGTTATGCAGATCGGATGCCTTTGCGCTGGCGAGAAACGTTAAGCTTGCATCGCCAGTATTGGCTGCGCGACCTGCCCGACTCAAGCACACCATGACAATATCTCAGCAACGAAAGCGAAAGAAGGAAGTTTCCCCGTGATGAATGGCTCTCTCTCCGATTCGTGGCATTATCGTGAAGCGGTTTACAATCTGGCAATGCTCAGGCTGCGGATACGCTACAGCAATTCAGTGCTCGGTTTCCTGTGGACTCTGGGAAACCCACTGTTCTTCATGATCATCTTTAGCTTTGTGTTCACGGTACTGTTTTCCAACGGCATCGAGAATTACCCCGTCTTTATCCTAGCGGCGATGCTGCCCTGGAACTTTTTTAACGCGGCGGTACTGGGCGCAACTTCAAGCGTCAGCGGAGCGCGGGAGATGCTGAACAAACTGTCCTTCCCCCGCGAAATCCTGCCCTTTTCCTACGTGCTTGCCGAGTTTATCAATTTCCTGATGGCACAACTGACGATCCTTGTTTTGCTGACAATCTTCGGCTTTGGAACCGGATTGCCCCTTTTGACGCTGCCGCTACTTATGGCGATAGTGACCGTGTTCTCGCTTGGAGTCGGGCTGCTGCTGGCCACGATTAATGTGCGTCTGCGCGACACTCAGGAATTCTTGGGCGTGTTTCTGTACGGACTGTTCTTCTTGACTCCCATTGTCTACTCGCTGGATCGCGTGGCTGCCGATCATCGGATCTTTAGCACGCTGGTCACGGTTTTTAACCCGATGGCGGGTATCGTGACCTTATTTCGACAGGTGATCTACCTGCATCAATGGCCTGATTGGAGTCTTGTCGGGTTGACAAGCCTGATCAGCATCCTTATATTTCTGCTTGGTTTTTTCGTTTTCCGCAGTCGCAGTCGCTATTTTGCCGAGGAACTCTAAATGCTGAACGTAGAAGAACACCCCCCGGTTATTGCCCAACCGGCAGTGAAGGGGACACCCTGTATCGAAGTCAATAACGTCTCCAAGCGGTTTTGGATGGAGCGTAATCAGGCTTCGACGGTTTCTGGTTTCTTTATCAATCTGCTGAACCGCAATAAGAAACCCCGCCGTTCCTTTATGGCAGTTCGCGATGTGACCCTGCATGTGTATCCCGGCGAAACCATTGGCTTGATCGGGGCGAACGGCAGCGGCAAAAGTACGCTGCTCAAAATGATCGCCGGGATTTATGCGCCAACAGAAGGAACAGTGGCGGTACGCAAGCGCCTCGTATCGCTGCTTGAACTCGGCACAGGCTTCAACTCCGAACTGACCGGGCGTGAGAATGTCTATCTGAACGGCTCACTCTTGGGGCGCACTCGCAAGGAGATGCAGGCCGTTTTTGATCCCATTGTTGAATTTGCGGGAGTTAGAGAATTTATTGATGCGCCGCTTAAGCACTATTCCAGCGGAATGGTCGTGCGCTTAGGCTTTGCGGTTGCCAGCCATGTGGATGCTGAGATCATGCTGCTTGACGAAATCTTTGCCGTTGGCGACGATCAATTCCAGCGGAAGTGTTTCCAACGCTTGCATGAGTTCCAAGCCGAAGGCCGCACGCTGATTCTGGTGTCGCACGCCTTGCCGACCATTCAGCAGTTGTGCAGTCGGGCGATGTGGCTTTCGCGGGGTAAGGTTATGGACGAGGGACCAACCGATCAGGTCGTGGGAGCTTATAAGACGTATATTGAACGACTATCGTGAGGGCGGCTTGACTACGCCACTGCCGACCGTGACGTTTGTGGCAGTCACGGCAAATTCCCTGCGAAGCATTGCAGCGACGCTGGAAACGCTGGTTCGGCAGGATTACCCCGCTGATCTGGTTGAGATTGTGGTGGTGGATAACGCCTCCACCGATGGTACGCCCGACTGGATTCAGGCGCATTATCCGCAGGTCAAACTGATTCGATCTGATAGCAATCCCGGTTTCGCGACGGCTAACAATATCGGAGCGCAACACAGCCAGAGCGATTACTTGGCGTTGGTCAATCCTGATGTGACGTTGGCTAACGATTGGCTATCGCAGATGGTCGGGATGTTTGCAACCCCAGATGCAGCGTCAGGCAGGCCTGACCCCTACACGACAGCGCTTGGTGTAGGGGCGAGGCCCGCCTCAACCGCAGAAACGATCAAAGACCAACCGCTGAACACGGTGGGGGGTGAGGTAATTGCACAACAAACCTTGCAGATCGGGGTAGCGGGATGTAAAATTTTTTTCGGCGACGGCATTACCCTGAACACCACGGGCGGCATTCTCCGACCAAACGGTATTACCAAACATCGCGGGGCATTCCAGCTAGATACAGGCCAATATGAAACGATGGATGATATTGACTATGCCAATGGCGCAGCCATGTTCATTCGGCGCGATGTCTGGACACAGCTTGGCGGCTTCGATCCCCATTACTTTTTGTACTTTGAGGAAGTCGATTTTTGCCAACAAGTGCGGCGCAGCGGGTATCGAGTGATGTATAATCCCCGCGCTATCGCGTGCCACCACGAAAAATTCAGTACCAGTGGGCGTTATGGCATGTCTCTGCGGTTTCTGTACTGGTATCACGGGAGTCGTTATCGCTTCATGTGGAAAACTTATGCTCCAACACGGTCATACTGGCGTTTTGCCATTGCGGAACTTGCCTATATAGTGACCCTTCTCACCGGATGGCAAGCGAATAGTACAATGGCAACTTCGACGGAGGCGACACCTTTACCATGACGAAAGTTTTAATGTTTGGCTACGGCCCACTACCGATTGAAGGCTTACGCATGACGGGGCCGGGGCTACGGACATGGCATTTTTTGACTGTGCTGCTTGAGGCGGGTCACGAGGTTTGCCTGATCGGAGATCGTATTCACGGCATTTATCCCGCCGATCTGCCAGATGTTGTCTCGCAACGCAAAGATAACTGGATCTATCACAGCGTTTCCGATATGCTCTGGCATAACCCGGCGGGGCTGCGTCCCCTCATCGATGCCTTTGGCGCAGACTGTGCGATCTCAGTGACTACGCCCGCCTCGGCAATTGGCGCGGAGATGGTCGGGGAACTGCCAATGTGGGCTGACTTGTACGGCAGCGTGATGGCAGAGGCGCAGCTTAAAGCGCTCGTGTACGGCGACGATGCTTACCTGAGCCATTTCTGGACAATGGAACGCAAAGCTATTGAGCGCGGCGATATTTTCTCGACGGTTTCGGAGCGTCAGCAGTGGTCACTGATCGGTGAGTTGGGGATGTGGGGTCGCTTGAACCAGTGGACAAGCGGCTATGAATTTGCCACCACTATCCCGATTGCCTCTGAAACCACCCCATACACGCCAACTAAAAAAGTCATTCGTGGCATCCTTGCTAAAGACAAAGATTTCGTGATCCTCTACGCAGGCGGGTACAACACGTGGACTGACGTAGACACGATGTTCAATGCGCTGGAAATCGTGATGTGCCAGCACCCGGAAGTCGAGTTTGTCTCGACGGGTGGCAAGATCGAAGGCCACGACGATATGACCTACATGCGCTTCAAAAAGCTGATTGAAAGTTCGCCATACCGGGATCGCTATCATTTGCAGGGCTGGGTTCCGAACGACGATGTGCCCAATTACTACCTCGAAAGCAATCTGGGCATCAATTCGGATCGCACCTCATATGAAGCGCTGCTTGGCAGTCGCACTCGTGTGCTGGATTGGATGCGTGCCGAACTACCCTGTGTCATGTCGTCGCTCACCGAACTTTCGGCGGAAGTCGTGGCGGCAAACGCCGGATTGGCCTACCAGCCCGAAAATACCGATGATCTCGTGCGCTGCCTGATGCAGTGTGTGTCTGACCCTGCCGAGACTGCCGAAATGGGCAAGCGGGGTCGTGAGTTGCTGCTGAGTACCTTTACTTACGAAGCGACTTCTAAGCATCTGCTGAAGTGGGTTGAGAAACCCAGCCGCGCTCCCGACACCGGAAAAGATGTACCCAAGCTGGTCAGAGCCTATCAGAATGTTGGCACGCAGATCGCCCAAGGCCTTGAACGGCGCAGTCTAGGATTCAGCTTGGCATTGGCGGTCTGGCCTTACATCGCACGCGTGACAACTGCGCTTGGCTTGCAACCCTTTCAGCGTAAACTCGCGGCCTTTGGCTTGAGTATGCTGCGCTTGGAGCGTTCGCCGTACAAAGCGGTTTATCTTAATTGCGAAGTCCCGAAAAAGATGCGCGCCGGGGACGTGTACGAAGGCACTGTTAATCTGCGAAACAAGAGCGCGACCTCGTGGCTCACCCCTACCGAAAGCGATAAAGCGATCAACCTGTCGTACCATTGGGTGTCTGAGCAAGGCACCATGATTCTGAAAGAGGGCTTACGCTCAAAGTTACCAGAAGTGGTCAAGACCGATAAAACGGTAGTAGTCCCATTCCGTGTGGCTGTCCCCGACCAACCCGGACGCTATCGCTTGGAACTGGATCTGGTGCGTGAAGGGGTGACATGGTTTAGCGAAGCAGGTTCGCCCGGCCCTTCCTTCTTAATCGATGTCAGTAACTCATAAGGCATGTGGAGTCGCTATTTTTGATTCCGTCATGAGGCGCGTAAAGTCGAAAAACAGGGCGCGTGCAAAATTGATGACCTCTCATGAAAAAGCCCTCACCCCCGACCCCTCTCCCGCAGGGCGAGGGGAGACAAGAGCGCCTTTTTTCATGCCGTCGCCTGTGCGTGTAGCTCTTTCAGCGGACAACGCAGGCGTTGTCCCTACAAAACGCCGCCTGAATGTAGGGACAGGGCTTGCCCTGTCCGCGCCAATTAATCTAACAATTGGCGTATTGACCTTCTTGATTTTTCTCCATTTCGCCTTTGGATTGAGCTATCTCTTTGCTGCGCCTGCTTGGGAAGCCTACGACGAACCGTTCCACTTTGGCTATGCGGCGCGGATTGCCTCACAAGGGACACTGCCACAAGAAACGGACAACCCGGTCAACCCTGAACGTATTCAGCCACCACTGTATTATCTGGGGTTAGCCAGCTTGCTTTCGGCTTCGGGCAGCGATGTGAGCGCGTATCAGTTCCCGACGATGTATCCTTTTTTTTACTACAGCAGTTCGGGGAATAACTATGCACTGCACCCGACTACCCTTTCGCCCAACGCACGGCGTATTGAAGCAGCCTTGTTTTTCAGCAGGATTGTGTCGCTGCTATTTTCATTGCTCGGTATTCCGCTGGTTTACCTTGCCGCAAAACTGATCTGGCCTTCGCGGCAGGGGTTAGCGCTAGCAACGGCGGCGATATTTGCGCTGTGGCCTCAATACCTGTTCAATGGCAGCATGGTTACGAACGATGGCCCAACGGCAGTACTCGGCGCACTCCTGACTTATACCCTAATCCGATTCCAATTGAAGCGACCCACGATCCGGTTGGGGTTAATCTGTCTGGCGGTGATTATCGTCGGCATATTCGTTAAGCTAAATATGCTAACGCTTGTGCTGCCGTTGGCAATCGTCATCTTGCTGACAGCTTCGCCGCGTCTGATTGCGTTATTCGTAGGAATCGGGACCGTCGCAGTCGTGGCAGTGATCGCGCTGTTGCAGACCTTACCCGCGATTCTGCTGCCGTTCTTCAAACTGGATGCCCATGGCGAAACAATACTTATAGCGTTATGGCACCGTCTGGGGAGCAACGGCAAACCGTCGCTAGTTACGGATTCTCTGAATTATGCGCTGCAAAGCTCATTCGGGTTGTTTGGGTGGGGCAATATTGCGCTGCCGTCGTGGTTGCAATTGGTATGGATTGGCGGCGTGGCGCTGGCTTTTGCGGGGCTATTGATCCTTATTTTTCGCCAGCGGCGCACTATGCGCTCGATCCTCCGTCTGATCGTCGTTCCAGTGTTCATTCTGGTGGCTCTTATTGGCGGCGGACTGGCGTTATCTCTATTTTACGGTACTATCCATCTCTTGCCGGGTCGCTATTTGCTGCCAGCGTTGAGCGCATTCAGTCTGCTGTTGGTCATGGGCTGGTCTGGCTTCGGGAAGCGAGTAGGCCGCGTGTTGATCGGGGGAACGATTGCCGGCCTGTTCGTATTAGGGGTAGTCGTCCCGTGGCATTTTCTGGCGGAATTTTACGCGCCACCGCCTGTACTTGCGGCAGGTGAGCCTATCCCGAACAATAATCCGAGGGAAATTGCGCCGGGTGCTGAACTTGTCGGTTATACTGTTCCTCCGGCGGTGCTGTACCCCGGCGACGAAGTAGCCGTTGATGTCTATTGGCGAGCTACCCGTCCTATTCAGACAGACTATACGGTGCGGATAGAATGGGTCGGCTACGATGGGCAAGGCTATGGGCTAAAGGATACCTATCCCCGCAACGGCAATCATCCAACGTCGAACTGGGTTCCAAACGCGATCTTTCGGGATCGGTACACGTTGAATGTCCGGGAGGACTTTCCAGCGCCGGGGCTAGGACACTTCAAAATTACGCTGCTCACCACCGATTTTACCGGATCGGCGGAACTGACGGAGACACCTTTGGCGGTACATGCTGTTCAATCACCGCAACTTACACTCCCCAACCAGATCGATGCACGATTCGGGGATCATGTACTGCTGCGAAGTGCCTCGATGCAATCTGACACGGAACGCACTCTGTCAATTGATGCGCTGTGGCAGGCCACGACTGTGCCAATAGAAGACCGCACCTTATTTGTGCATCTCGAAGATTCCACAGGTAAGCCTGTCGCACAGCAAGACGAACCACCACTCGGCGGCGCGTTCCCACTTTCGCGGTGGCTGGCAAACGAAGCGGTATCCGATCATTACACGTTGGTGTTACCACCAACTGCGCCCGCTGGACGGTATGCCGTGCGACTCGGCTTTTTTGACCCGAAGACAATGCTCCGATGGCCTGTTCAGAACAGCACCGCCCCCGATTTTGTTGAGCTTGGGTGGGTTTGGCTGGACGAAAATGGCAATCTTCAAGTCCATCAACACTATTCTGGGAGGCAAGGTTGACAGCATTAGGTGCCAACCAAAAACCGATGATCTCCGTTGTGATGCCCTGTTTGAACGAAGAAGCGTCTGTCGGGCTGTGTATCCAAAAAGCCTACGAAGCGCTGACAAGTTCGGGCTGGTCAGGCGAAGTCATCATCGTCGATAACGGTTCGACTGATCATTCTGTCGAGATCGCTAAAAACTGCGGCGCACAAGTGATCCATGAGCATGTGCGCGGTTATGGCAAAGCCTGTCTAACGGGATTGCGTGCCGCCAACGGCGAGATTCTACTCATGGGCGATGCCGATATGTCCTACGATTTTGGCGAGATCCCCAAGTTGATCGAGCCGCTGCAACATGGCTATCAAATGGTCTTGGGGACGCGCTTTCGGGGCGGGATGAAACCCGGCGCAATGCCCTTGCACAATCAATATCTGGGCAACCCGGTATTGACGTTGATGCTGAATGGCTTATTCGGGATGCGCGTTTCGGATGCCCACACGGGGATGCGAGCTTTCACCGCCGACGCTTTTCACAAAATGGGACTTCGGGCAACTGGCATGGAATTCGCGTCAGAAATGCTCATCAAAGCCAAGCGTGCCGATCTAAAGTTGTGCGAAATTCCGATCAGCTATCACCCGCGTGAAGGCACAAGCAAACTCAGGCCGCTTGCCGATGCGTGGCGACATATCCACTTCATGCTGCTGTATAGTTCTACGTCGCTGTTTCTGGCTCCGGGGCTAACGATGCTCCTGCTCGGTTTGTTGATCCTGATTGTGCTGGCCTTCGGGCCGATCCGAATCGGCGGCGCGATGCTAGACTTCCATTATATGTTTGTCGGCAGTCTCGTTGCGCTTGCTGGGAATCAACTATTGCTGCTCGGTATCATGGCACGGACTTATGCCGATGCTGCTCAGTTTGAGCCTGCCGACGAGTTGATCCAAAAGTTTCTGGAATTGTTTACCCTTGGTCGGGGAATTTTGCTAGGGACAGGCATTACGGCGCTTGGCTTGCTGATCTTCCTGCGGATTTTTATCGTATGGGTACTCAGCAATTTTCAGGCGTTGGACGAGGTGCGCGGTGGGATTATGGGGCTGACCCTGACTATCTTGGGGATGCAATATATCTTTGCATCGCTGCTGTTGAGTTTCACGCTTTTGCCGCACGTTACCGAACCTGAGTGAGCTGCTAGGACAAACGCTCAAAATCATCCTCACCCTAAATCCCTCTCCACTGACGTAGAGAGGGATTTTTTTAGAGTCGTGTGGTTAGCTGGGCGAGCATTATTTCTATATCTTTGGAAAAAGCCGTATTCTAAGCAGGATAAGGTCTAAAAGGAAGAAATCCATGACCCGATTATTTCCATATCAAAGACTGATTGTAAATATGAAGCAAGGTTTGCCTGAAGGTGCAATAGGATATATGACCAAAGAAAAAGCATATGAAGAACTAAAAAAACGGACACAACAAGACTTTGGCTACGACGTTACAGCATGGGGAAAATGGTTGAAAAGCAATAATAAACGCTAACTCTTTACATTCAAAGCAGTAGAAATATACGAATTCGTTTCTCTAAGAAATTCCCTTTCATAGTCTCAATTTTGTCACTTCAATTTGAAGTGCATTCAGAATTATCATTAATCGGCAAAGGGCAGCGCGAGGGTAAACTTGCTGCCTTGCCCGACTCCACTAGAGGCGGTGAGGAAGCCATTGTGTGCTTCGGCAACGGCATGAGCGATATACAGCCCTTGCCCCAAACCACGCGGATCGATGGTTTTGCCCGCTGTGGTTTTGGCTTCGCCGCGATAGAAGCGCTCGAAAACATGCGGCAGATCTTTTTCCGAAATGCCTACGCCGTTATCGATAATCTCTAGCAGAACCCGTGCGCCTCTGGTGCGCCCCACGCAAATCGTGATGAGTCCGCCCTTGAGCGTATAGTTGATGCTGTTGTCGAGGAGGTGTCCAATCGCCCAACGCAGCCGCCGATCATCACCGATGACTTTTAGGTGGGCGCGGTTGAGCACCATCACGCCAACGTTTAGACCGCTTTTGCTAATGCGCGGCTCTTGCCCCTTAATCACATCGAGCGCCAGTTCGTCTAGCGAAAGTTCTTGCTGGCGCACTTCGAACGATCCAGCGCTGATCTCCGACACATCCAATAATTCGATGATCATGCGATCCAGAATGGCGGCGTTGCGCCCAATGGCTTCCAGAAATTTGCGGTTCGGTGGGCGATCATCAGGTTGGCTTAACAGCACTTCGCTCATCCCCTTGATGGCGGTGAGCGGCGTGCGTAATTCATGGGTAATCTGCGTGACAAACTCGTCCTTGAGTCGGTCAGCCAGCGCTTCATGGGTCACATCGCGCAGGACGATGAGCGTACCAAGCGCCTGATTATTGGGGGTCGCGACGGCGGCAAGCTGTGCGCCAAGAATGCGATTATTGACCTGCACGCGCACGGGTGGACCAACAGGCTCCATCTCGTTGCCTGTCGGTGGCTGCTGACGCGCCGCCTCAAACATCCGCCCCAGATCGCTTTCCCAAAAGGTGCGCGTGTTGCCCAACAGTTCGCGTGCGGCCTCGTTCATCAGCACGATTCGGCCTTCCGTATCCTGCATGATCACGCCTTCGCCAATGCTGGCAAAGACTGACTGGAGGCGGGCAGCAACGGTTTGGGCATCCTTGACACGGGCTGCCAATTCACGGTTAGCCTGCCGCAAGGCCGTAATCTGATCTGGGTCAGGCCGTTCGGCACGGCGCTGTTTGCGGTTTAACCCGCGATACAAGCGATCAAACAGACGCTCGGCGGCAGAACCGAATTCGTCGATCACGCGCAGCAGCCCCCGAACATCACGTTCGCGAGCCTGAATGTTGAAGTCGTCGGGCATAGGTCTATCGTTTTGCATAGGTCATTGGAGTATACTCTATGAAGGATGCTTATTCTACAGTTTCGCGCGCGTCCTTACTCCTTTTTTTCCACGTTATCGACTTTGCCTGCATCGACTACTTTGCCCGTATCAATTTTGTCCGCATTGGCTTTAGCGGCTGCGCTCATCTTCGCCCGCTTATCATCGCGTACACGGTACAGCGTGCTGCGAAAATCTTCCATATCTGGCAAAGGCTTATTGATAAGATAGTCAATGCCTGTTTGATCGATCATCTGCTTGACCTCAGAATCGTTCAAGCTAAATGCAGTCATCAGGATAATTGGAATATCCTTGATGGCAGAGGTTTGGCGGATACGTGCCGCGATCTTGTCGCCTGTATACCCCGGCATTCGGATGTCCATGAGCGCTAATTCGGGCAATTCGCCAGTAAACGTCCCATTGGCAACACTATCCAGCCAAGCCCACGCAGCATTACCGTCGGGAAATGGCAGGGGTTTTTCTCCCCAGACGCTCATCATCACCGCAACGACGTTACGAATATCAGTGTCATCCTCGACGAGTAGCCAGCCCAATTTATCCTCCTGCCCCACTGCTCTTTTGGCGAGTGAGCAGTATAACAACACCCGAAACTTACCTCATAGTACCAGTGGTTGGGTTATCGCACAACCACAAACTAATTCTAATGATGTTTACGTTTGGATCAAAATCGGTATAGGGTATCGATCTGCGTTCGGAATTTAGCTAAAGAAAAAAAGACCGTGGGCGATGTTGCTGAATCACATCAATTCTGATGTGGGCACGGTGCCACAGGAATATAATTGTTAAATAATTAAGACCTACTCGTTATACGATCATATATTAATTATACGTCATTACATGATATAATTTGGGCAAAATGACTAACAAAATAGCATCAATTTCTGTTGACTACGTACAAAAAAGCGCATACACTAAAACTGTGAGCGTTCACATAACCCTTTGAAATAGTTTTTGTAGTGTAAAGATAATATATTCCGTAACGATTTTCTTTTAAAATTATCTATGATCCAATTCGAGGTCATAGAAGCAACATAGCATATCACGAAGGAGTTGGGCTAATCATGCAAGCATTAACAGGTCGGTGTTTCGGTATCGTTCGCGAATTTGACCGTACACGTGGGCATGGCACTATCGAAGAAGAAACGGGCAACCACGTGAATGTCCGCTACTCAGCAATTACGGGTCAAGGGGTTCGTATCCTGAAAAGCGGTGATCGAGTGTCTTTTGAAGTCGAAGAGACAGAGCGCGGCCTGAACGCGGTACGTGTCACCCGCGAATAGCTGGGGTGCTTCGTACATAATCACTATAAAATCGCACAGAATTTTCTTGCCCGCAAAGATAGCCCTTGCGGGCATTTGCGTTATCCTATGGCAGAGTGGAGAGTGAGTACAGTTCGGGAGCGGTAATTTTTATGACTAAGCCTGCGTTACAAATTATTCCTCTGGGTGGACTGGGGGAAGTTGGCAAGAATATGATGATGTTTCAGTATGGCACGGAAGCCATCATCGTCGATACGGGTCTGATGTTTCCTGAAAACGATATGTTGGGCATCGACTATATTATCCCTGACTTCAGACACCTGACCCACCGGGATGATCTGAACGTGCGGGGAATTATCGTGACACATGGGCATGAGGATCATACAGGTGCGATCCAACACGTCGCGGCGGCCTTTCAAGCGCCGATCTATGCTACGCCGCTGACACGCGGCCTATTGGAAGTCAAGCTCAAGCAAGCGCATCTGCTAGACCATCTTGAGATGGTGACATTCCGTGCAGGCGATACGCTGGATATTAGCCCGTTTTCAGTAGAAACTTTTCATGTCTGTCACAGCATCCCCGATGGCGTGGGGTTGGGCATCAATACGCCCGTCGGGATGATCGTTCACTCTGGCGACTTCAAGTTCGACCATACCCCTGTCGATAACTGGCCCCCAGATTTCGCACGCTTGGCGCAGTTTGCGTCGCGGGGCGTATTGGCGCTCCTCTCCGATAGTACCAACGCGGATCATCCCGGTTGGACTCCCTCAGAGGCGGTGATTGATGCTGCCTTTGATCGTGTATTTCGCGCTGCACCGGGGCGGATTATCGTAGCGACCTTCGCTTCGCTCATCTCGCGAATTCAACAGGTCGCCACTGCTGCCCGCCGCTACAATCGCAAAATGGCGGTTGCCGGACACACCATGAGCGACAATATCAAGATGGCGGTCAATCTGGGCTATCTCGAACTCTCGCCCGACCTGATGATCAGCATCGATGAGGCCAAAAAGCTCGATCCCAAAGAAGTCGTGATTATGGCGACTGGCACACAGGGCGAACCATCGGCGGTGCTAGGGCGGTTGGCCATTGGCAAACATCATCAGCTTGCCATCCAACCGGGCGACACGGTGATCATGTCGGCGCATCCCATCCCCGGCAACGAGGAAGGCGTTCATCGCACGATTAATCGACTGTTCCAGCGTGGCGCAAATGTCATCTACGACCCGATAGAGCAGGTACACGTTTCGGGACACGCTAGCCAAGAAGAACAAAAACTGCTGATTAATCTGGTGCGTCCCAAGTACTTTATCCCCATTCACGGTGAACTACGCCATCTACGCCAGCACGCAAGACTCGCGGAACAGGTCGGTATTCCGCCTGAAAATATCGCCGTTGTCGAAAATGGCACGATCCTGTCCTTCGACGAAAATGGTGTACTAACTCTCGGAGAGCGGGTTCCGGGTGGCTATGTCTTTGTCGATGGTGCAGGCGTAGGCGATATTGGCCCAGCCGTGATCCGGGATCGCGAAACGCTAGCCCGCGACGGGATCGTGATCGTCAATGTGAAGGTCGATTCAACGACACATGAGTGCATTAACGCGCCAGAGATCGTTTCACGCGGCTTTGTATTCCACCGCGAGTCCGACACCTTAATGGATAATGCCCGTGAGACAGTCAAGCGCATCCTGAGCCAGAATCCCGAAGCCAACGGGCGCAAACAGGAAATGGTGCAAGAAGCGCTGCGGAAGATGTTCTATAACGAAACCAAACGCCGCCCGCTAATCTTCGCCTTTATCAACGAAGTTTGAGTCTTGACCGCTGCTGCCAACTTTGCTACAGTATTGATTAGCCAAGAAACGCGATCAAACAAGCGCACACGCGGGACAAATCCCAATCGTGTGCGCTTTTATATTGCATAAATCGCGCCATAGCTCTGTGTTTTGAAAAGCCATCCGGTAACGGGTGGTTTTTTATTTAGGAGAAACGACCATGAATGACAGCGAGTTTTTGACGGCTTTTGAGCAGGCGACGCTGCCCCACTTTCCGCATCAGGCGCATGTACGCATGGCGTGGCTGTATCTGCGGGCTTATGGTCTGGACGAAGGCATCCTCAAAATAAGTACAGGAGTGCAACATCTGGCGACTGTAGCAGGCGCGCCGGGCAAATACCATGAGACGATTACGCTGTTCTGGGCAAGGATGGTCAATCATGCCATTGCTGCCACCCCAGCCATTACCGATTTTCATCAGTTTGTCGAAGCGCATCCCAATCTATTGGATGGCAAGTTGATCGCCCAATATTACAGCACCAGCTTGATACAATCAGACACTGCTCGCCACGTCTGGACAGAACCCGATTTGCAACCGTTACCTTGAGCGCGAGTTCCCTTTACCTTCGTGATCGGATTGGATCAGCCTGTGACCGCAGGTGTCACAGGTCTGACTATAATGAGGGATAAGCTGATTAGTATCAACGGAGAAACACGATGCCCATCTATTTCTACAGCGCCCGTGAACAACCCTATGGCTGCTTCTCGAACTTTTCCGCCCATGGTTTTACCCTTGATGGGCAGTATTGGCCTACCAGCGAACATTACTTTCAGGCGCAAAAGTTTGTCGGGACTCCCTATGCCGACTCAATTCGACTGTCAAAGTCGCCGACAATTGCGGCACGCATGGGGCGATCTCGTCAACGTCCGCTGCGCCCCGATTGGGAAACGGTCAAAGATGATCTGATGCGACGGGCGGTGCTGTGCAAGTTCGAGTTGCACACCGATATTCAAGCGGTGCTGCTGGATACAGGCGACGAACCCATTGTCGAGAATGCACCCGGCGATTATTACTGGGGTTGTGGCGCGGATGGCAGCGGTCAAAACAAGCTCGGCACGATCCTGATGGAAGTCCGCGAGATCTTATGCAGCCGCTCAAAAAGAGCTGAATAGTCGGTTAGACAACATAGAATATAGGCATAAAATAGCATTTAGAGGGCTAGCATGAATGACGAAGCTGCAATGTTAAAAGAAAAATATGATTCTTGGTATGTTGTCATGGACGATGCACTTGAAGAATTCTATGACCTCCTGCCTCCAGATTTGTGTGAAAAACTGGATTATTCATTTGCCTCGCTTGACGTTTTGGAGGACTGGATACTACTTCAATTTTCGAGTATAGATGATATTCAAAAAATCCTTTTAAGAATACGCGAAGGTAGGGAACCGGGAAAAGAAGCTCAGATACTCGATGGCGCTAGTAGATACGTGGGCGAAACATTCATACGATTAATTGGGGGCTACTGGGATGTGCCAACGGATGATCCTAGAAATGTCTACTATGGCATTCCAATCGTAACGGGCTATAAAGAACGTCCCACACCAGAATGTCCAATAACATTGGTGACTGCATCTACCGACCGACGAACTGGAAAATATATCCGCACTGTCTTTGAAAATATCAGTCGGAGCCTTCCCAAGAAGGCTGGAAGTACTCCTTTATCAAATCCTTTATCAAAGTAAGCTTTTCACAACTAATTCGCGTATGGCATTGTTCCTATGTAAGAATCTCAAAAAGGAATACACATTTGGGGCTTGTTTATGCAATAGACGAATATTCAAATGCACTCTACACTTTGAAATCTAACCGAATTTGCCCCATTATATTTAGCGGAATTTATGCTATATAATGGAGGGGCATGATGAATTAAACACACGATCACTTATATTATGGTAAGCAAACTTCTTTAGTTTCTATTGTTATGGAGAAACACTATGTTGGACGCAGAGTCATATCGAGTCCTTCGATTCAGATGTTCACAAACTTCGAGACGCTTTCTAGTAATTTTTGCGCGGCAAAGTCCGTTGGTGCGGTTTACCATCGTAAAAATAGTCGATGAAAACAACTTTACGCCGGAAGAAGCCCGCTATGCTGCGCTCAATAGTCCGGCGGATATTTTGGAAAGCACTATTCAAGAAATGTTAGTTGCGCTGCCCAGTCTAGCAAAAGATGCTAGTAAATGGGTCAAAAAGCTTTTCAATGCTGCCGAACAAGAACCTCCGCAAAAGGAAGCATTGCCGCCGCCGAAAAAACAACCGAATTATCAAGCCGATTCGGGGACTTTCAATTTTAGTGATTTCAGTTTTGTGGGGTGGTATTGCCCGTGCTGCGGGTACGGCAAAGACACAGCAGTAGATACCCGATTTTTCCGCTGCGGCAGATGTCAGGAATATATCTGCGGGGCGCGTATACAACGGCTAGCCGATGGTCGTCAGTCTTTTGCGTGTCATGATCGCTGTGGTAATCAAGGTTTTATGGGTACTGGAAGCATGACCTCGCTCAGCGGCGCGGGCTTCAGTACTCACAAGCCAACCCTGATTGATGATAAGACACAACGCCCCAAATTGCCGTTGCCACGCCGCGCATTACCGCCAAGCAAAAAGGATAAAGACTAAACAAGAAGGGATCAGCAATGCCCATTCAATTCGTTGAAGGCGATGTATTTGTCAACAAATATAACGTGCAGGCATTTGCACATGGCTGCAACTGTATCGGTTCAATGGGCGCGGGCATTGCGGTAGGAATTAAGCAGCGTTACCCAGAGATGTTTGAGGAATACCGTCGAAGGTGCAAAGCCAATCCACGCGAGTTTAACCCCGGCGATGTTTTCCTGTGGAAAGCCGAAGATCAACCCTCGGTGTTCAACTTGGCTACTCAGGAAAATAATTGGCGGCAGCGTGCCACTTATCCAACTATCGAACAGGTGTTGGAAAATATGAAACAGATCGCGGATCGCGAAATTATCGTGAGTATTGCTATGCCCCGCATTGGGGCTGGCTATGGCGGCTTATCGTGGAAAAAGGTTCGCGCCATTATCGAACGCAGCTTCGCTGAGTGGAGCGCGACGCTTTACGTGTATGACGTGTACGTACCGGGACAATAAATGGTTGAGGCACGATCAACTTCACTCCTCAATAGTCGAATTGACTCTTGGCAAGAACATTTAGGCTGTGCTATACTAATTTCAGTTCGCCGTATATGGTGATTATGGTGTAATGGCAGCACAACTGCTTGTGGCGCAGTTTGTCTGGGTTCAAATCCCAGTAGTCACCCACAATAAACCGACTCGTGAGAGTCGGTTTTTGTTTGCCGATTTGACTCAAAAGTTCTAGTTGACGAATTGGAACAGCTTTGATATAGTCATCCCTAATAAATTTTAGAGGGCTGGTTGCTGCCTACGGGCCTACCAACAGCCCTCTTTTTGTTGCCTGCATTCCTCTACGAAGCGATAACTTCGCCGCTGAGTCCCTGCCACGCATTAAGCAATTATCCATGTTCGGACATAGAATACAGATTGGATATTCACGATCTCTCGATCCAGTCATCGAATGCGGCTCGTGTCGACTTACATTTACAGGAGATTGCAGTTATGCAACGTTTTCGTCACGTTTTGGCGCTCCTCGTCGTTACTGCGCTGGTTGGCCTCAGCCTGAGCAGTCCGTCCCGTGCCCATGCCGCCACTTTTAATATTAGCTGTGGCGACACCAACAACTTGATCAGTGCATTAGGCAGTGTCACGAATGGTGACAACATTAATCTAGCCGATGGCTGTATCTATCTGTTGACGGTAAACAACAACAGCATCGGCGGTCTGGGAAGCAATGGCCTCCCTGCCATCAATGCGTTTGTCACAATCAACGGCAACCATTCAACGCTGGCACGCTCTACAGGAGGCGCAATCCCGCAGTTCCGCCTTCTGTTTGTCAACAATGGGGGCAGCCTAACGCTGAACAACCTGACAGTCAGCGGCGGTCTGGTGGGTGCGGGTGGTGGCGGCATTTACAACAGCGGCACTCTGACGCTCAATAATGCAACGATAAGCAATAATACTGGTGGAGGCAATGGCGGCGGCGTGAGCAGCGCCGGAACATTGACGGCGACCAACACCACGTTTCTAGCAAACTCAGCCACCAATGGTGGTGGTCTTGCCACAAGTGGCACTGCCACCGTTACGGGCAGCACATTCTCTACTAATTCGGCGACCTTTGGCGGCGGGATCTACGTCAACGGATCTGTTTTAGCCCTAAACACTAGCACACTGACAGGCAATATCGGTACTAACAGCGGTGCTGGAATCTACGTCGCGACGGGATCGATGACCGTCAAGGGTACGACC
The DNA here is from genome assembly GCA_040007395.1 of Chloroflexota bacterium. Taxonomy (GTDB): domain Bacteria; phylum Chloroflexota; class Anaerolineae; order Aggregatilineales; family UBA2796; genus DATGFK01. The sequence continues at coordinate 51,095 of JBDTVG010000112.1, forward strand.
TTTGTGAGCAACATCAGCAGCGGCGGCAGCGGTGGTGGGATCTTCAACGGTTCTACTGCGACGCTGACCAACAGTACCCTTATTGGGAATTCAGCCAGCGCAGGTGGCGGAATCTTCAATAGCAGCACACTCAATCTGGTGAATACAACCCTAACCAACAACGGCGCAACCGACGGCGGTGGCATTTTCCAATCGGCTACAGCCAACGTAAAAAACTCGTTGTTCGCGCTAAACACTGGTAGTTCTGGCCCAGACATCAGCGGCCCAATAACCTCGCAAGGGTACAACTTGGTTGGTAACACGACAGATGGCAGCGGTTTCGTCGGGACAGACATCACTAATCCTGCCTCTGCGGGGATCGATACCCAATTGCGCGATAACGGCGGCCCGACCAAAACGATAGCGTTGTTGTTTAATAGTCCAGCGATCAATGCCATTCCCCCAGCAAGCTGCACTGGCACAAACGGAGTTGACCAGCGCAATTATTTGCGTCCGGCGGGGGTCAACTGTGACATCGGCGCGTATGAGTTTGCGTCTGCCCCGGCGATACAGCCACCATCGGCGGCGACCTACGATACAGTAGGCGTGTTCCGCGCTGCCACCTTCTATCTGCGACAATACAATGCCGCTGGCCCCGCCGATGTGACATTAACGCTCGGCGCAAGCACTGATCTGGCAATCGTGGGTGACTGGAACGGCGACGGCGTGGATACTGTGGGGGTCTACCGTCAGGCTTCTGGCCTGTTCCTACTCAAGGACTCGAACGCACAAGGCTCCCCAGTGATCTACTCGGCAGTCTTGGGCAGCCCCGGCGACATTCCGATGGCGGGTGACTGGGATGGCGATGGGCGTGACGGCATTGGCGTGTATCGTCCTTCTAACGGGCTAATTTACTTGAAGAATAAGCCGACCACAGGCTTCGCTGATTTTCAGATGGTACTCGGCTCACCGGGCGACAAACCTGTGGCGGGCGACTGGAACCACGACGGGATCGACAGCCCCGGCATCTATCGTCCCACAAATAACACATACTTCTTGAGCAACAAAGTTTGCTCGTGCAGCGTGTTTGCCGACATCAGCTTTATATTCGGTATCACAGGCGATCTGCCGTTAGCGGGCGATTGGGACGGCGATGGCACAAGCGGTGTTGGAGTCTTCCGACCCTCAACAGGACAAATGCTGCTCAAGAATGTCCCAGCGGCTGGGTCAGCAGATATTGCCTTTAGCTATGGTGTCAATGGCGATCAGCCTGTCGCGGGACACTGGATCGCAGGGCCGAATATCGCACGCTTGCCTGACCCAACAGTGGCAGCGACGGCGGTACCAACCAGCACTCCACAGCCTGCCGCGCCCACTTTCGTTCCGTAACGATTAAGCTACAGTCCATCAATGTTCAGGGATCGGGTTATCGCCCGATCCCTGATAATCCTTTTCTCAACGGGTCGCACGGCCCTTCTGTGTAATGGTTGGAGCGCTTACACGACCTCTACTATGGGCAGCGTAAATGAAATTACTGTGCCAGTCGCGTTTTCACCGATCCAAATTTTGCCATTATGCGCCTCGACTAACCCTTTGCAGATTGCTAGGCCAAGCCCTGCCCCTTGTTTTTGACCCTCGCCTTGGCGAAACGCTTCAAAAACAACTTCACGCATCGCGGGGGAAATGCCATCGCCCTCATCCGAAACATCCACTTGCACATAGCCATTGATAGGTTTAGCGATGATCTGAATCAAAGTGCCGACTGGCGTATACTTGGCTGCATTGCCCACCAAATTCGTGATTACCTGAGCAATTCTCATCGAGTCCGCGAAAACCAGTGGCAAGGTAAAAGGCACATCAGTGGTGATGCAATGCTCTTTTGTCATCACGGCAAGTTCAGCCTGCACAGACTCAATGATATGCGCGAGTGATTGTGGCTGGGGCTTGATTTCAAGACGGCCTGCTTGCAGGCGAGATAAATCCAACACCTCTTCGATCAGCGTTGTCAGCTTGTCAGCCTCTTGATCGATGATGCTGATGAAGGCTCGTTGGTTTTCAACATCCCAATCAATATCGGTGGCGAGTAAGGTGGACGAAAACCCTTTAATTGCCGATAGCGGAGTCCGCAGTTCATGGGACACCATCGCCAAAAACTGGAGCTTGAGACGATCCGACTCTTCTGCTTTATGACGGGAGTCGCGCTCGGTATCCAAGAGTTGTTGGCGCAGTTGAGCAATATTCAGATGTGCATCAATGCGAGCGATCAATTCGCGTGCCGAAAAAGGCTTCACTATGTAGTCATCTGCTCCGGCGTTCAGACCCTCAATCCGCGCTTCCTCGCCCGCCCGTGCCGAAAGCAGGATGATCGGAAGGGTGCGTGTCTTTAGATCCGCCCGCAGTTCTTGGAGAAGTTGCACACCGTCTAGCGACGGCATCATCACATCGGTCAGGACGAGATCCGGCAATTGTTCGGCGATTAGCGTTAAGGCGGACTGTCCATTGTCGGCGACCTTGACTTGATAGTGAGGGTTGAGCAATCGGCGCAAATAATCGCGCATATCCCTATTGTCGTCAACGATCAGAATACATGCGTGGCTAACATCTGAGGCAAAAATCGGCCTGTCTATGCCGTTGGTATAAAGAACTTGTTCCGTTACTTGTTCCGTCATTATAGGGTCATCAGGCAGCCAGCGTAAGGCTTCTTCCACATAAGCCACCGCCTCTACACCCGGCGCAATTCTGCCGCCTGTTCTGATCTGCTCTTGGGGCAAATGGGCTGTGCCGCGTGGAATAGTCACGGTAAAAGTGGTACCTGTCCCCGGCGTACTGACTACGTCAATGTGTCCGCCGTGCAAATTCACCAGTTCCTTGACCAACGCCAATCCAATGCCTGATCCCTCGTGAGTCCGGGTGCGTACCCCTTGGACACGAAAGAACCGCTCAAACAGATGGGGCAGTTCCGCAGCCGCGATCCCGATACCTGTATCCTGAATCGTTAATTCAACCTGTTCGGGAAGCGCACGCAGCGTCACTGCAATTTTGCCTTCGAAGGTGAACTTATAGGCATTGGATAGCAGATTGAGCACTATCTTTTCCCACATTTCGCGATCAACAAAGCTAGGTTCGGGCAGCGGAGGGCAATCGACGACCAACTGCATTCCTGCCTGTTCAATGGCGGATCGGAAGATACTGCATAAGCCAGCCGTGAATGTAGCCAGATCGGTTGGCTCAAAAGCCGCCTCGATACGGTTATTCTGAATACGTGAAAAATTCAGCAGCGTATTGACTAATTTCAACAAGCGGAGACTGTTGCGATAAGCAATGTCCAGCGTCTCCGCCTGCTGAGGAGTGAGCGATCCGGTAACGCCGTTTAGCAAGTCTTGCAAAGGGTTGATCATCAAAGTCAAGGGTGTGCGGAATTCGTGGCTAACATTGCTAAAGAATTCTGTTTTAGCGCGATCTAGTTCCACAAGCCCTTCCGCCCGTTTACGCTCTTCCGCATAGGCGCGACCATTCGAGATTGCGGTTGCAACTTGACCGACAACCAGCGTTAAGAAGCTACGATAATCATCGTCGAACTCACGGCGTGGGCTGATTCCGATAACGAGTACGCCATAAGGTTCGCTCTGACCGGGGCGTGAAATAGGAAGCACGACCGCTTTGGCTATTGGCTCAGGCCACAGTCCAATCGCGAACGAACCGAAGCGTTCTTCAACATCATCCACGACTTGCGTATTGCCCAACTGCACCACTTTATCCAGCAGCCATGCATCGGGCTGATTGAGATCGACACTTGAGGGCGCAATATCTGCAACGGCAATATGCGTTGGTAAGGCCGTCGTATTCAATAATAAGGCTTGTTCCCCATGAACACTGTAGAACAATGCCAGCGGCATATCCGCCGGATTTGCGCTCAATATTTCAATCGCAGTGTGTGCAATATCCTCGATGCTCACATTTTGCTCAGTTTGGAACGCCAAATCGCGGAGAGTCCGCAACCGCCGTTCGCTCAGAACCCGCTGCGTCGTTTCTGATACCGTAACCAACACCCCCCCGACATCGCCACTTTCATCCCGAATCGGGCTGTAGGAGTACGTAAAATAACATTCTTCCAAATAGCCATATCTGTCGAGTGGCAGCATCCAATCTTCGGAGCCTACCGTGTTCCCTTGCATTACGCCTTCAAACATCGGGCCAATAATGTGCCAACTTTCGGCAAACGTTTCTCGCGCAGCACGCCCTAACGCACCGGGGTGTTTGGTTAGCCCAAGAATCGGTCTATAGCCATCATTATAGAACTGGATAAAGTCACGTCCCCAAGCAATATACATGGGGAAATAGGTATCTAACAAGATGCTGAGGGAAGTCCGGAGGCTTTGGGGCCATTGTTCCACCGGGCCAAGCGGTGAGCTTGCCCAATCAACGCCGCGCATTAGTGCGCCCATCTCGCCGCCACTGGTTAGAAAGTCTTGAGTGCGATTGTGTACGTGGCTCATTTTATACCCTTCTACTCACTAATTATCATTTTCTACGACAACCTGATTTAGGGTATTGGCAACTTATAGGGCGTTTACACATTGCTAGTTCAGCGTAGTCGATGAAGTTATAATTCAAGGGGAATTATGCCGCATTATTACCAAAGTCAAAATAGATCTCTTTGGCCTATTCAGGGCAGGGCAAAGCCGTGTGCAGAACTAGCCAATGAGGGCTACGAGTGCAGGATACAGGGGTCGGGAAAGCCCGACCTGCCATTAAAAGTAGCGGTGCATAAACGCCCTGCGGAAGTTGGACTGGGGTGCTTTCAAGGATAGGTTTTTAATGGTTTCAGCGGGCGAGACAGCCTCGCCACTATACCAAACCGTCTTTTGTAGGGGTCGGACCTGCCCGACCCGCCATTTTGTTAAATAACTACTCTTGAAGGGACTAGGGATGAGGGCAATCTTCCCTAGAAAAACAGGAGAATGCTTCCGATCAAAGCGACTATCGTGCCTAACACCGCACGCCTCGTGATACGCTCCTTGAAGACAAAATAGCCAATCGGAATCAGGAAAATCGGGGGAAGCGATTGCAAAGTGGTCACGATGCCGAGTGGTGCTAATTGGACTGAAGTCAGGGCTAGCCATACGCCAATCACTGGCCCCGCAATGGTTGCGCCCACAATAAACATCATTGCGCGACGGTTCTGCCGCAGCGTTTGATAGGTGGGGATAAGCTGACCGCTGATAGCTGCCCACAGCCAGATCACGATGACGGAAGCCGTCAGGCGAATAGCATTGCCCGAAATAGGAGGCAGCCCGCCCGCCAAGCCGATCTTTGCTAGCAGACTGCCACCCGCCTGTCCAAGTGCTCCGCCAAAGGCAAAGAGCAAGCCCATCACATACAGCCTGCGATCCTCATGCGGGGTTTCACTTGGCGTGGTAGCTTGCGGCTCCCCAACAACAATCGCAATACCCGCCATCGTAATGACGATCCCGATAATTTCAACCAAATCCAGCCCTTCATGCAAAAACACCCACGCCATGATCGCACTCAACACCGGAGCCAATGACATCATGAGCATCGAAAGGCGCGGACCAACCATCACAAACCCTCGAAACAAGAACGCATCCCCAATGACATAGCCGACAAGGCCAGAGGCTGCCATCCAAAAAAAGGTATCGGCAGGCGTATTGACCGGGTAGAAGTTACCGACGATGAGCCGATGCAGGATCAACGTAAAGATCAGCGCCAGCGCTAGCCGGACGCGGTTGAGGACTCCCGTCCCCACAGAACGCCCGGCAAATGTGAACAAGATTGACCCAATTGAAAACGCGAACGACGTTCCAATCGCGGCTAATTCTCCGATAAATGGCATGATATTCCTTGATGATTAAATGATTTTAAGCAGGGCTAAGTTAGTGTAACTGCCTCTTGCTGGCAGCCTAAAAGCCCTCGCTGACTAAGATTCGCCACGAGGATTTGCGGTTTGCCTACTCCCGAACTCGCGCTATTTAGGAGGGTTTATTCGGCGTATCATCCGGAGTTTTATTGATCGGTGGCGGT